>NZ_JBHTCP010000002.1:0-317614 GCF_042665465.1 Fictibacillus iocasae | reverse complement strand
CTATGCGGGTCGCCCCGCACCACCTTGTCTTAAGCTACTGTTACTACTGCCTTCACAGTTCGGGACTCACACCCTATAGCCTGTACCCATGCCGGGCACACCAAAGAAGGGGATCCGGTACCTCAGTACCGGCCCCCCTTCTTTGGAGCTATATCATGTTTAATTACCTGGCGGGACGCTTTGCGGGTGACAAAATACGTTATTGGGGTCGTACTTGGCTTTAATTCCTTTTAGTCTTGCAAAGTTAGCGCCCCAATACGCTTCGCCAAAGTTTTCGATGTTGATGTCAGGTACGTTGACATAAGAGCCGATCGTATATGGCTTCAGCTGCTGGCGCACACGTTCAACAGATGCCAGAGCGGCCGCTTCTTCTGACTTTTCCATCCACGTTGCGTTCCATTCGGTATAAAACAGCGGAGAACGCCAGTAGAAAGCCGTTGCGGTGCTCGGCACCCTGCCAATCGCACCGCCCCAATTGGTGAAATAAAAATTTGACTCTGTCCCTGGTGATTCTTCTAAAAATTCCCTCATTACCGCGATGGGCTCATCCGGCCATAGATAGTTCGACCAAGATGACGAAAATTTAAAATTTTGATCGGCAAAAGGTGACTCAGGCGGATCGAGGTAATCGATGACCGCTGGATAAAACAGCGTTTGGATGTCTACTTTAGTTGGTGTTCCGGTATCAATGAGCGGCTGCAGTATTTTTCGCAGCTCGGCGCTTGAACCTAAAAACAGCCCGGTCGCATGAACCAATCCGTTCACTTTACTGAAAAGCTCAATATAGCTTCCAAGTCGTTCGTCTGCAAAAGGCATCACATTTTGCCATGCTTTAAACGCTTCCTCTAGCTGTTCCCACGGCCATACGATGTCAAAGACGGTCGCGGTCTCAGGGGCACGATGTACTTTTAGTGTGTATTCCACGTTATAGCCGAACGTTCCGCCTCCCCCTCCTCTTGTCGCCCAGTATAGATCTTCATTCTTTGTCGCATTGGCCGTAAGAAGCCTTCCGTTCGCATCGACTGTTTTGACTTCCAACAAGTTATCACTGATTAGCCCTATGGATCGCGACAGCACGCCGAACCCACCTCCTGGCGTTATTCCGCCAATTCCAACTGTTGGACTGTCTCCAAAAACAGACATAAATCCTTGACGCGCCAAATTTTTCACTAACGGCCCCACACGGTTCCCCGGCCCTACTGTGGCAATTCCTCTTTTCTTATCCAAGGTTACTTGATTCATATCGGATGTATCAATAACGAGTCCGCCATTTACACTATTAAAGCACTTATCGAGCGCATGGCGGCCACTCCGTATCCGTAACGGAACATTATTCTCGCGGCTCCATTTTATGGCATGGCTCACATCCAATGCATTTTTTGCGAATACAAAAACTAGAGGGTAGGTGTTCACGTAAGGATTCCAGTTTCGTCGTGCCTCTTCATATCCAGGATCGCCTTTAAAGATCACTCTTCCTGTTAAGCGCGTTTGGTTATTTGATGGCATACGTTCAACTCCCGCTGTAACATATTTGCACACAAATAAATGTGTATGCGGAAGCGCTGTTTTTTATTATCACTACGTGCATCAATCAAAGGAAGAACGCATAAACAACAAAGAGCGTCCCCAATACTTTTGGACGCTCTTTGTTGCTTACTCTTTTGTTAAAAAGTGATGAACCGGTCGTATTTCAAGGTGATAGTTTAATGGTTTTCGTTCGCGCACTTCTGTGGCTGGATGCAAGGACGCCAAGCGTATGGCATTCTCCATGGTGTCTGCTTCAATAAGGAATGCCCTTCCCATCCAATATTCTTTTACCAACCCCTCCTCCTCACGAAATGAAGGAAAGTTCTGATATTTCAAATCAATACTATCTTCTGCAACAACATGACCTGTTTTAAATAGACTCTTCAGCAGCGGCTGACATTGCTGGATAAGATCGTCCACCTTTTTCTTTGGCAGAACCTTTACTTTTTCAGGAAGAAAATAACCGAGACAAAGATAGATCATTTGAACTCCTCCTTGAAGTTCCTATCACTTAAAAATGCACTAAAATCCGTTGCCATGGAAAAGCCATCTAGGCACAATAATGACTATCAAGTAAAGGACTGCGAAAAGAATCAACAGCATCATCATCTTTTTCAAGGCATCACCCTCATTCTTGTTTTATCTTTATCGTCTTTTAAATAATCCTGCCAGCAAATCTGATGCGCCAAACAGCTCTTCTGATTCTTTCACGTCCTTCATCCTTCGCACTTCAACAGGCTCTAACGTGCTGAAAAGAGTGATTAACCGTTCTTCTGTAAATCCTAACCCTCCCATTAAAGAACCTGTTCTGTACACTTCCCAGTCTGATAGCTCTGCTCCTCCCCACTTACCTCCTGCAGCAAAGCAGGTGATGCCAAAATGCCCGCCGGTTTTCAGTCCTTTGTCTAGTAACTCCTTATAAGAAATTCTTCGATGCGGCGCAATGTGATGAAAGCAGCCAGAATCATAGATTACATCGTATGCCGCATCTTTCAGCTCCATGTTAAAGATATTGGCATGTAAAAAATTGATAGACAGGTTACATTTCTCTGCCCGCTCTCTCGCCCATTCCAGTGATGTACCCGACAGATCCACAGCATCCACCTCAAAGCCTTGAGCCGCAAGATAGAGAGCATTGCGCCCTGCTCCACAGCCAAGATCTAACACCTTTCCAGGTGACAGCCTCCCCTCCTGAACATAAGCTGCCAGATTTTCATCCGGAACATTCGCGAATATGGGGACTGGCTTTTCCCTGTCACGGTAAAACTCGTCCCAAAATGCAATCGGCTCTCTTAAAAAGGAATCAAGCATTTCCATTACATCATTGTAACTTGTAATCGTTTCAGGCATATTGTTGCCCCTTTCATGCGTTACCTTTATTTTACTGTAAGTATCCATTCTATACGTTACCGGTTATTTACAATTGCATGATTTCGTTACAATTCACAGCAAGTTGCTGACAGTTAAATCTCGTATCTGCACTCCATATTTCGTTAATATACGAATTGAAAGAAAACTGAATAGGAAGGGTTCACCATCAAAAAAAATCAAAGAATAAGCATGTGAATACCCTTTAACGTGATGCTCACCAAATAAAGCCTCTCTTTAATGTTACAATTATTACAAAAATATTACAGATGTAATTTGAGAGAAGAGTGCTGTTTCTAAAATTGACGGAATTCCAAAAAGCTTCTCCTATTTTAGAAATGATTTGCAAAACATCACCAAACACTCATCCACATTGAATTTGTGCGATTAAATTTACTATTCGACTCATACCTATGCATACGTCATTTCCATTGCGGCCAAGATTCCATATTTAATAAAGGGGCATAACATAGGTAGAAAAATGGATAGTAGGTGGATAATTTGGATCAGAATGCTTCAGTTGATTGCTTTAAACCGTTTATCAGCCCGAATCCCATCACGACATTCAACCCGGTTGCTATTTATCCAAGCATTGATAAAACGGCATTCATCAGTCCTCTTAGCTGTGTAATCGGTGATGTGATCATCCGAAAAAACGTCTTCGTTTCGCCTCTTGTCAGTATTCGGGCAGATGAAGGAACGCCATTTCACATCGGACCGAACACAAACATACAGGATGGTGCCATATTACACGGTCTAACGAATCGATTTATCACGGTAGAGGGCAGAAACTATTCCATTTTTGTCAGCAGCGAGGCTTCTATCACACACGGCGCACTCATACACGGACCATGCTTTATTGGTAAGAAGGTGTTTGTCGGCTTTAACTCCATTGTTTATGATGCTATTGTGGAAAACGGTGTGTTCATTGCTTACAACGCGGTCGTCACGAACGGCGTACGCATTCCAAGAAACCGTTTCGTTCCGCCTGGCGCAAATATTGATTCACAAAGAAAAGCTGATGCCCTGCCTTTTGTGCCTGAAGATGCAGCGGCCTTCGCACGAGCCGTGCAGGTTGTCAACCAGGAATTTCCTGCGGCATATCATTTACTATGCGGAAACAGCCGTTGTTCCTGCGGCGTTGCTTATAACAGCAGACAAAAGGAACACTCTGAATCGGAATCAGAATCATCCTAAAAACCTAAAAAAATTTGGCTGACGCCAAACCTTTAAGTCAGCCTTAGTTGCGCTTACACTATGTACGTTAACTTTTTTTCACGTCAAGTAATCATCTTGCAAAAAAGTTATACCATCGTATAGTGCAAAGAAGCCTGCTGATCTTTTGCAGGCTTCTTTTGGTTTCATCGTAAAAATGGTCTGCCTTTTTATTTACACGATAAGAAAAGATGCAGGAGTTGAAAAAGATGAGAAACTACCGACTCGTACATAAACGGAAAAGATTCATTCGTCCGGCAGCTCGATGAGAAAGCGAGAGAAAGGCATAATCAAAGGCATGCTGATTGATTCAGCATGCCTCCTCTTTATTCACTTAAAATTTTGCTACATACCTTTTAGCTGTCTTTCATGTCAATCTTAAAAAGATTGTACCGTTCACTCTTCACTTGTTTCCTTGCTTCTTTGCAGATACAGCACAAGCGCAAGGATAATGAGCGTAATGGAACAGCCTGCGGCAAACATGAACGCGAGACCAAGGCCGATGTTCGCACCGATAACCGGGTTCACATGGTCATCGTACAGCGCCAGTGGATACAGGATGGATACCGCCAGTACACCAGCATAGAACAAGAGCGTGCGCCATGACAGTGTCGGCTTCATGATTAGATATGCGGCTCCCATATTCAGCAAGAAGAGGGCAAGCGGAGTAATCCAAGAAGATACCATTCACATATTCCTCCTTTTTTGGTTTGTTTCATATGTATTACCTTTCGTGAATCGTCA
The DNA here is from genome assembly GCF_042665465.1 of Fictibacillus iocasae. Classification (NCBI taxonomy): domain Bacteria; kingdom Bacillati; phylum Bacillota; class Bacilli; order Caryophanales; family Fictibacillaceae; genus Fictibacillus; species Fictibacillus iocasae. Next base: position 312,760 of record NZ_JBHTCP010000002.1, on the reverse strand, counting down.
TGCATAAAAAGGCCAAAAGGCACCTGAAACCAACATTCAGGTGCCTTGTATACTAATATTTTATCATCCGCTCACTGACACGCTCGCTTAAAATAAAGCGGTACTGTGCGGTCCTAAACAGCTTCATTTCAAGAGAATACCTGGATTGCGGAATGAGGATGTGTGCGCCGTTGCGGAATACCACCCGGCTCAGCTCTGTTTCCTTCGCCTCAATCCGCTGAACATGTGACTGAGACAGCCAGATGCAGGTCATGTTTTTCGGAGACTCGACCGGAAAGAAGAAAATGCCGAGCTGTCCATTGATCATGATTGGCGCTAAGCTGCTATAGCCCATCGACTGACGGACCGCGTCGCGCTGTCCTTCGTACGTGGAACCGAAGAACAAACAGCTTTCAATTATTATGCGAATAGGACTCATTTCCACAAACAATGTCCGCTCTTCCTCCATTACCTCTGTCATCGTCTTTCCGCCTTCTGATTGAAAAGGCAGCAAAGCCATCGTGCTGGAGTGAATTTCGTATGACTTTAATATACTTGTCACTTCCATAGTTGTCCCCCCATTCGGTGTCCCCTAGGATAAAGCTTACCAACTAAGCTTGCACAAACTCTTAAAGGAATTCTTATTTAAATCATCAAAATGTACGCCATGATAAATCAATTTCCAGTTCTTTAAAACGAAGCATAAGTTCACAGCGAATTTGAGCGGTCTTTTGAATTTTAGATAACAATGCAGGACGAGACTGCGGGACAATGATGGAAGTTTTATTGCGAAAGATCATGGTGGATTTTTTTGTATTAATGGCTTTCACTGCTTTAACATGAGGCTGAGATACCCAGATGCAATGAATGGAAGATGGTGATTCTAGAGGGAAGAAACATAAACCGTAAATTTCGCTTATTAACACAGGAGTAAGAGACCGGTTGCCGATTTGCTGGCGGACAGCATCTATTCGCCCTTGATATGTAGAGCCATAATGAAGGCAGTTGTCCTTAATAATAGCCATTGGTGACATTTCAACAAATACCGTCCGGCCTAGCTCACGTACTTCTGAATACAGAAATCCATACTTATTTAGATAGGGCAAAATCATTATTGTGGCCTTAGAAATCTCATACTCCGACACAAACTGCAACTCTTCCATAGACTGGCCTCCAATTAAAATGGTTTCTCAAAAAAAGATATTACCAATTACCTATTAAACACCTTAACTATATGACCAAATACCTCCTTTCAAGGAATATATTACAAAATTTTCAGAAAACTGTCTACCGTTAAATTTACAATTTTCTCCTATTTTTGACGACTATTTTCGACAAATGTTTTTATGTTATTGTTCCACCTCTAAAAGAAAAATTCTTTTTTGAAATTCTCCTCGTTCTTCAGCCTTTTGCTGACGCAATTCTTCAACATCATCGATACCCACACCATGAACGTTGGCTAAAGCATGCAATAACTCTAGTAGATCTGCCAGTTCTTCAATTGCTTCTTCATTTGATTTGGCAGCCTCATACTCGGCCAATTCCTCATAGCATTTTTTCTTTAAAGCATCCTTATATTCTACTTCACCTAATATAGCTGTATGAAAAATTTTTCCTGTTTTTCCGATGATCTCGGGGATGCGGTCACGTACTAGTTTATGGTATGTTGGCATGTATTTAATCCTCCTGGTGATTTTTTAGTATCATATCAAAGTATCGTTCTGGCAGTATGTTTTTTTCCTGTGGTATGTTTAGTATGGAAAGTCTAGCTAATAGTGTAACACTATTAAGAATGATCGAGTATGAAAGGATACTAAACATGAACTTTGCTATTATAGGCACCAACTGGATCACTGAACGTTTCATTGATTCTGCAAAACGCAATGAGGAATTTAAGCTGACTGCGGTTTATTCCAGAACACATGAAAAGGCGAAGGAATTTGCTGACAAACACGGCGCAGAATTTATCTTCACCAATTTGGAAAAGATGGCCACAAGCGATGTATTTGATGCGGTATATATCGCGAGCCCGAATTCACTTCATGCGGAACAGGCAATTATCATGATGAAGCATAATAAGCATGTGCTAGTGGAAAAGCCGGCAGCGTCTAACCGCGCAGAATGGGAAGCGATGGCGCTTGCGGCGCGTGAGAACGGTGTATTATTAATGGAAGCCATGCGATCGACGATTGTGCCAAACTTTCAAAGGATAAGGGACAGCTTAGAAAAAATCGGGCCTGTTAGACGGTTTGTTGGAAATGCGTGTCAATATTCTTCGCGCTATGACGCATATAAGGAAGGATCGGTGCTGAACGCGTTCAAGCCAGAATTCTCCAACGGATCACTTATGGATATTGGCATCTATTGCTTATACCCGATGGTCGTGCTGTTCGGCAAACCGGATGGTGTGAAGGCAAACGCGTACATGCTAGAATCCGGAGTGGACGGCGAAGGCAGCATCGTGATGCGCTATGCTGACAAAGAGGCGGTTGTAATGTATTCCAAGATCTCAAACTCTTATATGCCCAGTGAAATTCAGGGAGAAAACGGCAGCATCCTGATTCACAGCATGCTGGAAATGGATAAGGTGGAGATTCGCTATAAAGATGGCAGTAGGGAGGATATCTCCGTCACACAGGACCAACCAAGCATGTTTTACGAGGCGAAGGAATTCATGGAATTAGTTCGGGCTGGAGAACGAGAATCGCGTATTAATTCACATGCTCATTCAAAAATTGTGATGGAAGTCATGGACGAAAGCCGCAGACAGATTGGGCTAGTGTATCCAGCTGATCTGAAATAAAAAGAAGGCGCTGCCCTATATTTCATAAGGCTGCGCCTTTTTGTCTCAATTATTGGATCGTCATCTGGAATTCAAGTGCATCCATCAAGACCTGATTCTTGACCAGTACGAGATCCGTATGAACACTAGATGTACCAAACACGGACTGTAATCCTTCTAAATTCAGCTGGTGTCCTTTTACTAGCACATCATCTGCATTATAAAAGCAGATCGTGAAGTGTGTTTGTAAGTCGTCAAGAAATTCATTTGCCGATATTCCGGCTTTCGTAATGTACTCACTGTTGAATTCGACAAAACCTAGTGCCGTATCACAAGAGCTCAAGAGCTTTTTCATTCCTTTTAGGACGAAGGCTTCGTATCCTTCCACATCTACTTTGAAGAGGACTTTTTCGTGGATCGGCACTTCCCTTACTAAAGAGTCAATGGTTATGGAAGGGACGGAAACCTTTTCAATCATATTATGAGATGGCATGTAAGATGCGGAAGACGTCCCTGACCAATGCTTGTCTACAAAGAATTCCTTCAGCACATTATTCTGTTCTGAGGCGAAGGCGTTAACAATGGTGATTTGAGTTTGATTTGGGTGAGTGTTTCTTGATTGTTCAATATATGGCAGAAGACGGTGGTTCGCTTCTATACCGTAAATTTTTGCATGAGCAGGATAAGAGACAGAAAACAGGCATTCTCCGTAATTCACACCAACATCAATGACCACATCAGGATTGACCCATTCAACCGCCATGCTCCAGAAACTATTTAATCGCTTTTGCGTTACGCCATTGCAAATCAGCAGCGCTCTCCCGCGATTCTCATCTGGATCCACATAAAGGATTAGTGAAGATTCTAACACAATTTTATTTGGTAGCTTATCAACATTTAACGTCTTATATTTGAGTAAAATGCCACAATCAATTAACCATTTCCAAAGCATCGGGTTTTTTTCCCACATAGTTGTCACGTACGGCTTGCGTACTAGTGTTTTCCCTATCATAGCAGGTCCTCCTAACACGTTTATCCCTCATTGTTTCTTGCGAATGAAGAAAAGTCCTCTCACCTTGGAAGTATTCACACGAAACCTTTACATTTTCATAAAAAGGTTACAAACATACATAAAAAAACCCATTTGCATGAAATGGGTTGGTGCTGCTAGATTTTTTCAGTTTTCGTTTGTCTTCTATTTGATGGAATGATGGCAGATAACAGGCTTACTCCAAGTGATATGGCAGCGGCGGTAATAAGGATTGTTAAAGGTGTTTCAAGGTTCATGTCATTTCCGAAATAGAGAATGTCGCGGAAGACGTCTGCTCCGAATCGGAGCGGTATCCATGAGTATAACCAGTCTTGCGTAAAGGGGGGCAGCATCTCTTCGGGTAATGATAGGATTGGTGAGCCGAAAAAGAAAACCAAGATTAACAGTGGCATAGCCGACAGTCCAAGGACGTTCAGCAACGCAGACTGGATGCAATAGAAGCAATAACTGATGATAAAGAAATAAGTGATAAACGTTAATGCATCAGGCAAAGCCAGATCAAGCCACTTTGCGAGAAGCAGCGTGATGAGGGCAGCTGTCATCGCATAAATCACGCCAGTTACCGATTGAGCAGCAATGATACCGCTACTACTCCTTTTCGCTGCAGAAGTGGCTTTTTTTGATGCCGTGTAAAGAGACACTGATGCAACGATCGCACCGAACCAAGCCAGAATGGTAAAAGCGACAGGTGCGTTGCCGTTCATGCTTTTAGGAGGAACAGCATTCACGTTTTCTAGTTTAAACGTGATCGGTTCAGACAGTGCGGCAGCTTGAGCGGTGTTCAGTTGATCGCCTTGCACTTTAATCGCAGATAACAGCTGCGCGCGAAGTGCTGCGTTCATAGTATCCGTCAAGCCTTCCATTCCTTGTCTGACGAGATTGGCACCTGTCGTATTTTTTCCTTGGTTGATATATATGGTCACTTCGGCTTTCTGTGGCTTCGGACTTAGTGATGAGGCTACATCTTGGCTCAGCTGATCCGGAATGAACAGTACAGCGTAATACTTCATTTGATTCAGTTCATCCATTGCTGTCTCTTTATCCTTTAGTAAGGTCCACTGGATAGGTTTTTTTTCTCCTCGTTGACTTATTATCTTCTCGGCAATCTGATTGCCTATCGAAAGTTTCTGGCCATTCGGCAAACTAAAAGGCTGGTCGTTTTGAATGAAGGCGACAGGCATATTTTTCGGCACTGGATTAGACGTTGAACCGATCTGCGCAAGACCGATAACCGAGATAGCGGCGATGACGATAATGAGACCAAGCCACGTCATTTTTTGTTGAAAGAAGCGCATGATATCCTTCATGTTGTTTTCTCCTTTTCTTTTTTATTGAACAGATTGTTGATTAATGATTACACTGTTAAGTATATGCAGTGTGGGCTTACATTCAATCGTTAATACAACGAGAACTGTTGAATAATGAACAGTGAAAGAAAAAGTGTTGATAAAGGAGTGAAACAGTGTGGGTGAAGCGATGGACCGGAGAAAGAAAAAGACGAAGCAAGAGCTTAGAAAGGCACTTCTGCAATTGATTGAAGAAAAAGGAATGGAGAAAGTAACAGTTAGTGATCTGAGTGAGCGGGCGGATATTAACAGAGGAACATTTTATTTGCATTACCGTGATGTCTTTGATTTTGTTGAGAAAATACAGATTGAAATTCTTGAAGGGCTTGCAAGGGAAATAGGGACAGTACAAATAACAGAGGTTAAAACGTATGCAGAAAACGGCCAAGCGTTTCCACCTGTTTTGACTGTGCTTCGCTATTTGGCTAAGCATTTTGATTTCTTCCGAGTGATGTTCGGGCCGAACGGCGATGCGTCATTTCCCGGCCAGTTTAAAGAGTTCATGAAGCAGCATATCTATCAAAACGCGGTGCAGCATATGACTAAGCAGGATAACATCCCGCAAGATTACCTGTTTGCGTTCATGAGTTCTGCACAGCTAGGTCTGCTCTCACACTGGATTGACACTGAAATGAGTCTTCGTGATGAGGAGATTGCGATTTTCATCACCAACTTGCTTTATTTCGGACCTGTACATGCGGCAGGACTGTTTCATTCAGTTTCCGATACAAATAAAAGATAACCAATAAAAGGGCTTAGCACATTAATGCGGCTAGCCCTTTTACTAATGTCCAGTCATTCTGCGAACGTGAAAAAATTACCTCACACTGACTATCCATTGTTTTGTTTTATTCTGATTTACCAAGCATACCTCCGTGTTGGATAACCATTTCAAGCTGCCGAGATGTTGAGCAAAAGCAAACTCATTCGGAATTTCAGAGATCAGCTTTTCACTTTTCACCCATTCCTCGGTTTTTCTGTCCAACACATTGATTGTGATTGTGTAGGTATCTAGATCATGCCGGCAGAATACTTCTGCTCTGTAAGCTCTAGAAGGAGAGCTCTTTTGTTTCCAAACATATTCATTTTTATGTTTTTTTTCAACAACAGACCGGTAAGCCTGCATGAGAATGGTTAGATCCCATTTATAGAACTTCCCTGCCTTTAACAGCCCATTATGAAGCGTTTCTACGATTATTTTCTTTTTTTCATCCTTGCAGCATGCGGCATAATGTTCATAGTCGAATTCTGCTTCTACTTCAGTGAAGCCATCAAGGTTTCCTACTTCATCATTATCGCTCTCTACACAATTTACGATAATCTTTTTTGTTTCTTGTGTTTGGAATTTCCCAATTTGCTGTAAATACAGGTCTGCCATACATCGAATTTCATCCCGAAACTTCATTCGTTTCGCTTTCCAATTTCGTTCATAATCTATTCGAATCATTTCATCTTTACTCTTCTTTTGTTTTGCATGTAAAGCATGAATGAAATCCTTATTTTCTTTATAAGGCAGATCTAAGTCTATCTCTCTTAAATACAGAAAGCTTCCCCCTTTTTCATGTTGCTAATTTTTCTTGAATCGCAGCGAGTACTGCTCGATAATACGAAATTTCATGAGGGACGAATAAGCTACTGTCAGCACGCAGTTGAAGGGGGACAACGCTGCCGTCCGTCAACAGCCTTACTCCCGTTAAGGAAATTGACTTCGTATGTCCATTCCAAAGATCAGAAAAATCGTGAAGCAGGGTTTTCACGATCCCCTCAGTTTCTTCTGTTTGAAGTTGGAAATCATGGAAGCCAAATCGGTGTTGATAAAGGAATACATGTGCGAGTTCGTTGTCAATGAACCCTCCGTTGCTATAATGATACGGAATCATACCGAGAGGCTGGAGATTGTCGAATGGCACGTCAACCCCTAGTTCTTCCTTTATTTCACGAACACCGTCAGCGACTGTTTCCTCTGCCGTTAGATGGCCTGCAGCAGTGATATCAAACAATCCAGGATGATCCTTCTTTTCTTTGCTGCGTAATTGCAGATAGATGTGGTGCTCATTATCTTCCTTACTCACAAACCAGCAGTGAAACGCTTCATGATAATAGCCCTTTTCATGAACCTCTGAGCGGGATGCTGTGCCAACAGGGATGCGATTGGAGTCGAAAATACGTAATCGTTCTTGGTCTGCTTTCATAGCATAAGCTGTCCGTATTGATGTCATGCTGCATTCTTCCTCTCTTTTAAAAATGAAGTTTACATTAATAAGACTGTACAGCCTTCTCCATCTTTTCTAGGATGACATTCAGCTCGTCCAAGCCAGATATGGTGTAATGGGCCGCTTCGGCTGTATCCCAATGCCGGCTTGTTTTCCATACCGCTGTCATGCCTGTATTTCTTGCAGCCTCAATGTCATTCTTAGGATGATCACCGACAAACAGGCACTCTGACGTCTTCACATTCAACCTCTGAGCTGCATTCTCAAAAATGCGAGGATCCGGCTTTCGAAGACCCTCCATCTCTGAAATGAGAATCGTATCAAAGTAATGTTTAACACCCAATGCGCTGATCGTATCATATTGAAATACACCATATCCATTCGTCACCAGCCCTAAATAAAATCCTTTCTTTTTCAAATCCTCCAATGTCTCGTGAAGGTTAGGAAATGGTGTGCAATGATGCTTGAACTGAGTTAAATAGTCTTCGAGCAGGTCGCCTGGGGGTATTCTTCGGACCGCCAGCTCTTCCGCCAACTTTTGATAAACCTTATCCTTCCATACATAGCCATTCTGCTCAAGCTCGATAAACCGGTCTGCAAAAAGTTTTTTCGGGATATGTGACAGCACGTCATTCAGCCGTGAATGCTGATCCTCTATGAATCTTTTTACCGATGTATCACGGTCCAGCAGTGTTCCGTCCAAATCAAACAAAATCGCTTTAATCAAAAATCAGCACACTCCTATTCATGCAATCTATAAGGTATATACCCTTTTTAGTTAATAAGCACGCTACCTTAGCCTCTAGTAGTCCTTCTATTGAACTTGTACAGAACAAACTTTTCCAAACTATTTTACCATTTTTCCATTTATTCCAATAATGGAATTTGTGCGATTTCTGATTGCATGAATAACAAAATATATTGTAAATAAAGAGATTTCATTATATATTTTAAATGAGAATGATAATCAATACTAATTGTTTCATAAAGGAGGAGCATATTATGAAACATACAGACATATATGATGTAACCATTATTGGCGGTGGACCAGCAGGACTTTATTCTGCCTTTTATAGCGGACTCAGAGAAATGAAAACAAAAATAATCGAATACCAGCCACATTTAGGCGGCAAGATTCATGTTTACCCTGAGAAAATGATCTGGGATGTTGGAGGACAGACTCCCCTTCCAGGAGCAAGGCTTATTGAGAAACTAGTAGAACAAGGACTTACCTTTGATCCGGAAGTCATTCTTAATGAAAAAGTAGAGTCGTTCTCGCGTGCTGAGGATGGAAACTTTATCTTGAGAGGCGCAAGCGGCACACTGCATTATTCCAGGACCGTTATCGTGGCTGTTGGCAGCGGCATTCTAAATCCGCAGCGGCTTGATATAGAAGGAGCAGCACGGTTTGAAATCTCGAACTTAAATTACACGGTAAAATCGCTTCAGCATTTTAAAAATAAAACGGTCATTATTTCCGGCGGGGGAAATACAGCGATTGACTGGGCGAACGAGCTCGTGCCGATCGCGAAAAAAGTGTACCTGACCTACCGAAAAGGTACACTATCAGGACATGAAGCTCAGGTTACACAGCTGATGAACAGCTGTGCAGACTGTATTTTCAACACGTCTATTTCTAAGCTGTTCGCATGTCCGAATCATGAAGTCATCGAACAGATCGAGTTAACGAATCATGTGACAGGTGAAATCTCCTATCTACCAATCGATGAGGTCATCATCAATCATGGTTATGAACAAGATACTTCTCTGATTGGGAACAGCGAATTAAATATCGAGCTTGCTGATCACTTCTATATTAGAGGAAATGCTAACAGTGAATCGTCAGTCCCTGGCCTGTATGCGGCCGGAGACATCCTGAAACATGACGGAAAACTTAACTTGATTACAGGCTGTTTTCAAGATGCGGCAAACGCGGTGAACAAAGCCAAGCAGTTCATCGAGCCCGACGCACAGTCTGCTGCTATGGTATCTTCACATAATGACGTGTTTAAAGCGCGCAACCGTGAACTTGTAAAACAGATGATGCAATAATGCCAAACAAAAAAGCCATCGCTTCTTAAAGGGGAGCAGATGGCTTTTGTTGTCTATCTTTTTGTTAATAGATACATAAAATAAGGTGCTCCTAGAATGGAGACGATAATACCTGCCGGAATGCCGCTTGGATCAAGCATCACCCTGCCAATCGTGTCCGCACCGAGCAGCAGTATAGCCCCTGTAAGGGCAGCGAGCGGAAGCAATGACTGATGCCTCGGGCCAACGAGGGTTCTGGCAATATGGGGGGCGAGCAATCCGATAAAGGCAATTCCGCCGCTCACTGCCACAGAAGCCGAAGCAAGCGCAATTGCTATAACGATTAGCAAGATCCGCTCTTTTCCTACGTTCACTCCCACACCAATGGAAACATTCTCATGAACGTTCAGTGTGTTCAGTACGTTTGATTTCATGATTGTGACCGGTATGAGAAAAAGAATCCATGGAAGCAAGCTAAGAACGAACGTCCAGTCGTCACCCCATATTCTTCCTGCGAGCCAGTTGGCCACAAACGAATAATCTTCGCGCTCCATCCTGGTCGACAGCGTTAAGGTCGCTCCATAAAGCGCCGCAGCAAGTCCAACACCAACAAGGACAAGACGTGTCGGCTCCACACCTTCGCCTTTTCTATACGACATAACGTAAATGACAGTCCCTGTTGCCAGTCCGCCAGCTAAGGCAAACAACGGAAGAACATATAAAAAGTGAGATGTTTCTGAGCTGAAAAACATCATATATAAGACGACCATCAGGCTCGATCCGGAAGTAATGCCGAGAATGCCTGGATCAGACAGCGGGTTTTTTGTAACACTTTGCAAAATAGCGCCTGAAATCGCGAGTCCCATCCCGGCAAGTATGGAAACAATCATTCTAGGAAGTCTGAAATCAAACAAAATCAGGTTTTCTCTTGCTGTTCCCTGTCCGATTATTGTCCTAAAAAGCTGTTCCGGTGTCAGTGAGGCTAATCCTGTGGCGACACTGACCACAAAGACGGCAAGCAGCGTCACAGCCGCTGCAGAAGTCATCGTTCTTACTTTTTTCACTTGTTTTGCAGAAATCATGACAGCTTTCTTCCTCCCTTTCTAGCAAGGTAAAGGAAAAAAGGAACGCCGATCATAGCAACGACAGCTCCGACTGGCGTTTCATATGGTGCGTTGATGGTGCGGGCGAACGTATCCGCGAGCACCATGAGCACACTGCCGAAAATGGCCGAGCACGGAATGATCCAGCGGTAATCTGTCCCGACGAGAAAACGGACGATATGCGGCACCATGAGACCGACAAAAGCGATACCTCCAACAAGCGAGACAGCCGCACCCGCCAAGACAAGCACAACCAACATAAGAACCGACTTTGTCAGCAGCGTACGTTGTCCGAGTCCTTTTGCTACTTCTTCTCCAAAGCTCAGGATCGTCAGCTGTTTAGAAAACAATATGGCGATACAAATTCCAGCCGCAGCGACGGGCAGAATAATCTTGAGCTGTGCCCAGGTTGTTCCTGAAACACCGCCTGCTGTCCAGAAAGCAAGATCCTGCGACAGTTGAAAGTATAGTGCTATGCCTTCGCCAAGCGATGAGAGCAATGCTGTGACAGCGGCACCAGCCAAAGTAATGCGGATCGGTGAAAGGCCGCCTCTGCTCATCGAGCCTAAGCCAAATACCATAAGTGCACCGATTGCTGCTCCAATAAAAGAAACAAGCATTACAGTGGAATAATTGGCGTCTGCGTAAAAAGCGAAAACACAGGCAAGCGCGAAGCTGGCGCCCGCGTTCAGTCCGAGCAGCCCAGGATCAGCAAGAGGGTTTCTTGTCATGCCCTGCATGATTGCTCCGCTTACGGCAAACGCTGCCCCGACCACTGCCGCCCCAATTTCACGCGGCAAACGCAGGCTGACAATAATACGGTCAGCCTCCCGAGATGGATCATAGTTCAAAACAGCGTTCCAGACTGTAAGAAAATGAATCTTAGCGGCTCCTACAGAGATCGCGAACGCGACACTTGCCAGCAGCAGCAGAAAACCAGCAATCAGGATGGCTGTACCTGCGCCAGCCCGCGAATACACGTTATGCTCATCAATACGTTGTGTCTTTGTTTTGAACATCGACTCTAATCCTTTTAGTCTATTTTTGCATTACTTTTTTTTCGTCAATTCCTCGACAATAATGTCCAGCTCTTTTTCCAAAGAAATCGGGTCATTGAAATAAAATGATTCAGAATCAAACTTAATTGCGTTCCCATTCTTTACAGCCGGAAGCTCTTTCCAAACATCTGATTCCATGAACGAGTTATCCGGGTTGCCGGCACCTGTTCCCACAAAAATATAATCTCCCGCATAAGTCGGAATCACTTCAGTAGAAATAGCTTTCCAGCCAGGGCCGAACACATCTTCTTCCAGCTTTTTAGGTGCTTTCAGCTCGAGAGCTTGATAGATGACTTCTGTCCCGCGGCCCCAGTTGTTACCGTACACATACATGTCTTTTCCGTATGCTTCCATGACCATGAACGTTTTATCTTCGCCTATCGCCGCTTTTACCTTCTCGCGTGCGTTAGCCGCTTTCTTTTTCCACTCTTTCACCCATGCCTTCGCTTGTTTCTCTTTGCCTACCATCTTACCGATTTTGACGTGCTGCTCCATGTAATCATATTTGTCATACGTCATCGTGACCGTCGGCGCGATCTCTTCGTATTTCTTAATGTTCTTATCATCTGAATAAGTGATGATTAAATCTGGTTCAAGTTCAAGCAGCTTTTCATAAGAATCAGCTGTAACGACCTCTGCTTTGTCCAATTTGTTTCCGTAAAATTTGTTCTTTTTCGGAAACTCGTTCACCGCTATCGGCGTGATGCCTAATTCCAGCAAGTTCCCAGCATATGTAGCCGCCATCATCGCCACACGCTTCGGTTCAGCAGGCACCTCAACTTCTTTACCGTTCTCACCTTTATATATTCTTGTTTCGTTCTTAGGATCGTTAATATCCGAACTTGTCTCTTTTTCTGAACTGCCGCATGCAGCCAGTGCGAACACAAGCAGCATAACCATGAAGCTAAGCAGTAGTTGTTTTGTTTTTTTCATTTTTATATCCCCCAATGATTGGTAATGGTTATCATTCTCAATTGAATGTAAAATAGAAAGGCGTCTGTTTACGCCAGGTTTTCGACTAACTGAACATTTTTGATTAAATCATATGTTATACATACAGGCTTTTTGGTTCTAGGGTCCGTTCCAATTTCAGCATCAATGTGAAAAACATTGCGAAGCACTTGCTTCGTCATCACGTCTTCGGTGGTTCCTTCTTTTACAATACATCCGGATTTCATGGCTACCATATGGTGCGCAAATCTTGCCGCATGGTTCAGATCATGAATGACCATGACAATAGTGCGCTTTTCATCTCTGTTCAATTTCTGCAGCAGCTCAAGCACCTCCAACTGATGCGAAAGATCCAAGTAGGTTGTCGGTTCATCAAGCAAAATGATATCCGTCTCCTGTGCTAGCGCCATGGAAATCCAAACGCGCTGCCGCTGTCCTCCTGAAAGGGAATCTACTAACTTATGTTTATATTCCAGAATGCCTGTAACCTCGAGCGCCCAGTCAATCACTTCAAGATCCCGTTTAGTCAGTTTTCCGAATCCGTTTTGAAAAGGAAACCTTCCATAGGAGACAAGTTCTCCGACCGTGAGTCCCTCTGGCGCATCAGGAGACTGCGGCAAAATGGCCAGCTTTTGAGCAATAACCTTCGTCTTCTCTTTGCTGATCGCCTTGCCATCTAGGTAAACAGTACCAGACTTTGGATTTAGAATACGAGATAATGTTTTCAACACCGTCGACTTTCCACACCCGTTCGGTCCAATGATGGTCGTAATCTTACCGTCCGGAATGGACAGATCAAGATTCTGAACAATGTCTCGTTCACCGTAAGATATCGTTAATTTCTCAGCATATAGCCTGGACATGCCTCCCCCACCTTTATGTAAAGTTATTGTTTAAAGCCTCAAATGAAAATGATTATCAATATCGTTTATAGTGTAATAAATCCTCTGAAAAGTGTCAACATGAAATTATTGTTTATAATAGTATACAAGCTTCATAACAGGCCGTGTCCGCATAACATACCATAGCTTTGCACAAAAGGAGGACATGGTTTATGAATGATCGGCAAATGTTTAACCCGTATGGTCAATATGGTGATCAGTACGGCGGGCAATATGGTCAGTACGATCAGTCTGCTCAGTTCGGTGGACCCTCGTTCGGTCCGCCTGAAGATGATTCACCAACGTATGCACCACCTCAGCAGCTTTCTCAGTCTCAAGTGCCTCAATCGTTTTTCTCATCACCGCCTTCCTCGCCGCAGCAAATCCGCTCGATGATGTGCCGCTGTTTGGGCAGATGGGGACTTTTAGGACTGCGGTCTCAAGGACCCTTTGGCAGGGATTTCTGGTTCTATCCAACTGAAATCCGCGTTAACTCTGTTTCCGGCTACATCTGGCGCGGCAACCGCTCTCAAAGAGTCCGCTACAACTACAATCAGATCCGCAACTTTATGTGCTTTTAAGTAAGAAAAGCTGCAAAGAAGGTTCTCCATGAACCTCTTTGCAGCTTTTATTTTAATGTCTAATGGATTTTCCTTAATCATTGGGATTTACAATCGCGAGCTGAACATGGTCCTCCCACTTTCCGTTGATTTTCACGTTCTTCCTTGCCAGCCCTTCTCTTTCGAATCCAGCTTTCTCGAGTACACGGAGCGAACCAAGATTATGAGGCATCACTCCAGCTTCGAGACGATGCAGCTTCAGTTCATTAAACGAATAGTCCACTACTAGCTTCACCGCTTCTGTCGTATAGCCTTGGCCATTATGCTTCTCATCAAGGGCATACCCGACGTACGCACTTTGAATCGAGCCGCGCATGACCGCAAATAGATTGATGGTGCCGATTAGACCGTTGCCGTCATTCTTGAATATGCCAAAATAATAATCATAATCCTTTTCAGCTGCTTCGGTATAAGAACGGATTCTTTCCTTCGTGCCTCCAAGCGTATAGTACTCACTGCTTCTCTGTGCAGAGGTTGATTCAAAAAATGCTTTGTTTTCCAGTTGAAGCTGAAGCATCGCCTCCGCATCACTTTCGGTCAATAAGCGGATGTGGATGGCTGTGCCTTTCATTTCAGATGCCGTAATCTCCATGAACATTCCTCTTTTTCTTAATATTTATATAATCGCCACTTATTACATTCGTAAAAGGGACCGTATTTCCTTTTAAAATCAGCAATTTTTCAGCATTTACATTATGTACGTAGCAATTCCTTCTACCATCTGTGTTCATACAATGGTAGAATTTGAGAATACGTAACCTATACTAAAAATGATGGATGAACATCTATTAGGAGGGCCATTATGGAGGATTTTCGTAGAGCCGTCGGCATGAAGATCTTAAAAGACCACGCCCTGTTTGTCAGCACGATTCCGCCAATCGAAAATTTGGAAGAGGAATATAAATACTATGCGGTCAAAGTATCGGACTGGATGGAAACCTTTGTTTATCATATTGGAGAAGCGCTATCTGATGAAAGCATGGCACTTGAAACAAAGATTAAAAAATGGGCGGATGCTTTTGGAAGCCGTGCATCCGGTTCCAACATTCCGCTTCACCACTCCCTTCACTTTATCTTGCACACCAGGAATCTACTTTATGATTGTATTGAGAAAGAATCCGAATCTTACTCCCCTTCTGCAACAGAGGCTGTAAAAAGTCTTAGAGTCATTACGATTCTGACCGAGTTGGCGGCAAACACCGTGGTATCTCATTACACTAAAGCAAATACGGATACAAAAAATGCACTTCAGCATACGAATAAATACTTGGATATCTCGATTGCCAATTTAAACAACCTGAAAAATGCCCTATACGAAGGGACTATCTTTACCGTAACGGATAAATTTGACCGGATTCTTCGAGTAAATGACCATTTCTGCAACATCACAAAATATGACCGCAGCGAGCTGATCGGCCAGTCTCATGGCGAGCTTCTGTATTCTGGTGTCCATTCAGAAGAATTCGTTCAGAACATCAAACACGAAATTCAGTCTGGGCGTGTCTGGAAAGGCGAACTTTGCAACAAAGCAAAAGACGAATCGCTCTATTGGGTCGATACAACCATCGTTCCGTTCCTCGACCAGGATGGCGTGATGTATCAGCATATCTCGATTCAATATGATGTGACGGAGAAAAAGAGAACGGAAGAAATTCTCTTAAAGTCTGAAAAGGTTTCACTAATTGGAGAATTAGCTGCCGGCATCGCACATGAAATCCGCAATCCGCTCACGTCTATCGGCGGTCTCGTTCAGCTGTTTGACGAAATGAATCCACAGAAAAATGAATTCTTTAAAGATATTATTTTAACAGAAATCAACCGCATTAATTTTATTGTCAGTGAACTGATGGTCCTTGCCAAGCCTCATGCTGTCTATTTCAGCTGGTTTAATCTTGTGGAAAACACAAAGAATGTGATGGAACTCCTGCAGCCTGAAGTGAATTTACGAAACGTCGCTATCACGTTTGAAACGGATGCTGACATCATTGAGGTTTACGGTGAAAAGAATCAGCTCACACAGGTCATGATCAACCTTTTAAAAAATGCGATCGAAGCCATTCCATCTGGCGGGGAGATCAGATTATCTGTTAAAACGTCCGAAACAAATGTGCTGCTCTCGATACAGGACAACGGAGTCGGCATGACGGAAGAACAAGTAAAGAAGCTCGGAGAACCATTTTATACAACCAAAAGCAACGGCACAGGGCTTGGGTTAATGATCTGCTTTAAAATCATTCAAAACCATAAAGGCACCATAAACGTTGAAAGCGAGCTTGGCAACGGAACAACATTTACGATCACATTGCCGATGCGGCCATCTGTTGCAGGTTATCCGGAAAACACATCTGAGAATGTTGCTTCACCAACTCCCTCAATACACTAAAAACAAGGCGCTGCCCTAATACGGCTGCGCCTTGTTATTTTTTAAACGTAATTTTCCGCTCTTCTTTATTCAGCATCAGTGCTGCGCTGAACGGACTGCCATCCGCTTTCTTAAAGCCTTTCAGCAGGCCGGTCTCCCCTTTTTCGAGAAGTCTTTTCACTTGTGCGTCGGTCAGTGTTTTTCTGGCAATCTTCTTGGAAATGGTAAACTTGCACCCTTCTTTATAGCCTGTACAGCCATAGAACTGGCTTTTCTTGCTAAAGAACATCTCCTTGCCGCAGAACGGGCAGCTGCCGACAGTTTCGTAGGTTTTCTTAGCAGTAGAGGAAGCGGCAGACGGGGAGACGACCCATTCCTTTGATCCTTCTACTGCATCAATTATCACCTTTTCAGTCATTGATTTGGTCAGATCCATAAACGCTTTGGCATCGGCCTTACCTTTTCCGATCTCAGCGAGCCGCTGCTCCCATACGGCTGTTGTCTCAGGCGATGTCAGAATCGACTCTTTCCCGATGGCAGCGATCAATGTTTTCGCTTTCTCGGTTGCAAACACCTGATTTTTCTGTGTTTTAATATAATGCAGGGCTTCAATTTTCTTGATGATGCCGCTTCTTGTCGCTTCTGTTCCAAGTCCCTTTGCCTCGTTCAGCACCTTGCTCAGTTCTTCGTTTTCAATCGTCTTCCCTGCTGTTTTCATCAGTGTAATCAAGTTACCGAGCGTGTACCGTTTCGGCGGCTGAGTCTTGCCATCCTTCACCTTCACGTTTTTTACGGCGCCTTTATCGCCGCTTTCCACTTTCGGCAGCAGCACTTTATCTTCATCGTTTTTGTCGCTCTTATCATAGAGAACTTTTCTCCAGCCCTCCTGCACGATCACGTTCCCTTTGCTGACAAACTGATGGCTGTTCACAGCTGTGTGGATAGTCGTTGTATCAATGATTGCTTTATCATAGTGCGCCGCGATGACACTTCTGACGATCAGGTCATAAATATTTCGCTCTTCGCCACTTAGCTTTATTGGGTTCACGACGTTCTCGGTCGGAATGATGGCATAATGGTCGCTGACCTTTGACGCGTCGACAAACCGCTTGTTGCCGGATATCGAGCGCTTTGGCGCAGGTAGAATGTGCTCGTACGCCTCAAACAAACTTAACTTATTTAAGATATGCGGAATTCCGCGCGCTTCTTCCTCAGTAATATAGGCACTGTCCGAACGAGGGTAGCTCACAATCTTCTTTAAATATAAGCCGCTTGTGATGTTCAACGTCTTTTCGGGTGAATACTTGTAAATTTGGTTCGCCTTCGCCTGCAGCGCGGATAAGTTAAACAGCAATGGCGGCTGGTACTCTTTACGGTCTGTTTTGACAGAGAACACTTCGCAAGGTTGATTCTTGATCTGCTGCAGAATTTCTTCTGCTTCCTCTTTTTGCTTAAAGCGGGACTGATCCCCTTTTTGCCACTTGCCGGAATACACTTTTCCGTCTAGATCAAAGTCAGCAAGTATTTCATGGAACGTTTCCGGCTTGAACTGCTCGATCTCATGTTCACGCTGAACGATCATGGCGATCGTTGGCGTCATGACCCTCCCTGTCGCGAATACTTCTTTTACGCCCTTCTTTTTCATGAGAAGGGTGAACGCTCTTGTCGTGTTCAACCCTACGAGCCAATCTGCGCAGGCTCTTGAATAAGACTCCAAGAACACAGGCATGGTGTCTTTGCCGTCTTTTAAATTTCGAAATCCTTCTAGTACGGCATTTTGAGTCAACGAGGAAATCCATAATCGTTTGACCGGCTTCTTGCATTGAATCGTGATGAGCAGTGACCGGTAGATCAGCTCCCCTTCACGCCCTGCATCTGTCGCACCAATGATCTCGGTCACTTGGCGGTCGAACGCGAGCTTTTTAATAATGTTGAACTGCTCATATTTAGATGGAGATACTTTGAACTTGAACCGCTCTGGAATCATCGGCAAATCCTGCAGCTTCCATTTTTCCCACTCTTTTTTATAGTCTCCAGGCTTAACAAGCTCTAATAGATGGCCGACACAATACGTTAAATACGCGCCTTTAGGAAAAAATTCATTGGAAGGGATTTCAAAGAAACCTTTGTGTTTTTTTACATTTTTAAAGGGAGCCACAAGTGCCTGAGCCTGAGACAATTTTTCGGCAATGATTAATTTCATTGTGTTTTCCCCATTTCTATTTTTATCTCACCTTATTAGTTTTGCATACTCGCCGTCTTTTAAAAAGTATTTATGAAAATATGCGTATAATTTTCATAAGGAGATGCAAACTACACATAAGCAACAAAAATACATCTCTAAAAGGAGAATGCCAAATGGCGAAAAATCAACAGCACATGTCAGGAACTTGGGCAGCACTTGATGCAATGAAGTACGAAATCGCAAGCGAGTATGGGGTAAACCTAGGGCCAGATACAACAGCGCGCCAAAACGGTTCAGTTGGCGGAGAAATCACAAAGCGCCTAGTTGCACAAGCATTGTCTGGATATAGAGGGTAAATATTGATCATACGGAACAAGAGCACAGGATTCATCCTGTGCTCTTGTTCTCGTTTTATACCTTTCTTACATGTAAACGATTATACGTTCATAAAATATGAAAGAAACTCTTTTAGTGAATGTTATCAGATTTCCGAAGGCGACTGAGGTAAGTATGACATGTACACATTGATAAAACAGACACTTATGCTTTATCTAACATTAAAGATTTCTTTTATTGTGGTGACTGGCAATTTAGTCCCGATTAAAACAATGCAGTCTTCCGCAGTGCCTGTGTAAGGCTGAAAAGATAATGACCTCGAAGCATATTGGAAATGCCATCTTTCCTTTTTGGCCGTGATAATACCTTTTGCCCGGATAACATGGCCGGAAATAAGTGAAAGCTTATCTTCTAACGATTTCTTGTCCATTTCATAAGAAAAATCAGTAATTTTCACTGAGCGGAAGAGATGATTTTTGTGCGTGGGGCTATCAGTACCATCATTTTCTTCCCGGCCATCAATCATCCTTTGACTTAAAACCCTTTTTAAATCAGCTACCCCAAATTGAGTTTCAATAATTTCTATTTTTCCTTCTGTTTGCTTTTCTAACTTCTTCAGAACTTTCTCTTTTATGACCGATGACACGGCATCCGTTTTATTTAACAAAAGCAGGGTACTGTTTGTGATCTGACTGTGGAGCATCTGTTTAATTTCCCTTGAACTGGAAAAGAGACTGTTATATTCTAAATACCTGCTTGCGTCAATCACACTGATTATTGAGTGCACGTCAAAGAATTTGATAAGTTCGGGTGAAACGAATGCATCAAGAATCTCTTTAGGATCGGCAACTCCTGTTCCCTCAATAAAGAGGATATCTACACGATTCTCCTCTTTCAAGAAAAAGCGGATTTCATTCTTTAGTTCTTCTTTCACACTGCAGCAGATACATCCATCCAACACTTCTACTAACCTTTCGTTCTCAAAAAAATGAGTTTCTACATTTACGGAACCAAGCTCATTCAATACTATACCTGGGCGCAATCCCTCTTCTTTACACTTTTGTAAGAGATGTAATAGAACGGTGGTTTTACCGCTTCCGAGAAAGCCTGTTAAAATAAATACAGGTAATTTTTCATTAACCATAAACATTCCACCTTTTTTCAAAAGAAACTACTTGCACATCACAAATCGTAATGGTTATGATTTAGATTGTAACACATTTCGCATGGGTTATAGGGAGGAAAATCATTGAAAGTATTATTCACTAATCACTCACTTAGGAAAGAACTAATCGGTATATTGCTGTTAGGCTTATTTCTTACCTGTTTTTTAAATATGGACAAACTTAAATCTGAGCCTTTGCTTGAACAAATTCCAAATTCTCTAGTTCATGTTAACACGGTTTTTCTTAGTATATTAATAGAAGCATTTCCATTTATTTTACTTGGTGTCTTTGTATCTGCTCTTATTCAAACATTTGTTACAGAAGAGATGGTCCAACGGCTGATTCCAAGAAATCCGCTTACCGGAGTTGTTGCAGCGGCATTTTCAGGACTAATCTTCCCGATTTGCGAATGTGCAATTATTCCTGTCGTACGCCGTCTTATTAAGAAAGGCATGCCGCTTCATATCGGAGCCGTCATGCTGGCTGCGATACCAATCTTGAACCCAGTTGTTTTCTTATCCACGTTTTACGCTTTCCGCACCAATATGGATATTGTATATGCACGTATGGGACTTGCTTTTGCAGCAGCCATTTTGCTAGGGCTGTCCGTCTATCTCATCTTCCGCAACAGCAGCAGCCAATTAAAATGGACAAAAGAAGAACTGGTTGGGCCGGGAATCGTTAAACCTTTACAAAATAAATTAAATCGTTGGAAACAAACTTTTTTTCATGCATCTGATGAATTTTTTGATACAGGAAAATACTTAATTGGCGGTGCGTTTATTGCGAGCTTGTTCCAAGTCTTAATGGACCGTAAAGACCTCCTTTCTGTAGCAACAGATGATTTTCGCTCAACCAGTGTCATGATGGCACTAGCATACGTGCTTTCCATCTGTTCGGAGGCTGATGCGTTTATTGCGGCATCTTTCGGTACTACCTTTACTGCAGGTTCAATCGTTGCCTTCCTTGTATACGGGCCGATGCTTGATGTAAAGAACACGATTATGCTGCTGGCTTACTTTAAACCAAGGTTTATTGTGAGTTATATGGTAATTGTCACAATGCTGGTATTAGCCGGTTCAATGCTTCTTAACCAAACTGTACTGAATGGATAGAAAGGAGTTGATTCTTATGAAAGAAGAACAAGATTGGGGCTTCCACACGTATATAAGAGGCATTATCTTGATCGGATTTATGCTTTTGCTGGTCGGGCTCATCGCCAACGGTAAGCTTGGCCTTTTTATCGCACCAAAAATGAAGCCGTTCGCCTATTTCGCTGTAATCGTTTTAGGTCTTTTAGGCATTTCACAGTTTTTTAGAAGTACAAAAAAAGGGCAAGAAGAAGAAATGGCATGCGATTGCGGTATCGATCACAGGCCGAGCGGATCCTCCTTCAAGCACTTTTTTGTCTATCTTCTTTTTGTCATCCCTATCCTAACAGGTTTCATATTGCCTGAAAAAGCTATGGACAGTTCTGTCGCGGAAAAGCGAGGGATACAATACGGAACAGGATTATATACCAAACCAACAACTGTAACAGAAGACGGCAAAACGGTTCCTACACAAAAAGTGGATGTGGAAGAATATTTAAAAGATCCAGAGGGCTACATTGCTAAAATAGAAGAAAATATCGCAGAAGAAAATCCTATACAATATGTCGACGTTCATGATTATTATAAAGAATTTGCTTCTATATTGGACAATAAGGACAAAGTAACCGTGACTTCAGAAAACTTTCTTGACGTGATGAGTGTTCTGGAGCTTTATTTGGACCGTTTTATTGGGAAAGAGATGAAAACATTGGGATTCGTTTACCGCGAGGACAACATGCCTAAAGATCAAATCGTAATTGCCCGATTCGCCATGAACTGCTGTTCTGCTGATTCTGCTGTATACGGAACAATTATTACAGGGCGAAACGTTCACAAATGGGAGAAAGATACTTGGTACGAGATCTCTGGCACACTGGATAAAACGACCTTTAACAACCAAAAGCTGCCCCTCCTTGTAGTCAAAGACTACAAAAAAGTGAAAGAACCTAAAGATCCGTATGTCTATCCAAGTGCCGGAAGCCTTGGATTGAATTAAAAAAAAACCCTGAAAGGGGTTTTTTTTATGATGCTCTTTCAAATTCAGCTGCCTCAGCTTGCATCAGCTTTTGCTTTTTCTTATACATAATCTTAGAAATAGTAATAGACACCTCATATAAAAATAATAGCGGGATGGTCACGAGAAAATCGGATACAAAATCTGGAGGTGTGATGGTAATGGAAACGAGAATCAGCCCAAAGTAAGCAATCTTCCTCGATTTCGCAAGCATAACAGGATTAAGAATGCCGATCGATGTCAAAAACATCACAATTAAAGGAATTTCAAATAAGAAGCCAAATGGCAGGGTCAAGTTCACAACAAAAGAGAAGTATTTCTCCGAGGTAAAAAACACTTCAAAATGTCCTGCTGAAAGCTTCATTAAAAATTGCAGCACCATAGGATAAACGACAAAATAGCCAAATGAAAGTCCGCTAATAAACAGCAAAAACAATGCTGGAATATACGATAGTGTGATACGCTGCTCTTTCTTGCCCAGTGCGGGCTTCACGAACAGCCACGTTTGATAGGCCGCAATCGGAATCGTAAGAGCAATAGCTGCAACACCGCTGATCATAAAATATACCCATAAAATATCACTCGGACCAAGTATGGCAAGCTTTTGGTCTAGATCTCTAATGAGCCAGTTATAAATGTCTTCCACAAAATAGAATGCGAAAGAGAAAAAGACAAGAAATGCACCTAGAGTAATTAAAA
This sequence comes from Fictibacillus iocasae, assembly GCF_042665465.1. Lineage (NCBI taxonomy): Bacteria > Bacillati > Bacillota > Bacilli > Caryophanales > Fictibacillaceae > Fictibacillus > Fictibacillus iocasae. The sequence continues at coordinate 289,891 of NZ_JBHTCP010000002.1, read as the reverse complement.
TTCGTTTTCTTAACTCACCTAAATGCTCAGTCAACATCATTTCGTTGTCATTCACGGCGTTCCCTCCTTATTCAAGAATAAAGAGTGCAGGGATTCCCCTGCACCCTGCCTCAATTATTTCGTTGGTGTTTTCTATTCTTTTTCATCAGAAGACATCAAGTCTTTTGCTGAATTCTTGAATTCTCGCAGCGTGCTTCCGAATGCTCGTCCAATCTCAGGCAGTTTGGATGGCCCAAAAATGATCAGCGCGATAACAAGTATAAGAATTAAACCGGGTACTCCAATATTTTGAAACATATCGTACCTCCTTAAAATTTAAACCCGCGAATGGCGACCACAGACGGTCTTGGCATGTTTCCGCCTCTGACCTGCGGCCACGTGCTCGTAGGATTGGCTTTATCTGTTGTTTCTTCACCAGGATGCTGCACCGATAGGAACAATGTTCTCTCGTCTGGGGTAAAACAAGGTCCCGTAAGCTCTGCCTGCACAGGAGCAGACGCAAATTGGTACGCGATCCCTTTGTCTGGACCGATTGTCGGAATCATGAACATTCCATTGTTCTTGAAGCTCTTCCATACAGCCGTGTTCAGCTTGTCCGAAGAAATATCTGTAACTGTCCAAAGGTTGGCGTTGCTGTCGAATGTCAGGTTGTCAGGCGCACTGAAACCGCTCTGGCGTCCGCCTGCAGCAAAGATTTCAAAGTCAAACTCTATAGACCCTAAATCTCCGTCTTTTTCAAAGAACCTTGTAATATGGCCGTGCATGTTGCCGTGCTTATCGTTGTTCGTATGCGCCACGAAAACGGTTTGGTCGAACGGCGAGATCTCAACATCTTCTGGTCGATCAGTCGGTGTTCCGCCTAATAGAATGGCCGCATCGTGACAGTTTGTTACGACGTCACCCTGAGTTTTGAACTTTTCAAGAAGATCCGCTTTTCCAGCCGCTGCCGCGCGTACTGCTTCAATCGTTAATGCTGTCCATTGGCCTTTCTTCAGATCAGCCACATACAGTGTACCTTCTTCAAGCAGTTCAGAGTTTTTCTTGCCCGCAGCTTTGTTGTATTTGCCTTTACTCACAAATTTGTAGACGCAAGCATCCTTCTTGTCATCGCCCATGTATACGACAACACGCCCATCTTTCGCAATTCCCATCGACGCATTTTCGTGATTGAAACGGCCGAGCGCTGTATGTTTGCGAACCTTAAACGTCGGATCAAATGGATCAACCTCAATGACCCAGCCGTAATGAGTTGGATCTAAGCCCGCTTCTTTGGAAGTCGTTTCGAAGTTTTCTTCACACGACAACACCGTGTTCCATAGTGTCAGTCCACCTGAACAGTTGGCAAATGTGCCTTGTACTTCAGTTGCACCCTTCACAGCTGATGATCCTTTAGCAGGTCCCGTCAAAGCGAATGGTGTGAGACCTGTGACACGGCGAGCGTACCTGGAGTTCTTGTCAAGCTTCCACTTTCTATCCTTGTTGTCCTGATACACCTCAATAATGGACCCGCCTTGATTGTAAAGGTGCTTTTCAATTTGAGCTGGTGTGTACTTGCCGTTTATCTTCTCGCCCTCTACGTAAAGCGGGTTCGTATATTCATGATTCACCCAAAGTAAACCGCGGTTTTCTTCATTCACCATTGGAAAGTAAAGTGTATAGTCGTTGTTGTATCCGAATGTATCGTTTGATGGATTGATCACATCTCCATACGAAGCCACGACATCATACGTATAACCCTTTGGAAGCACAAGCTCATCTTTATTCGATGGTTCAATTGGCTGGAACTTGAACCCTGATTTCCTTGGCTTCATCCGCATTAAACTGTCGGTTTGAGCGTTAGCAGTTTCACTTAAAACACCTAGGCCTGAAGTAGCAGCGGCTAAAGCGGTAGCTCCAGTTCCTAAATAGGTTAAAAACGTCCGTCTATTGAGCGGTTTATTTTCCAATTGAATGACCTCCAATAAAAGTAGTAAACGTTATATCAACGTAACTATATCGCTGAATTGTTAACTCTTTATAACGAGAATACAAACGTTATGTAAGAATTCATTACGGTTTTGTAAAAAATAGGCTCTTTTCGTAGAGATTGTTGCTTTTTAAAAGTCTGAGATTGGCAAACTTATTGCTGTTGAATTCCCTCTGTGTAGTTCATCCAATATTTTTTCTACACTTTATCCTCAGGACTGCTTGTACGTCATCTGACAAGGCCTTTTTGATCTGGTGGATGTATACGCTGGTTACAGATACGACGTGCTCCTTCACGTATGATCCAAAGAACAACACACATACCGCACGTTACAAAACGGGCACCACGTTCAAGCTCGTCTATTTCTACAACAGCGGATATGACGCTGTGGCTTCTACTGAGTTTAAAGTGGAATAAACGTAGAAAAGCCCGACCTCGGATGAGAATCGGGCTTTTCCATGTTTATACAAGCTGTTTATTTTCTGCCATAAAGGTTTCAATCTCTTCTGTTGAACGAATGATGTCTCTTGAAAGATTCTCATATCCATCTGCTGTGACGAGAATGTCGTCTTCGAGGCGGATGCCAATCGACTCTTCTGCTATATACAGCCCCGGCTCGATCGTCAGCACCATTCCCGGCTGCAGCACGCGGTCTTTGTACGTGCCAACGTCATGTGTGTCAAGGCCAAGGAAATGCCCGACACCATGATAATAATAATTTGATAGCTCTGTGATATCTTGAATAAGACCGATTCTCTTTAATTCTTCACCCAGCACTTTGCGTGCATGGGCATCCAACTCACTATACATTAAGCCAGGCTTCACTAGCTCTGTCGTTTCTTTCAGTGCTTTGTGCACGATGTTATAAATCTCTTTTTGTCGCGGTGTAAATGTGCCGTCAACAGGGAACGTAAAGCTGATGTCTGCGTTGTAATAGTCCTTTTGTGCGCCAAGATCAAGCAATACGAGATCTCCTGAATTTGTTTTCGCGTTATTCTGCTCATAATGAAGCACTGTCGCGTTCTTGCCGCTCGCTGTAATCGTGCCAAACGCAAAATCCCTGACACCTTTCGATTTCAGCGTGTAGTCAAAGTGTGCTTCAAGCTCAAACTCCATCATGCCCGGTTTGGCATGTTTAAGCACGTTGTAGATGCCTTCTTTTGTAATGGCAATGGCCTCTTTTATTTTTTGAATCTCTTCATCTGTTTTAATCACACGCAGTTCGCAAATGGCAGGATATACGTTTTGAATCGCAACATGGGGGTAGTTGTCTTTAATATGGTTGGCGAACTGTAGTGTTTTCGTCTGTGAACCTGCCCACTCTCTTCGCTCAAGATCCAGACAGATAAGCTCGCTGTTTTCAGTGAAGAACGTGCGGGTCAGCATCCCTTCAAAGCTTTCATGGTAAGCCACACTCTCGATGCCGGATATCGCTTTGGCTTCTTCCTCTGATACTGTCTTCCCCACCCATTTCTCCATTACTGGATCAGCTTTTGCAATAAAGAGCGTTTCACTGACATCTTCTCCACTCTTCTTGATCACTAGAGTCACGTTCGGCTCGTTTATTCCGGTAAGATAGTAAAAGTTGCGGTTTGGCGTGAATTTGTACTGTTCGTCGGCTGTCTTAAACGGCGCATCGCCTGCAAACAGGATCGTCACAGAGTTTGGCGGCAGCACATCGGTCAATCGGCTGCGGTTTTGAATATAAAATTCTTTGTTCATGTTATTTCCCCCTTAACGTTTTTAAAACGACTAACTAGTTTATTTATATGTTTATAGTATAAATTTCTTTATTATTTATGAACAGCTTTTTGTTGTGAAAAGAATAGCGGAAGCCTCATACCTAAGGCCATCGCAGCACCCGCACAGCTGGATACACAGCCTGACACAAGAAATACAGACAGTTCCGATTCGCCTATCAAAACAGAGGCAATCCCACCAACTGCCGGAAAAAGAGCGACCATGTAGCCCGCTTTAGCGCCTCCCAACTTCTCAACAAGCTCCAAATAAAAAAGCCAAGCAAGAAAAGACGCGATCACAGTCAAGTAAATAAGAGCGCCTATATATGAAGGAGAGGTTGGAAGGGAAACCGGTTCGCTCTTAAAAAGGAAAAAAGTAGCCATCAGAAGACTCGCTGCTGTAAATCCAATCGTATTGGCGTGCACGGGGTTTACCTTTGCCCTCGCGTTGCGGGCAGAAACGGCATCACCTATTGCTGTGATGATGGTCCCGAGCAGTGCCATCAGAATGCCGTACACATCAGAGTTGTTCAAGCTTGATAGACTCGGATAAATCACCAGGCCAACACCGGCCACTCCCAACATGCCGCCAGCAAGCAAGCGGATATGAAGCGGTTCTTTTAAAAAGATCCGAAGGGCGACCGGTGTGAGAATCACTTTTAAAGAGAAAATAAGCGTCACAATCGCCGCTGAACTCATGACGGTCGCATAATACAGACAAAGATAACTTAAAGCGAAGTTGCAAAGGCCAAATATGAGAATGTATGGGAGGTCTATCCTCTTCACTTTCCTTGATGCTGGCTTCATGAAAAGCAACAATAAAAAGAACAATAGGGCGGTCGCCGCTAGCCTGTATGTCAAAGACAGTTCAAGGCTCACCGGTGTCCCTTGTATTTTGACCGCAATGAAATTAAGTCCCCAGACGATGAGGCAGAATAGGTACAAAAAGGTTGTCATGATGTTTGTTCTCTCCCCCGGAGATAGGTTTCCTTTTTCTAAAGAATATTTTCACAATTGTGCAACGGCATTATTGTCATTTAACGATGATCTCACCAAATTGATCAGCCTCTCGCGGCAGGTTCCTGACAGCCTTTAAATAGCGCGTCATCCTATCGTCAGCCTCTGTGCAATACGTAAACTGCAGATGTGACGCAACGTCTTGGGCTAAAGGGCGAAACAGCTCTATAGATGCGAAAAGGGCGTTCCAGCTGTCTTTCAAGCTAGCGTCAGCATATGTTTTTTCATATAGACTCCAATGCTCTTCGGACAGGAACTTCTTAAAATACTTACCAAGTTTACCTGTCGATACAGCAAAATCATGGTGCATGCCAATATACCATGACACCATTTCATCCAGTTGTGTACGCACATACCGCTCAAACATTCCCTTTGCATATGGCAGTTCGTCACGCCACAATCCTTTCGCCACGTTCTGAGAAACCCACCAGAACTCATTGCAGTAACAATGGTATCGTTCTTCTGAAGGCCGGTTCACATGATAATCGGAGTCATTTGCAACTGGAATGTCTGTCAAGATGCCGTCTTTGTCCACAAACGGAATAGTCAAACTGTCACTCGAATATTCAGCGAGTGCCCGTTCCACGGATTTCAACGTCAAATCCATGCGGTTGCCGTCACTAAACAGCATGAGGTAGGCGTAGGTTTGGGAGATTGTTTCTTCCCTGCCCATCATCATTCCGAGTTTTTCCGGCTCTTGAATCATAATCAGGTCGCCATATATAAGAATCCAATCCGGATCGGCAATAAATGAATGGGTTTCGTTTACCACATAGACAATGTCATAATCTTGAAACAAATCTAATGGTGCGTTAGGGTTGGTTCTTGAACCATTCATGTATATAGCACGGATACGGTCATCCTGCTTTGCCGTTTCAATGATCAGCCTCATCATTTCTCTTTCGCTTCGCATCTTCACCCCTCCTGTTTGTTCATTTCGTAAGTAAGTTCGCTAAGAAATGCTGACTTCCTTTATACTTTGGTGAGAGTTGCTTATTTGGACAAAGATAACAAATTAAAAGGTTCACAAAACATTTTGTAGGTTTTCACTAGAATATTATATAAAATAAAGTCAGCGATCTAACTTTATGATAACCACTTTAAGGAAATACTGAAAAGATCAGCAAAAGAATTATAGTGAAGATGGTGTGTATGGATAGAGTTGTAAGAAAACAAAAAACGTCTGCGGTTCTTTCACAGACAATAAAAACAGGAATTATTAAATCAAACCTAGTCCCTATGTTTGCGGGATTAACACTCGCATTATACACGTATGATCTGGATCCGGCCGATAAACTATCAGAGGTGCTGTTTGCATTAATCGGAAGCATTCTCGTCATCGGTTCAGCAGGCACGTTCAATAACATTTACGACCGAGATATTGATGCCATAATGGAACGAACGAAAAACAGGCCGACCGTAACGGGTGATATGCCCATTAAGACTGCCCTTCTGCTTGCTATGGTCATGGCAGCGGCTGGCATGACCGCTCTCGCCTTTACCACACCACTAGCTGCTCTACTTGGATTTCTAGGATTGTTCTTTTATGTGGTGCCGTATACGATGTGGAGCAAGAGAAGGACAATATACAACACAGAAATCGGCAGCATCTCGGGTGCAATGCCCCCTCTTATCGGATGGGCTGCCATGACAGGAACACTGGCACATCCGGCTATTTTTGCGCTTTTTATTATTCAAGTCATCTGGCAGATGCCTCATTTCTATGCGATTGCCATCCGCCGCCATAATGAATATCAAGCAGCAAGGATCCCCATGCTTCCGGTTGAAAAAGGAATCAAGAGAACGTACATTCAGACAAATGTCTATCTCGTCCTGCTTTGTTTAACCAGCTTTCTTTTCCTGCCGTTAAGCTTAGGGCTGACACTCGTCGCCCTGCTGATCAATGCCGGCTGGCTCGTGCTCAGCATTTACGGCTACCGCCAAAAGAAGGATCCAGAAAAATGGGCGAAGCTGCTCTTTATCTATTCACTGTTTCACATGACGATATTGTTCACGACCGTCATTATCTACTCTCTTGTTGGGATATTTATTTTAAGGTAATAAAAAGAAGGCGTCCTCGCGTTGCGAAGGCGCCTTCTTTTTATTCGTTTTTCTGCAGCCGATTAACTAGGATATCCAGCTTCTCGAGCTGTGAGGTAAATCCTTCAACCGCACCCATCTCCACTACTTGCTGAAGCGCCTCTTCTGTTGCGAACTCTGTGCTAGAAATAAGTTTCGTCTTTCCTTCATGCTCCACAAACTCGATGCTAATTGTCATGCTCGGCATGTTGTTGGTTACGTTACCTTCTTTGTCCGCGAATGAATCGTTGTACACAATCGTGTTTGGGGCGTCAATTTGTTCAAAAACCGCGAGCCCGCACGACTCCATCCCAAAGAAATCTCCCTGGTTTTTGTCTGTGCAAGTCATGCAATAGTGCCACTTTCCGCCTTGTTTGAATTCAAACATATAGTTCTTTGTTTCCCAACCTTGAGGCCCCCACCACTTCTCCAGCTGCTCACTCTCCGCATAACATTGATATACCACGTCTTTCGGTGCGTTAACGACCGTTTCAATGACGAGAGTCTTGCCTTCTGTGCGAGTTTCTACGCTGCTTGCCGATTGATTAGCTGCCATGTTCATTCCTCCAAGTTCTTTTATTTTCTTGGATGACTATGCACTTCTGCTCATACTCAGTTTATCATAGACACAAAAGATGATTTGTTAATTTATGATAACAACGCATTGGTTATGAACGCGGCATAAGAACACTTTTGTTCACCAAGATAGCAGTCGGTTCCCCGCATTCTTTTCGCTCAAATGTTATGAGTACGTTGCCAGCAACAACTGTATCATAATCCATTATTTTGCATTTATGAGAAGCATCATCGTATTGATCATAGCAATGTAGAATATTGTCCTTCACATGAAATTGCAGGAGGTCGTTGTTTTTCTTATAAATGCCGATAAAGTCAAGCAGATGAGGTGGCGTATATTCAAAATCAGGGAAAGGAGATACTTTCTCGCACGGCACACCATCTAGCATCATGAATACTACTTGTCCGTCTTTGTTTTCTTGAAAACCGGCAGATATCGTCATATCAGCTATGGTGCCTGTAAAGCGGTCTCGTCCAAACGGAGACAAAATGGTTTCTTCACCATCAAGCGTTAAATGCAATACTCCCCCATCATTTTTAACAGACGCATAACCCTTCCATGCACCCGTGTAGGTTCCTTCGCATAAGCTTAGGTCCATGACTGGTCCATCATATGATATGGGGCGGACGTTTGCCTTTTCAGACATATACTCGCTTAAAATCACTTCAATCGTTTCAAGTGCTGTATTCCACAATTCATGGCGGCCGTTCGTCAGCATGATAACGGCAATATCCCTTTTCGGCACAGCATACATCCATGCGCCATAATTTTGAATTGCACCGTCATGCCATAGTCTTTTCTCACCTTGATAATGATCGAGTTCAATCGCTATTCCGTAGCCGCTGTTATCCGGCAAATAATAATCGCCATGAACGCGGCTCATCTGTTCTCGGGACGTTCTTGATAGAAATGGATCGTCTTCATTCAACAGCATCTGAGCGAATTTTGCCATGTCAGAAGCAGACGATATCGCAAAACTCGATGGAAGATGCGCTCCGTTTCCTGGCAGTCCGGCAACATTCATTAATTCGTTCCTTCGCGAAGGATCAAAGGTTGAGCCTTTCATTCCAAGCGGCTCGAACACATACTCCTGCACAAGGTCAGCATAGTACTTTCCTGTTACCGCCTCAGCGACAAAGCCCGCTGTATCAATCCCTAAATCACTATAGCACCATGTTTGTCCCGGAAAGAAAGACAGCGCATATTGCGGCAAACCTCGGACAAGCTTCTCAAGCTGATCTTTCTTTGTACTGCCAAACGCATCAAATACATGCGGCAGCCCAGACGTATGGCTGAGCAGCATGCGCAATGTCACCATTTTTGCTGCCTCTTCATCCTGCAGCTGAAACCATGGTATATAGGTCCTGATCGGTGTATCAAGATCAAGCACGCCCTCTTCCATCAGTCTTAGAATAAGTGCGCCAGTCACCGGCTTTGTGAGCGAACCGAGATAGAACGGTGATCGAGAGGTTGTCTGCCCCGCTCCTTCCCACGTTCCGAGCAGTCCGTATCCAGTTTCATAGATAACACCGTTTTTACCAACGACCGCAACGGCCGCCCCAGGCACTCCGGCTGATTGAAAAGTCTTATTTATCTTTTGTTTTAATAGGTTTATATCCAAGTGTTTATCCCCCGGTATCGTATTTCCTCTTGTCATAATTAGCTTATTTACCCCCATTCTCCTGCTTTTTAACCTTTACAGTTATTTAACAAACTTAATTTCTCGATCATTTCACTGATACAGGAGCAGCAGAGGCTTAGGATAGTGGTTTAGCCAACATTAAGCATTCGCGCCACAAATGCCATTTGTGCGCCATACACGGGAAGCCTTGTAGTGTTATCTTGTTCAGGACAACTCTTATTATGATTTGCCTTTTGCTCAGAGACAGAAAAAAGGCCCGCAAATCAGGCCTTCTGCAACAAACTTTTCTTCGGCATCTTTTTCTCATGATTGATGAGCCATTCCTTCCGTGCAAGTCCCCCGGCATATCCGCACAATTCTCCGTTTGAGTTAATGACCCGGTGACACGGGATAACAATTGCCAGCTGATTCGTGCCATTTGCACGTGCGACAGCTCGATATGCCGAAGGACGACCGAGAACAGCGGCAAGATCAGCGTAAGAAACCGTTGTGCCAGCCGGTATCTTCATCAGCTCACACCACACACTTTTTTGAAAATCTGTTCCGATCATCTTAACAGGGGTTTCAAAAGCACTTAGCTCCCCTTTAAAGTAAAGCTGGAGCTCACGCCGGATCGAGTCAATCGGACCTGTTTCCCCCGGCACGATCGCCGCTTTATTTTTCATTCTCAGCCTCTCTACCTCACGTTCAAGTCCTCGCCGGTCGACAAATTCGAGCAAATACAGTGCCTCTTCATCACTGATTGCTACCATCGGCCCGAGCTCTGTATCGATCCAGCTTGCTTTCCATACCACGCGCTTGTCTGCACGTGATGGCGCTGCCCCCATAATGCGGGAGAAGGCATCACGAAACCCGCTGCCTGACTCATAGCCTGCTGCTAGCTGGGCGTCTAATACAGCACCTCCAGAACGTATTTCCTTCATCGCAAGGCCCATCCTTCTTGCACGTGCATATTCGACAAACGTCATGCCAAACCGTTTTTTGAATTGCCTCCGTGCGGTTGAAGCATCTACTGACAGTGCTCGAAAATCAGCATCACACCACCTTTTTTCCGGATTTTCTTCGACCGCTTCAACCAGCTTCTGTACGACCTCTGACACTTGGTTCGGATGAGACAAAGGACGGCACCTTTTGCATGGCCGGAAAGAAGCGAGCAATGCTTCTTTGGCTGAAGTAAAGAACTCACAATTCTCATATTTCGGCTTCCTTGCAGGGCAAGTCGGCCGGCAAAAGATGCCGGTTGATTTCACTCCGACAAAAAAAACACCTTCATACGCTGAATCTTTCTCTACCAGTGCTTTGTATAATTCCTTATCCCTCATCACTCTGCCCCCTTTTTATCTATAGTTTAACCAACAATTCACTGCAATGCCGACGAAAATGAGGCATTGTTATTTTATTCCAACCAAGAGATAATAAGAGCTGATTCCAAAATGAACGGAACATACAGTTCTGTTTACAAGCCGTTCATCACAAACACCGACAGAATAGAAAAAAGAATGGAAAGGAGGCATGTCCCCCATGAACTTAACTCATGGTATTGTGCGGCGAAATCAGCTGACGAAACAAGAACTAGAGGAAATTAAAGCACTTCAGGAAGTTTGTGAAACACATGACACAATATCCTTAAAATTAAACTGGAGCATGCTGCGTGACCGCGCTGATGAACACGATGAATCTTTTCTGTACTATGCAGAGGGAAAACTGGCAGGATTTCTCGCACTCTATTATTTCGGGCGAGATGAAATGGAAGCAAGCGGTATGGTGCATCCCGAGCAACGGAGAAGAGGCATTTATACAGAGCTTGTTAAAACCGCTCAAGAGGAATGCATCAAACGAAACATCAGCAAGCTGATCTTTATCTGCCCTGGACATTCGGCTAGCGGGCATGCTTTTTGTGAACAAAATAACAGTGTGTATTCCTTTTCAGAATATTATATGGAACGAAACGGCGATTGTCTTGTAGATGCTCCAAACATTCAGGATTTTGTCATTCGAAAGGCTTACACCAGTGATGCAGCATCACTTTCTCTTTTAAATCAAGAAGCGTTTGACATGAGTGCGGAGGCTGCCGATCAGTTTGCTGAGTTCAGCCTGGAAAAGGGCAATACTCTCGTTGCAGATTGGAACGGTGAAATCATCGGTAAACTGAACATTCGTGAAAAAGAAAGCCATGCCTTTTTATACGGCTTCGCAGTGGCTGCTAAACACCGCGGAAAAGGATACGGCAGAATAATGCTTCTTCACAGCATCGCTTATTCTCAAACTATGATGGGGAAAATGAACCAGTCTTTAGAAGTGGCAGCGGCAAACAGCACCGCACTCGGACTTTATGTTTCCTGTGGCTTCAAAGAACAAAATAAAATTGATTATTACGAGATGAAACAGGGAAAGCACTTTTAGGCAGCTAAGATTCTCCTTAGATAGGCTGACTCACCCCCATAAACGAAACACATTGCTGTAATAGTTTAGGATGAGCACCTTTAGGAGGGGTATGAAATGGATACTTATGTGAAGAATTCTTTGCTGGAATGGAAAGAAGAGATGACAACGCAAAAGAAAGAGCTAGATGACGAGTTTGAGAGACTGAAGAGCGAACTCCAGCTGTACTCCTATAAGTTTGGCATCACCAAACAGGTCATACAATCCACTTCAAACGATAAAATCGTCAAAAATATTAAAACAACGTACCAGATCCCGTTTGAAGAGAAATTTAATGAGCTCAAACAGAGCATCAAGGATATCGAAGAAAAAAGAAGAGTGTATCAGATGTTTGTGGAAAAAATAGAAAAAGCAAGTGAAGCTGATCTAGCTTAATTAGAGGCAAGCCATTTTCACAGGGGCTTGCCTTTATTTTGTAGGCTGTTTTCACAAACATTGTTGCTATTAGAATTCTAAGATGTGGTTGATCTCCGTTACAGGCGCACGCTTATCCAGAGGGGTGAGCATAAAAGCAAAAACAGCTCGTCCAGCCCCGACCAGCAAATGAGAAAGAGACCGAGAAGATCGCTCTTTGACTTATTGGGCACGGGCTCATTTGACCTCGAGGGGCTAGCCGCCGCAGCTGGACAAACCGAAAAGCGGAGGCGGCTCGTCCAGCCCCGACCAGCAGAAGGTGAAGGGGCAAGTAAGGCGCTCTTTGCCTTACTGGACCATTCATCCTTTTGACTCAAGGGGCTAGCCGCCGCAGCTGGACAAACCGAAAAGCGGAGGCGGCTCGTCCAGCCCCGACCAGCAGAAGGTGAAGGGGCAAGTAAGGCGCTCTTTGCCTTACTGGACCATTCATCCTTCTGACTCGAGGGGCTAGCCGCCGCAGCTGGACAGGTAAGCCCTTTTGTCGCTACGCGCCTTTAAAAGGTCTCACCTGCCCACTCCCACTCGCAGGATAAGGAAAGCTACGCAGCAAGACATCAAACGCAAGAAAATGTGATTTTCATTACGAGGAGTCGGCGCCTTTCACTGCGCTCAACTTCTAAAATGATGAATTCAAAGTTGATTAAGATAAAAGACCTTGTAAGATAACGTGTAGAAAAAAAGATGGATGAACTACACGAGGGAATTCAGCAGAAATAAGTTTGCACGAACGGACTTTTCAAAACCAACAATTTCTACGAAAAGAGCCCTTTTGTAAGATCAGCTAGCTCTGCATTCGCTGCTTGTACGAGGGCTTCTGTGCTTAGTTCGATCTGTGTCCCGATCTGTCCGCTGCTCACGATAATACTATCCAGTGTTTGTGCGTTTTCGTGGATGAACGTCGGAAATGACTTTTTCATGCCGATTGGCGAGCAGCCGCCGCGAATATAGCCCGTTACTTTGGTGATATCCTTGACTGGCATCATCTCTATTTTTTTCACACCTGCTGCTCTTGCCGCCTTTTTCAGGTCCAGCTCTTCTTCAACCGGAATAATAAACACAAAGTATGTAGAAGCTGATGATTGCCCGATAAGAGTCTTGTAAACTTCCTCTTTTTTCCTGCCAATCTTTTCCGCCACCGACACTCCATCGATTTTCCCGTCTGTAGATGAGTAGGTAATCATCGAATAGTGAACTTTTCTTTGATCTAAAATGCGCATCGCGTTCGTTTTTTTCATATAGCCGCTCCTTATGTACCTATTTTTATTATCATACATGATGCGATAGGGAGTTTACGAGGAAGGACGAGGTGCCTGAAACAGTTTGTTTACGAATTCTAGGAATTTATTTGTAGCTTCTAGCATTTTATTTGTGAATCTTAAGACTTTATTTGCTGTTCAGAAAATTTATTTGCAGGCCCCTCGCCATATGCTATTTTATTTGCTTACATCCCCTTTTATTTGCTGCCACAGCCTCTTGTTTGCACCTCCACGTAATCTATCAATCTATCTATCAACACCAGAAAAAGACTGCTCTCATCTAAGAGAACAGCCTTCAAAATTACTGCTTATTTAGTTGCTGTTTCAAACTGCTCTTCTTCCGTAGAGCCTTTCAGCGCAGTTGTGCTCGACGTTCCGCCCGAGATGACTTGTGCCACTTCATCAAAGTAACCTGTGCCGACTTCGCGCTGGTGGCGTGTAGCTGTATAGCCGTTCACTTCGCTTGCAAATTCAGATTGCTGAAGTTCAGAATAAGCCGCCATGCCGCGATCTTTATAGCCGCGCGCCAGTTCAAACATACTATGGTTAAGCGCATGGAACCCTGCGAGTGTAACGAACTGGAACTTGTAGCCCATCTTGCCAAGCTCACGCTGGAAGCTTGCGATCGTTGCATCATCCAGCTTCTTTTTCCAGTTGAATGACGGCGAGCAATTGTACGCAAGCAATTTTCCTGGGAATCGCTCGTGAATCGCGTCAGCAAAACGCTGTGCTTCTTCTAAATTCGGCTCACTTGTCTCACACCAGATAAGGTCTGCATAAGGCGCGTAAGCTAAGCCGCGTGAAATTGCCTGCTCAAGACCATCGTTCGTGCGGTAGAAGCCTTCTGCCGTGCGTTCGCCAGTCAAGAATTTGTGATCGTATGGATCAACGTCGCTTGTGATCAAGTTAGCTGCGTTTGCATCTGTACGTGCGATAAGAATCGTTGGCACACCGAGAACATCCGCCGCAAGACGTGCTGACACGAGGTGGCGTACTGCCTGCTGTGTTGGGAGCAATACTTTACCGCCTAGATGGCCGCACTTCTTCTCAGAAGACAGCTGATCTTCAAAGTGAACACCAGCCGCGCCCGCTTCGATCATAGACTTCATTAATTCGAATACGTTTAGCGCTCCGCCAAATCCGGCTTCTGCGTCAGCAACAATCGGTGCGAACCAGTGCGTGTCGCTCTTTCCTTCGCTGTACTCGATCTGGTCGGCACGCTGTAATGCCTGGTTGATACGTTTCACGACTTGAGGGACACTGTTTGCCGGATACAAGCTTTGGTCAGGATACATATGTCCTGACAGGTTTGCATCCGCCGCTACTTGCCAGCCGCTTAAGTAGATTGCCTTCAAACCCGCTTTTACTTGCTGAACCGCCTGGTTGCCTGTAAGAGCGCCCAGCGCATGAACGTAATCTTCTTCATGGATGAGTTTCCATAGGCGTTCTGCACCTTTTTGAGCCAATGTATGTTCAATCTGGATAGAACCGCGCAATTTCACTACTTCAGCAGCAGAATACGGACGCTCGATTCCTTTCCAACGCTCTTCATTTTTCCAGCTTTCCTGCAAGTTCTGAATCTCTTTTTCCATGATTATTTCTCTCCCTCAGTCAATTTTTGATAGCCAGGCAATGTTAGAAACTCACAAAAGTTGTCATCTGTTACAAGCAGCAAAAATAAGTCTTTTGCACGGTCATAGCTTTCTCCAAGTTTAATGGATTCTTCATCCACTATTTTTTGGACAAGTTCAAGGGTAATCTTTGTGCCATCTTCGAGAACTCCTTCATTATGGCGGATCCACTGCCACACTTGAGCGCGCGAGATCTCAGCTGTGGCCGCGTCTTCCATCAAGTGAAAGATCGGAACAGCGCCTTTTCCATCAAGCCAGGCACCGATGTATTGGATGCCGACTGAAATGTTTGTGCGCAATCCGTTTTCAGTGATATTTCCGCTAAGCGGCTGCAGCAAATCTGATGCAGTTACTTGCACATCGTTACGCTGGCGGAAACGCTGGTTCGGTGATGGCATGATTTCGTTGAATACATCGAGCACGACAGGAACGAGTCCAGGGTGTGCGACCCAGCTGCCATCATGTCCGTCATTGGCTTCCCGCTCTTTATCTGACTTTACTTTCAGCAGTGCCTGCTGATTGGCAGCGTCATCATTTTTGATCGGAATTTGTGCAGCCATCCCGCCGATTGCATGGGCATTGCGTCGATGACACGTTTTCACCACATATTGGGTGTACGCTCTCATGAATGGAACAGTCATCGTCACATCCGCACGATCTGGCAGACAGTATTGCTCGTGCTTGCGCAGTTTTTTGATAAAGCTGAAAATATAGTCCCACCGGCCGCAGTTTAGTCCGGCGCTATGTTCTTTAAGTTCATACAAAATTTCATCCGCTTCAAATGATGCAAGCACAGTTTCGATCAAAACGGTCGCTTTAATGGTACCAACAGGAATCCCAAGTTCTTGCTGCGCGAACACAAAGACGTTATTCCAGAGGCGCGCCTCAAGATGACTTTCAAGCTTCGGCAAGTAAAAGTAAGGGCCGCTTCCATTCTGTACTAACGTCTTTGCGTTATGAAAAAAATACAATCCGAAATCTACTAGACTAGCTGAAGCCGGACGGCTGTTATACGTCAGATGCTTCTCTTCCAAGTGCCAGCCCCGAGGCCTTACAATGAGCGTGGCCGTCTGATCATTTAAACGGTAGTCTTTACCGTTTGCAGCTGAGAAAGTAAGCGTTCTCCTTACAGCAGCATACAAGTTCACCTGGCCGCCAATGGAGTTCTCCCATGTCGGCGAGTTTGCATCCTCCAAGTCCGCCATGAACGCTTTTGCCCCCGAGTTTAAAGCGTTGATCACCATTTTCGGGTCACCAGCAGGACCGGTTATCTCCACTCGGCGGTCTTGAAGGTCTTTCGGAACATCTGCCACTTCCCAATTGGAGTTGCGAATCCATTCTGTTTCACTTAGAAACTGCGGCAGCTTGCCTTGATCAATTTCATCCTGTTTTCGAGAACGCTCAAGCAGCAATGCCTGCCGCTCTGATTCAAATTTTTCATGAAGCTTACCGAGGAATTGCAATGCATCATCGGTCAGTATGTGTTCGTACTCTTTTTTAATTGATATAGCGGCTTGCAGTGGTGACAAAACGTTTTCCAACTTTATCCCTCCTCTTAATCTACAAGTCCGTTACCGTTGCAGCGGTGGCAGCAAACATCACCATGTCCGTTGCATTCTTTGCAAGAGCCCTCTTGATGGTGACCAGTTCCTTTGCAATGCGTACAGTTCATTTCCCCGTGACCATCACATTTTGTGCAATCCATCATTTCTCCTCCTCTGTAGTGATACAGTTTAGTTTACTTGTTAAGTAATATATAACAACATAAACTGTTATGCAACAGTTTTCTCGATTTTTTTTAAAAATTAGGCCTTCTGTTATATTACAGATGTTTTTTCATCGTACATGACTCTAGGATTTTATGCATATACCTGAAGTGAAAAGATTAGAGGAGCTGATGAGATTGAGTAAAAATGAACGTATTCCACGTCCGCCTGATGCTGTAACCATTGTCTATGAGCGAAACCCTTTCACCCAGCAGCTTCAGATCATCAGCGCGTGTGTGATCGGGAATGCTCCGCCTTGTCATTTGAAGTCGGGAAGCGATGTGAATGCGGCCGGCCATTGCATGCTGAATAATGGCTTTAAGCTGATCTGCAATACGACGAGTGTGATGACGTTTGAGAGGAGTTATTAAAGACAAAAAGCTGCGCCACTATAAATGGCACAGCTTTCTTCTATCAATGGCTTTGAAATTGCATCTTTTTTTCTTTCATCAGTTCTTTTAACGCGTTTCGAAACGAGGAGAACGTGCGGATATGCTGAATTTCAGAAAGTCCTGATGAGATCAACTGGATGGATACTGCAGCGCTGAAACCAGTAAATATGGCTTGCACCCCCATTAAAGACAGGCTGTCAGTCAATGTCTTAATTCCATTTCCAAAATGGGCTATATCGCCAATCTCCTCTGAACCAATTCCGCTGAAATCAATAATAATGGTCGAAATGTTTTCTGCTGATGATAGCTTCACTATTTTTGATGTAATCATCTCATAACGCTCTGGATAAAGCATTCCCGTGATTGGGACGAGCGCTGTTTCAGGAAGAATGGAATGAATGACAGGAACAGAAATTTCTGCAATGAGCCGTTCACTGGCTTTCAGGTTGTTTTTTAACTCTTCAATCTCGGCTTGAAGAAGGGCTGTTTCATTCGAACTCAAAGCCATACAATACCTCCTGCTCTTTATGAATCGTAACTCTAGTGTAACATTACATAAAATTCCTGACTAATGATAGGCGGCTAAAATAAACAATAGGGGTACGGTACTTCTGCATTCTACGTGGACGTTTATACATTGAAAAAGAATCCCAAAAACAGGATTCTTTTCATCAACCTTTAATTGTGGTAGTCTACTTTTCCTAACGGTTCTTTTGCCGGACCTTCTACGACCTTTCCGTCAAAGGAGAACCGAGAGCCATGACAAGGGCAGTCCCATGTTCGGTCGCCAGAGTTCCATTCGGTCTCGCAGCCTAAGTGTGTACACGTCGTATCGACCACATGCAGCCGGCCGTCTGCGTCTCGGTAGCCGCCGCAGCGCTTACCGTTCACTCGCACGAGAGATCCTTCGTCCTTGTTCAAGTCTTCAGGGTGCTTATGAGGACGTTCGATCTTACCGGAAATCAGATGCTTCGCCACGTCGGCATTTTCTTGAATAAATTTCTTCACGCTCGGATCAGCGCGGAAACGGGATGGATCGTACAGTTCTTTATATTTGTTTTCACGTTTCATAATGAGGTCTGTGAGAAGCTTAGCCGCTACTCCGCTGTTGGTCATCCCCCATTTTCGGAAACCTGTCGCGATCAAATAATTGTCAGAATGAAAACCAATGTACGGCACTTTATCCAATGTCGTCAAATCCTGTGCCGACCAGCGAAACGAAAATTCCTGAATTCCGAACGTATCGCGCGTATATTGCTCCAGTGCTTCATAATGCTTGATCGTAGAAACACCTTGTCCAGTTTTGTGGCTTTCACCGCTGATCAGGACGATCTTCCCTCCGTTTACATCCGGTGTATCTCTTAATGACCTAGAAGGACTGCTCTCGCCATAATACATTCCGCCCGGATACTCCTTTTCCGTTTTCACCGCAACGACATACGACCGGTCAGCATACATTCTTGTAAAATAGAAGCCCATGCCGTCATGAAACGGAAAATGAGAGCTAGCGATAATATGCTCTGCCGTTACCCGGTATCCATCGCTTGTCAGGATGCTTGAGCCGCCATCCATTTCTTTCACTGTGGTGTTTTCATAAATCATGGATCCGCTATTCGTTATGTGTTCAATTAAATGGCGCAAATACTTTATCGGATGAAACTGCGCTTGGTTTTTCATGGTTACAGCAGCCTTTACCGGCAATCCTAATTCAATGGTTTCCGTATACTCAGAAGGAATGCCGAGCTTTTGATAGGCCTCATATTCCTTTTTAACCTTTGCTGCGTCCTGCTCTTTTTCTGCATAAATGGTCGCGTCCTGGTCACTGAAATCACAATCAATGCTGTGATCTTGAATATGGCTTCTCATCATGTTGAGCGCTTCAGCCTGAGACTCATAATACAGCTTTGCCTTCTCTTCACCCATCTTTGAAATAAACTCATCATAAATCAGATCATGCTGTGCAGTAATTTTAGCCGTTGTGTGGCCGGTCGTTCCATTTACAAGCTTACCGGATTCCAGTAACACAACCTTCTTCCCTTCCTTAGCAAGCAAATAGGCAGTAGTGATTCCGGTAATG
Organism: Fictibacillus iocasae; assembly: GCF_042665465.1. NCBI lineage: Bacteria > Bacillati > Bacillota > Bacilli > Caryophanales > Fictibacillaceae > Fictibacillus > Fictibacillus iocasae. The sequence goes on along the minus strand of NZ_JBHTCP010000002.1, from coordinate 270,893 downwards.
CCGCCTCCTACTACTGCAACGTCCACAGAAATATCTTCTTGAAGCTTCGTAAAGGCAGGGAACTCTACCCCAGTCCGCCAAAATGATTCCGGGTATTTTGGCATTTCACCCGGCTGTTTTTGATGTGTCATACTCACGTGCCTCCTTCAGACAAAATCTACCATACTATTCTTGCCACAACTCTCTCGCTTCTAAACGCTTAATTGATGTATACCCGAAATCATGAATGGGGGTACGGTACATCCACAGTATTTTTCATGCCGCTTTGCTGCGGCAATGCTGATTTCCAGTACACGGTGCAGTACAGTGTACCGGACCCCCTCTGTACCCTATGTAAACAACTTTTCGGTTTTGTTAAGGTTGTGTTGATTTAAACGATTTAAGGATAATGTGCGTTAGGATGAGTAGGAAACAAACAACTGGAGGGGAAATTCATGAGGAAATGGTGGTTATCCATGTCACTTACTGCTGCCGCACTTGTAATGCCGATCAGCCAATCAACAGTTTTTGCACAGCCTGAACTTAAGGAAGGCATCGTCACTCCACTCGCCAAAGCGCATGCTCACAACGATTATGAGCACGACAGGCCTCTCTATGACGCGCTGGATCACGGCTTCACCAGTGTAGAAGCTGATGTATGGCTTGAAGACGGCGAACTGCTCGTCGCACATAATAAATTGGATGTTGAGGCTGACAGAACATTGAAATCACTTTATCTTGAGCCGCTGCAGCAAAAGGTCAAGCAGAATCATGGCTCTGTATACAAAGACAATCCTCAAGATTTTCTTTTATGGATTGATATAAAATCAGAAGATGCCGCTACGTATAAAGAAATTCATAACCAGTTAGAGCAATATCAAAGAATGTTAACGAAAATCTCCCGTACTGGTGTGAAACAAGGTGCGGTGACGGTCATCATTTCCGGCAACCGGCCGCGAGACTTGATGCTTGATCAGTCCGTCCGCTATGCCACATACGACGGACGAATGAGCGACCTCGGAACAGGAACGCATAATGAGTTTATGCCCGTAATCAGCGACAATTGGACGAAACACTTCTCTTGGCAGGGTATTGGCGAGATGCCGGCTGAGGAAAGGAACAAGCTCCGTACCATCGTGAATACCGCCCACCAAAACGGGCAGATGATTCGCTTTTGGGCCACACCTGACCTCGCTCTTCCTAATCGTGAAAGGGTTTGGAATGAATTGTTGAAAGCAGATGTGGACCTGATTAATACAGACGACCTTCCTGCATTAGAAGACTATCTGCGCCAAAACGATCCTCAACCAGAAAAACAGCATATCAACTGGTAAGTCCCACATAAAAAAGTCCCCGAAAGCTTAGTTTCCGGGGACTTTTTCCACATTTCAGGGTGCCGAGCGAGGGTTATACACGTGCAAACAAAAAACCGCTATCTAGCGGTTTTTAACATTAATAAAATGGTCGATGGCGTAGGCTGCATCATCTAATTTGTCGTACATCCTCGTCTCATCATCAGAAAAGTGATATACCAAGAAAGCATTCAGCGGCTTAGAGAAGCCGATGGAAAAGACTGGTTCACCTTTCGAAAAGAATGTATGGGTGATCTCCGACTGGATGTATTGTTTGCTTTGCAGCTCTAAGAGGATCAGTTTAACGCGTAAAACGTCCATAACTTGTCTCCCCTTCCCTTTACGGGATTTGCATAGCTAACAAAGGCATATGGAATTATTCAATTGTGTTAGTATTATTTTACGAAATTTTCTGACAAAAAACAACCGTTCTTTTTGTCATATTTTATCGAACCATTGGAAATTTACTAATTTTTTTCCTGAATTTGGTTTGATCATAAAAGATAAAGGGTATTTATTCTTTGCACTCCATTTACATAATTAAAGGTGATGAAAAAATGAAAAAAGGCGATTTACTTATCATAGGAGGAAATGAGGACAAAAATGGAGAGTTATTGATTCTCGAAAAATTCTCCTCTCTCTGCAAGAATCGGACGGGTCCAATTGGTATTCTGACAACTGCATCCGGATTTCCAGAAGAAGTCGGAAATGAATACAAGCAGATTTTCTCTCAGCTGCATGGAGAAGAACCGATTTTATTCCACCTTGATACAAGGGAAAAGGCAGAACAAGTGGATATTCCTGAAAGACTTTCCGAGCTTTCCGGTTTATTTATGACAGGCGGTGATCAGCTTCGCCTGACGAGCCTGCTTGGCGGAACTACTTTTTATAAACATCTGATACGTAACTGGCATAACGGCATGATGGTAGGTGGAACAAGTGCAGGGGCGGCTGTTATGAGCAGGCTAATGATCATCTCTTCTAAGACGATCAAGAATGCTGAAGCATCTATTTTAGAAATGGGCTCTGGGTTCGGTTTTTTAGAAGATGTTATCATTGATCAGCATTTTTCGCAGCGCGACCGTTTTTCCCGTCTTATGCGCGCGATTGCTTTAAACCCTCAAATTATCGGTGTAGGAATTGATGAGAACACGGCGATATGGGTGCAGAATAACGGTGAATTCTTTGAAGTGATAGGAGAATATAACGTCAGTATTTTTGACGGTAAGAAATCTACATATGTGGATATTGCAGAGAAATCGAACAAGAACATGACGATTTCTGATATCCGCTTTCATACGCTTGGTGACGGAGCTATTTTCGACTTGCAAAAACGTGAACTTAAACTGCCCTAAGGAGCGAAAAACGTACATGAAAATCAATCGTGTCAATTATTTATCCGGACCCAATCTGCACAGCTTTAAACCTACCATTTGGATTGAGCTCGATATTGAAGAACTGGAAGAGCTGCCGTCTAGCAAAATCCCAGGCTTCACCGACACTCTCCTATCTATCATCCCAACCCTGCAAACGCATACATGCTCGCGAGGCTACAGCGGCGGATTTGTTGAACGGCTTAGGGAAGGTACGTGGATGGGCCATATTCTTGAACACATCGCTCTAGAGATTCAGCATCTTGCCGGCATTTCCGTAAAACGGGGGAAAACCATTACTGGGAAGAAAAAAGGAATCTATTATGTAACCTATGATTACTGTGAACCCACTTCTGGCTTTTATGCATTTGAGTCCGCAATGGAGATCGTTACCAGCATATTGAACGGAAAGCCTGCAGAAGCCGGCCCATATATCCAAAAAACATCCAGTCTGTATCATGATCATAAGCTCGGACCTAGTACAGAGTCGATCTACAATGCAGCTGTCGCCCGCAAAATACCGGTAGAGCGTGTAGGTGCTGACAGCTTTCTTCGAATAGGAACCGGATCCAAGCAAAAATCAGTACAGGCTACCATCTCTAGCCAGACGTCTTACTTGGCTGTTGAAAACGCGTGTGACAAGGATATGACGAAGAAGCTTTTAGCGGCTGCGGGTATACCTGTGCCTGCAGGCGAGGTGATCCGAACAGAAGATGAGCTCATGAAAGCTGCTTCCCAGCTCGGTTATCCACTCGTTATTAAGCCTTTGAATGGCCGCCAGGGTAAAAACATCGTCACGAACATTCAAAATGAAGAGGAACTGCTGAACGCATTTAGATGCGTATACAGTGATGGAGTCCGCTATATTGTAGAACGCTATTACGATGGGAACGATTACCGTTTCTTAGTCGTTAACGGCAAATTAACCGCAGCAAGCCTTCGCCTTCCACCGATGGTGATCGGTGACGGTGTTCATACAATCGCTGAATTAATTGAGGAAGAAAATAAAAATGAATTACGCGGGGACGGCCACGAAAAGGCGATGACCAAGATTCCCATCGATGAGAGAACAGCCGTACACCTAGAGCTTTCTGGACTCTCTCTCAACACGGTGCTCATGCATGGGCAGCGGATTGAAGTTCTAGGCAACGCTAACTTGTCAACGGGAGGGTCCGCCATTGATGTAACTGAAAGTGTGCACTCTTCGTACCGACGTATTGTCACGAATGCAGCCAAAGCAATCGGCCTGGATATAGCAGGAATAGATCTAATTGCCAATGATGTATCTGTACCCTTTGCGCCTGGCAGCTCTGCTGTATTGGAAGTGAATGCAGCGCCTGGAATTCGCATGCACCTTTATCCCTCTTCAGGCGAACCGCAGGATGCAGGCGGTGCGATCGTTGATTATTTGTTCTCATCTAGAGAGGAAGCGGCAATTCCTATTGTTTCAGTAACTGGAACGAATGGCAAAACAACGGTTACAAGACTTACGGCTCACCTCCTGCAAGATGATGGCATCACAGTAGGGATGACCAATTCCGACGGCATCTGGCTTAACGAGATGCAAATCGATTCTGGAGATTGCAGTGGTCCAAGGTCGGCTCGCAAGGTGCTTTCCCATCCTGAAACTGACATTGCTGTACTAGAAACAGCACGAGGCGGTATATTGCGTGAAGGACTAGCTTTCCGCCACTGTGACGTGGCTGTTGTCACGAACGTTTCGGAGGATCACCTAGGAATGAACGGAATTGAAACCATTGAAGACTTACAAAAAGTGAAACGTACCGTTCCAGAAGTGGTGCTGCCGGGAGGACATTGCATTTTAAACGCGGATGACCTTGGCTGCGCTGCTATGGCAGGCTATACAGATGGAAAAGTGGTCTATTTTTCATTATTTGATGATAACCCGCTTGTATTAGCTGGCATAAAAAATGGAGATACCGTGTGGTTTGTGCAGGATAATTGGGTGATGGTCAGCAGTAATGGAAAAGTAGAAACATTCCTTCCTGTTTCTCACATTCCGATTACCATTCAAGGTGCTGCACGGCATAATATAGCCAATTCCCTTGCCGCATTAGCGGCAGCACATGCTCTTGGGAGAGGATTAGCCGAATTACGCAGCAAGATCATCACCTTCATGCCATCGCCAGAACAGAGCCGCGGCCGTTTCAATGTTATGGAAGCGAACGGCAGGACGGTTATCATTGACTATGCCCATAATCCGGCAGGAATGGCCGCAGTCCTCAGTACTGTCGCCGCATTAGAGAAAAATAGAGTGATTGTCGCGTCGTCTGCTGCTGGTGACAGGCCGGATGAGACCATCCGTACAATGGGGCGGATCATCGGCCAATCCGCAGACATCTTTATCGCAAAAGAGGACCGCAATTTAAGAGGTAGAAAATCCGGTGAATCTGTGCGCCTCCTACAAGAAGGTGCATTGTTGGCCGGACGCAGCCTTGACATTCATACGGCTCTGTCGGAAAAAGAAGCCTTCACACTGGCCGCTCATCTGTCTGAACCAGGAGACATCCTTCTCCTTTTCTTCGACGATTTTACACTGGCACAGCAAACAGTGGACATGCTTAAACAGCGGATTAAGATCGGCGTCACAAGTTAAGCCTAGTCTGCTAGGCTTATTGCTTAATCAAGGATTTTATAGGGAATATTGGTTGACACTCTGCGTTCTCGTCAGCCATAGTTTCCTCAAAATAAAAAAAGCCGCAAATTTGCGGCTTTTTCATCTATCACTTTAAAAGTGCTTTAATCGCTTCTGTAGCGTCTTGTAGTTTTGTGTATTCTTGTTGTTGGTTTGTTTCCAAGCAATTAATGTGAAACGCTTGGAGAGGTTCTGAGTAGCTCAGCGAGAAAAGCTGCTGATTATTATGGCAAAACGTATGCGTCACCATTGATCTGACATAAGGACTGGTTTGCAGCGCTGCCAAGATGATGACAATTCGTTGCTGGTTCATATTGTACCCCTTTCCATTATAGGGGGGCTTCAACGTACAAAGAACCCAGATAATATGGTTATCGCTATTCTTACCATAACAAACATAGGCTCAAAAAGATAGGGTGATATAGAAAATATTGTAAGACATTCATCTATTAAGCAATTAAAAAAAGCCGGAGTTAACGCCTTTTCGGCGAACTGCGGCGATTGTAAATTATTTGTTTAGAATAGCAGTACTTACGAGTTTATTCATACTTTGTATTTGACCAAGGTGGTTTGCTTCATGATAGAGAGCCATGTTTGCCAATTCTCCAAACGTCTCAAATCCCATGAAAGGCTTCTTAAGCGGCTGATGGAAGGCTTCTGGCGACAATGATTGAAGCCGTGTCCCTTGTTCCTTTAATCGTGACACCAATTCGTGCAGTGCTGGAACTCCTTCATTCCAGTCAGAAGGCTTTGTTCCATTCCCAAACAGCTCTAAATAGTTTTCAGGCAGGTTGCTCGATTTCTTTGGGAAACCGAACATAAATTGCTCGGTGACTGTCAGCACATGCCCGATTTGCCAATGAATGGTATTATTGAATCCTAAAGGCTGAACATCAATGATAGCCTCATCTAGATCTTCCACCACTCGCAGGAAGAAACGGCGAGTCATTTCAAAATTTTTCAATGTAAAGTCGTTCATCATTAACATCCTCCTCAAAATGAGAATACAGTACCCTCATTAGTTTACATGACACACAAGGCTGCTGACAAAAATGAACGAAGTGGTTATTACTCAGGTGCAAGGTTCCTGACTTTCAGTTTATACCGATTCACCGGCCTGCCGACACCGCCATATGTGATGTGAATCGTAATTTTCCCGATCTTCTCTAAATGATCTAAATAACGCCGTGCTGTTACCCGCGCAAGACCGATTCCCTCTGCCACATCTTCTGCTGATACCGCTTCGCTCTGTTCATCGAGAAATGAAATAATCTTTCCCAGTGTGACCGTGTTCAGCCCTTTAGGAACTTCATCTGAGGTCTTCAGAGCCGTTATATCCGAACTGTCAAAATGATGCTGATGAAGAAACTGGTCTAGTTCCGCTTGATTCAAGCGCACACTTTTCTCTTTTTTCTGGTGGTATGTTTTATATTTTAGAAGCGCTTGTTCAATTCGTTCGAACTTGAAAGGCTTCATGATATAATCGAACGCTCCGTTTTGCAAAAAACCGCGCACCGTATCCATATCACTTGCAGCAGTAACGGCTATCAGATCAATGTCCATCCCTTCGCTTCTGATTTGGCGCAAAGTTTTAAGTCCATCCTGCTCAGGCATGTACATGTCCATAATGACAAGATCAGGCTGTATGTCACGTATTACACGCATTCCTTCCATTCCGTTTGAAGCGATTCCCGCAACTGAGAAACCATCTATTTTCTCAACAAATTTTCGGTTCACCTCCTGTACCATCAAATCATCCTCGATCAAGACAACGTTTATCATGGTCATCCCCTGCCTCCTGAAGGAAAGCTTAAGGCAAATACCGATCCACTTCCCCGCTTCGTGTCCACTTCGATAACACCGTTTCCTTTTGAAACGATTTCTTTAATTAAATACAGGCCTATGCCACGACCTTCCGCAGCTTTCGTAGAATAGCCTTGAATGAAAATAGCTGTTACCTCCTCGGAATCCATTCCAGCTCCGTTATCTTCTACCAAAATGCTGAATTCTTTGTTTGTTTGAACGATGCTCACGTATACTTCTTTATCGTTCACATCCTCCCCGCTAAAGGATTCGAAAGCATTTTCTATCAAGTTTCCAAGAACGATTACCATATCATGGTGATCAAGAAATGGCGGAAGCGCCACTAATTTGCTGTTATGGTCAATGTGAACCGAAATCCCGAGTTCCTTTCCTCGGCTAACCTTGCTTAATAGAAGTCCAGCGATACTGTCATTTCTTATATTTGCTGTGAGAAAACGCGTTAGTTCCTCTTGTTCTTCAGTTACCGCGAAGACATAATCAAGAGCTTGATCGTTGCTGCCAAGCTGGATCAGTCCAGCAATCGTGTGAAGCTTATTCATATGCTCATGATTCTGCACCCTAAGCGCACTGACGAATGCCTTAACCCCAGTCAGCTCTTCTGCCATTTTTTTCACTTCAGTCCGGTCCTGAAAGATAGCGACCGCTCCAACTGTTTGTCCGTCAACTTGAATTGGCACGCGGTTGCTCATGATCGCCAAGCTCCCCAGCTGCAGTTCCTTATTGTAAACAGGACGGTTAATTTTTAAAATTTCCGGCAAGTACGTGTCAGGTATAACCTCCCGAATCGGTTTTCCTACCACATCACCAGTCACTCCAATCATTTGCTTCGCTTTCTTATTAAAAATGGTAATCCGTTCGTTCGTATCGATAGCAATCACTCCTTCATGCATCGCGTTAAACGTTTCGGTCCTTTCTACAAAAAGCTGTGCAATTTCGTGCGGTTCTAAAGAAAACATCTGTCGTCTTACATGACGGGCGAGCAGCCATGCACCCCAGCCCCCAAAGAAAAGCGACAGCGCGCCAGTCAGCCATATTTCCATTTTCACATCCGCCAACATCTCCCCTAAGGTTGGCAGACGAAATCCCGTGATGACAACCCCTATTTGCTCGTGGGAACCATCCATGACCGGTTCGAACGCTCGTATGATCGTCCCGATTTCCCCCTTCGCCGCGGTAGTATAGGAATGTTCCGCGAATGCCGCTCCTTCATCACGACCTTCTGAAATGGAGCCGATTTGCTTTTTGACAGGATGCGATAGCCTCACCCTGTCCATATCCAGAACCACAATATAATCCGCATTATTTACGATCCGAATCCGCTCAACCATCCCATTAATGCTTTCCCTGTCTGCTTCACTGCCTATCATTTTCTGACGAAATTCAGGAAGCTCGGCTACGGTTCTTGACGTCAGCCTGGCTTTCTCTTTGAGGTCCTCTTCTTTCGTGTTCATCATATTGCCAAACAAGACCATGCCGCCAAGCAAGAGTGAAAACCCGATAATAAAAAAAATCAGTGCTGAAATTTTTGTGTGGATTGAAAAAGAGTTCATTGAAAGCGCTCCCTCTTTTCATTGTAAAAAGTCCTAGCTCCATCGTACACTAACACTAACCAAATATAAAAAGTTGAGTGTGATGACACATGAGATACTTTATCGCTGCAAGTGCAGCAACTGTTTTCGGCCTTCTCGCACTGCTGCTGTTTCAGTCTGATGTGGCAAAGAATGAGATTCCATTTGATGATGAGCAGGCAGGATTGAAAAACCAGCTTGTGATCCACTTCAGTCATGTTGTAGCAGAGAATACACCTAAAGGGTTAGCCGCTCAAAAATTTGCTGACATCGTGGAACAGAAAACAGAAGGGCGAATTAAAGTGCTGGTTTACCCGAACAGCGTTCTTTTCAGTGATAGTGAAGAGCTTAACGCGGTTCAAGCCGGAGAAGTACAGATGATTGCCCCGTCATTCTCTAAGCTTGGACAGCTTGAACTGCTGGACCTTCCATTTTTGTTTCGCGATGATGATCATTTGCGCTCTGTATTCACAGGCCCTGCCGGAAAAAATTTGCTCAATCGGGTACAATCACAGGATTTAAAGCCACTGGCTCTTTGGAGCAACGGGTTCAAGCAAGTCACTCATCGCGAGAAACATCTTGTTGCGCCCAATGATTTTAAGAACGAACGAATGCGCATCCAGCCAAGCAGTCTTATTGAACAGCAGTATGAATTACTGGGTGCAAAGCCTGTTCCCCTCTCGTTTAACGATGTGTATCAGTCCCTTGAGTCTCAACAGATTGATGGCCAGGAAAACACAGTGTCCAATTTTTATTCAAAACGCTTTTATAAGCTGCAAAAATTTATGACCATTTCCAACCATGGCATTTTAGGCTATGCTGTATTGATGAATATGGCATTTTGGGAAAAATTAAGCTCCGATGATCAAGCCATTTTATTAGCGGCAATGGAAGAGACGACAAAATGGAACATTGAGCAGGCAAAAAAAATGAACGAAATTCAGCTAGAGAAGTTGAAGACGTCTGGTGAGGTCACTTTTTATGAACTTTCTGGAGCAGAGAAAGAAAAATGGAGAAAGGCGCTTAAAGGTGTCTACAGCAAGGCTGAGCAGGATTACGGATCGGAAATAATCAAAGAAATAAGGAATGCTGGAAAGTAGTACCTGCACAATATTCAAAGTTAACTTGCTTATTCTAAATATTGGTGTTAGTATAAAGAAGAATTATTTTTGTTCGGGTATGTAACAATAATACAAGTGATGAATAGCTTTAATGCTTTCTATTGCGATGAGCAAGAATAGTATTATAACGTGCGATTTCGCACAAAATAGGAGGCAATACACATGGAACACGGAAAAGTTAAGTGGTTCAACGCAGAAAAAGGTTTCGGTTTTATCGAAGTTGAAGGTGGAGACGATGTATTCGTACACTTCTCAGCTATCCAATCTGAAGGCTTCAAGTCTTTAGACGAAGGTCAAGAAGTTACTTTCGAAGTAGAACAAGGTCAACGCGGACCTCAAGCTACTAACGTACAAAAGGTTTAATTTAACCTTTAAAGAGACCAGGCATCCTTTGGGATGCCTGGTTTTTTTGTGTTCATGAAGAGGAGGTGTTGAGGGGTACGGTACTGTGGTACCGTACCCCTCAACACCTCCTCCTGCAAACAATTTTTTATATCTGGAAGTAAATGAAGCAGTTTCACAAGTAAACTCTCGAGATTCACAATTAAAAATCTCACAAATCAATGCCAATCAGGAGCTATAACTTAACCATTTCGATTGTTCAAGGTGTACATATTATACCTCCTCGACAATCTCCCATGAGTGTTTTCTTAATGATCTAAGCAACATTAAGAAGACCATTTCCATCACAACCGCAGCAATGATCAAAATGATAGAAAAGCCGACAAGCCAATCACCCGCCAGATTCATTAGGAATGACTGGGCGATTGTAACTGTAAGCAATACTGATATATAGGCGGTGAATGTTGAACTCACTTTATTTAGTAGATTCTTCTGTCCATAAATTTTAATGATAGAGACGATTATTCTGAAAACATGGAACACAAGAACCAGCTTTAGCAGGCTGAGAGCTGTTCCATAAAGAAGCCAGCTCCCTTCAGCCGTTGTGAATGAAATGCCTTCTGTCTTATTCCAAACAAACACAGACGGAATGGAGAGGAGCATTAGAGCGCCTGAGAGCACTCTCGCCCGCCTGTAGTCCATGTGATTTTTTTCTTTCATCAATAACCCTATACCTTTATAAATCAATAAATAACCAAGTGGATCAGGAAGGATATCGACACCCACGATATGTATTTTTACAAACACTATGAAGAATCCCCAAAAAAGCTTATGAAAGCCTGCACTCATTTTTTCACCTCATCCTATTCGCTCGGCAATCTTTCTTGTTGCGGACTAATTGAATCTGGACTTTTCTACAAGCCGAGTGCATACCTGCGGCTTTAATCTCCAAGCGATTATTTTATGCTGCTTTTTTCTGCCATGATGTTTTGAATGTCTTTTGCATGAAGCTCGGGGGTCATTTGTATGCGGAACTGCCCGTGCACAGTCTCCCCGCGTTCATCGGTTCCCTTCAAATGAATCGCACATTGCACATACACGTTGAGCTTTTTTTCAGGCCGGACGAACATACTGATTGTGTCATTCCTTTTTATCAACACTGGGTATGTCAGCTCTGGTGTCAAGGTTCCTGGAATCTTGCTCCAGTCCGCGTTCAGTGTTTTTGAAAAGTCCTCATAAGAATTGTCCTCTGATCGCTTCCCATTATGAAATTTAACTTGCAGCAGGTTATCTAAAATTGGAAACGTACTGGTTATATCATCAATCTGCAGGTTTTCCGTTGCGAGCATTTCCTGCCCTTCTCGGTTTTGATTGGAACCGCCTCCTACCGGGAACTCGAACGGTGACTTTTTTGGAAATGGACTTACTTTAACCAAACCAATTTCTGCTATTTGTGTTCTTCCGTCACTGAAATATACGGTCATCGTATTGAATTGCCATACGCCATTTTTCACTTTTTCTCTCGGAGGGTCTGGAATTCTCAGCGTGATTGATCTAATGTATTGATGCTGAAATTCATCTACTACCTCATTTTGAGCAATAACTTCTGGGTCCTCTGGTCCGGACAGAGCGATCCCATCAAATTCGACATAATTAATCGTTGATGTATCCTGTTTATTTGCTAAATAATAGAATGTTAAATATTCTCTTTCACCACTATACGTTTCATAATAATGATCCAGAAAGACTGGTTCGTTCATTTGAGCCGCTTCAAAGTATGCATAATTACCAGCCCAAATGCCTACAGCTGCCATGATTGTTATATAAAAATGAAGCGGTTTCCATGTCAGCATAACGTTCCCCCCATGCTAAAATATACCACAAAAAGGAAATCCACACGTAAGAAAGCACGGCTGGGTTCCAGTGCTTTACTCGTGAATCATTCTTTTCGCTTGTACAAGCGCAGCGGTCCGGCTGCTTCTTTAAGATAATTCCATTGTATTAACCTGTTTTCCAAGTTCAAAGTGCGATTCAATAATTTTACAAATTTCCAATTCATGAACTTCTGTTTGAATTTTACGAGCTAATGACTCTACTCCGAAAATTTCAGTGTGTGTATGGCTTCCAGCAATAAGGTTCATTCCTGTAAACTCTGCGTATTGAATGGAATACAATGTCGCTTCCCCCGTGATATACGTGTCGCAGCCGTGCTCTATCGCTATTTTCATATAGTCAGTAGAGTGTCCCGCACCTGTCATCATGCCGATTTTTTTAACAGGACGGGTGCTGTTTTTCCACCATCTAACCTGTTCACCTAATACACCTGACATGCGTTCTACTAGCTGATGAAGTTCTAATGGTACTTGATATTCTCCTGTTCCTGGTATACCGCCATTATTGTAATACGATAAAGTAATCCTGTCGTCCACACCAAGCGCATGCATGAGCGATGTACACGTTCCAAACTTCACATAATCCAGCGGAGAGTGGATGTAATAATGGCTTATGCCGAGTTTCTTCAGTCTGGTTATACAAGCCTCTTTCATTCCATAGATAAAGTCCCAGGCATCATGATGTGTGAGAAGAAAATCTGCGTTTGATTCAGCTGCTTTCTCAATGGTTTCGAATGATAGATTGGTTGCATAAGCGAGCTTCTTCCATTTCTCTTGAGCACAATAAGTGAATCCGTACTCATCGTCGTCAAATAATGGCAGCTCATCCTTAAACAGATTGTTAATGATCCTGTTGAATTCGTTGCTGTTCATTTTCATAGCTCCTCTATCTTTGTCATCAACTTTTGAACAAGTTTATGTAGCTGCCTTTTTTCAAACCCTTCCAAATCTTCACATAGCCTTGCCGCCGCGACAGGCAGTATCCATTTTTTTATCATTTCTTTTGATATAAGACTTTTACTGCAATAATCATGCAGATAAATAGTACTGATAAAACGGCGAATCAACCGCTGAATTATGCCGGATTGCTCGGATAACCCTCCATATTTTAAAAGGATATACGTTCGTGCCGCATCGGCTGCTGGATGTCCGCAGGTTGCATCCATCCAATCAATAATAGTTGGCCGATCCTCACTAATAAGTATGTTATCTGGATGAAAATCACCGTGGCATAGCTGACAACTTTCCGGAAGCTGTTCCAGATACAAGAGAATTCTTTCCTTCTCCACATGCGTAAGCACCCCAGCGTTGTGAATAAGCTGTTCTAGGTGATTCTTCTGTGACGGAAGTGGAAGGTTCGACACATCGTGCATTTCTCTATGAAGCTTGGCCATCAGCTTCATGATGCTCAACATGTTTATTGGCTTTTTGATGAACAAATAGTTTAATGAAATACCTTCTATTCTCTCAAGGACAATAGCCATTCTTCCCTCGATGTCACACAACTCATAAACTGCCGGAACACACAACCCGCTGTTGCTGACCACTTGGCTCGTGTTAAATTCCTTTTTAATATAAGAAGGGTGAATCCGCTCATGAAACACCTTGACCGCTTTGTTACCATACATGTACACCTTGGCTGTGTTGCCAGACCCAATGAGCCGTCCTCTATCAAACTTCAATCAGTTCACTTCCCTATACACAAACTCCCGTTGAATGATGAAGCCGCTTTTTTCATAAAATCGTTTCGCTTTAAGGTTATCACTCCAATAATCGAGCTCGACAGTCGTGATGCCGCGCTCTTTGGCAAGGTCGTCAATGTAATCCAGCAGCTGAGTACCGTACCCCCTGCTTCTTTTTTCACTGTTGATGCTGATCTGATGAATCATCAGCTTATCGTACGCATATTTAAACGCGTTCTCTGGAAAATGACGGAACTCTATCCATGCATAGCCTACTGGCTCTTCTCCAACTTCTATCACAATCATTTTATGAGCTGGCTTTTCAATCAGACTTTCAAAAAAGGTACGAATCTCATTCTCTTTAAACGGCTTAAAGTGAACGGGATTCATTTCGCTGTGTACGTCTTGGACATGCTTGTTCAATGACGCAATCAGTGCCGCGTCCTTTGTCTCTTTAATAATCATGTAACTTTCCCCCTTGTATCTTTTTTACATATACGGTTCTTGGTATGATTTTTCCTTTTTTATTTTCAGACCAAAAAGACCAAAAAGAACAGTATCACCATAATCTAGTTGTTTTCGGAAATGTCAGATAATATGAAGCTATTATTGTAAGCGCTGTCATAATAGAAAGGGGTAGGATTATGAGAATCAATTTCAGAAACTTGACTGTACAGGTCATAATCGGCATTTTGCTTGGAATCGCTGTCGGCTTCGCGTTTCCGGCGTTCGGGACAGAGCTGAAAGTTTTAGCGGATGTATTCATCAAGCTTATTAAAATGGTTATCGCTCCTATCATCTTCTTTACCGTAGTTATCGGCATTGGAAGCATGGGGGATATGAAAAAAGTGGGGAGGATCGGCGGGAAGGCCCTCCTATATTTCGAGATTATCACCACTTTCGCGCTCGCTATCGGTCTGCTTGTCGTTAACCTTGTTCAGCCAGGAAAGGGCTTCGATACGACTGCAGCAAAAGGCGGCGATGTATCAGAGTTCACGAAGCAAGCGGCAGAAACCAGCCATGGTGTCGTTGATTTCCTTGTAAGCATCGTTCCGGAAAACGTTATCGGAGCCCTTGCGTCAGGTCAGCTGCTGCCTATTCTGTTCTTTGCGGTGCTGTTCGGTCTTGCTGCCGCCGCTCTCGGGGAGAAGGCAAAGCCAACGATTGCCATGTTTGAGAACTTGACAGAGATTTTCTTTAAAGTTGTCAACATGATCATGAAGGTGTCACCGATCGCTGCGTTCGGCGCGATGGCGTTCACGATTGGTAAATTCGGTGTCGGATCACTCTTATCATTAGGCCAATTGATGGCTTCTGTTTATATCACCATGTTTCTCTTTATTGTTCTCGTTCTTGGAGGAGTGGCCAAATATTACGGGTTCAGCATCTTTAAATTTATCGCTTATATTAAAGAAGAAGTGCTGCTTGTTCTAGGTACGTCTTCATCAGAATCTGCGCTTCCAAAAATGATGGAAAAGCTGGAGAAGTACGGCTGTTCGAAGTCAGTTGTCGGTCTAGTTGTGCCAACGGGCTATTCGTTTAACCTTGACGGAACATCCATCTACTTGTCCATGGCAGCCATGTTCATTGCGCAGGCTTACGGCATCGACTTAACGATCTGGCAGCAGCTCACATTGCTCGGTATCTTGATGCTGACAAGTAAAGGGGCGGCTGGAATCACCGGTTCTGGCTTCATCACCCTTGCCGCTACATTAGCCGCATTTCCGATGATACCTGTTGAAGGAATGGCATTATTGATCGGTGTGGACCGTTTCATGTCTGAGGCTCGTGCAATTACAAATCTAATTGGGAACGGCGTAGCAACGGTTGTTGTTTCCAAAAGTGAAAATGAATTTCATCCGAACGAGTATTCGATGCTTGTTGAGAATCAGCGTTATCCGATAGCAAAGTAAATAAGAAGGGCGATAAGCAGCATCCTGCTTATCGCCCTTTTTTTGGTCAAATGAATAGTTGCCATTATTGTCTTGTATTAATGCCCATTTTCTCCAGCGCATTTTTCAATGTCGCATGTGTTTCTACGTTATCGAAATTAATCCCCAGCTGAACCGATGCAATGGCGAATGCTGGATTAATGCCTGAGATCATCGACGTAACACCTAACAGCTCCAGCGTTTGAATGAGATGAAACAGCTGATTGGCAACCATCGTGTCAACGACCGGCACACCAGAAAGATCAATAGAAAGATGAGTGATCTGCTGCTTCATGCATTGAGCCGGAATCACCTCGATAATGGTTTTTGCCCGTTTTGTATCAATATCCCCAACAAGTGGAAGAACCGCTATCGAGTCCGTTATTGGTATGATCGGAGCACTAAGTTCCTGAATAAGCTCTTGCTGAGCCTCCAGCTTTGCCATCGTGTATTGATAGTAATATTCAGCAAACTTTACACTCAAATGGTCAAACGCTCTATTAATGATGCCCGTTGATTTCACGATTTGCTCTTTCGTGATATCTGGCTGGCTATCAAAAAATTCTTCCATGTAATCCACAAAAATTTCTCTGAACTCGCAGACAGAATCGAGAACTTCAAAGATAGGCGTGTCTGATTCCGCACGGCTTTTGGCGACCATTTTGGCCCAGCGTTCGCTGTTCTCCTTATAGATCGACTTATCTTCAAACAAAATGCTAATAACAGTCTTGATCGTTAAACCATTCTGCTCTCTCAATAGTTCGTTTACTTTTTCGTTCTGTGTGCTTGAATAAATAGAGTTGCCTCTTGGAATTCTTGACTGAAGCCATTTTTCAGTAATATCACACGCCTTTTGCTCTAAAAAATCTATAAGCTGATCATTAAATGAAGTCATGTTGTCCCCTTCTTTTCTTATACATTCTATGAACAAAAATCATATCCTTAATTATACTGACAGTTTTTTGGCAGGACAAGTTTTTGAGCAGAAGAAAAACCTTCCACCGAAAAAAGTAGAAGGTCTTTATGAATGGGTTGTTTATAGTTGAGTCCGCTGTTCTTTTTGCAATTTAGAGATGGCAACCAAAAGCAAGTACCTTTCTTTATGAGTCAAGCGCAGCCAGTCCTTCACTTTGTAAACCATGCAGGCTTCCTCCTTTGTTTAAAGGTTTTATTGGTACAGCAATTTATGGTTAAATTTAGGTACTTTAACTTTACCACCGTAAACCGGTTTACAAACATTTAAACCCGAAAATTCGTTCGTGTTCTTTCTACATCACGATGTTCTTATTGTCGAAGATTGTCGGTTTTGTACATTAGAAGAGTGGGGTAGGTTATTTATTAATAGCTCTTTTCGTAGAGATTGTCGCTAATGACTGAACGACGATGAGAAGCATTAAAATGCTGAAATCTTGCCCCTTCACCTTCTGCTGGTCGGGGCTAAACGAGCCCACCCGTGCTTTTCCCCATACCCCCTCTGGATAAGCGTGCACCTGTAACGGAGATCAACCTCTTTTCGAATTCTAAAAGAAACAATGTTTACGAAAACAGCCTTATAAAAAGAAAGGGGGATTTTCATGAATATCGTGGCACAATACTTTGAAGATGATGGATCTATTCCGAACAGTCCTTTTTTTCAAACGTTGATTTATGAAGGTGCTTTAAACGGCAATGAACAGGAAACGGAGAAGGTGTTTAACGAGAACGGCTGGCTGAACAGCTGGCAAAACGGAGTCTTTGATTACCATCATTATCACAGCAATACTCATGAAGTGCTTGGAGTAATCTCTGGATCAGCACAGTTGCAGCTTGGCGGAGAAGAAGGGAAAGTGTTCTTGGTGAAAACCGGAGATGTTATCATCCTTCCAGCCGGTACTGGACATAAGAAAATAGCCTCATCATCCGATTTTAAAGTTGTCGGCGCCTATCCAGGCGGTTCAGATTATGATACAAGAACGGGTGAAATTGGCGAACGGCCAGAAGTGATGGAAAACATTAAGCAAACGAAAATTCCGGCATCTGATCCGGTATTTGGTATCTCAGGACCACTGTTTAATTATTGGAAATAAACAAAAGCCGTGGTCCGGTACCTTGTTCACCATAAGGTACCGGACCACGGCTAATTCCGGCTGGTTAGCCTCTTTCTTCTTTTAAATAACAACCCTCAGGGACGCTACCTATAAAAGGGTTGATCTCGCCTAGAACATACAGCTGTAAATCATGCATAGCGCGTGTGCATACGGTATAAAACAGCTTGCGATCCGATTCTGCGCCATAACTCTGAATTGATGCGTCATAAAGGATGACCGCATCGAATTCAATTCCTTTGGCTAAATAAGAAGGTATCACAACGATGCCTTTTTCATACGCTACCTCTTCATCCGCCATCAGCTTTACTCTAAGCTTCCCCTTTAGCTCCTCATAGACTTGCTGGCTTTCACTGACCGTTTTACAGATGATGGCAATATTTTGATACCCATTACGCTCATAAACACCTGCTTTTCCGATGATATCCTCATGAAGTTGATCCTTGCTGTAGACACGTGTTACACAAGGCAGTGTGCCATCCCGATTAAAAGGTATGATTCCCTCACCATCTTTTAGAAGATGTTTGGTGAACTCTACAATTGGCTTGGTTGAACGATAGCTTCTCGATAACCTTACCCGTTCAATCTTACGAGAATCAAATAGCTGGCTCAAATGATCAAACGCGTTCTCGGGCGAATGAACATAGATGGATTGGTTTAAGTCACCAAGCACCGTCCATCTCGCGCGCGGAAAAATCCGCTTAATGAATGCGAACTGAAACGGTGAATAGTCCTGCGCCTCATCGATGAACACATGCTTCACCATTGTGTTCGTCTGAAAGCCTTCTATTCGTTCTTTTAAGAATAAAAAAGGCGTCGCATCCGCATAAGACAGCTTGTTTTCTGCGAGATCCGCTTTTGAATGATGTGCGATGTTATGCCATTCATCGCCCATTTCGTGCGGCACTTTCTCCAGCAGATTGCGATATAATGCTTTCACGTTCACATAACGAAGCTGCTGAATTTTATTTCTCAGCGGCTTAATCGCTTTTCGGACGATTACGGCGGAAAGCTCTTCTTCCTCACGATTCAAATCGTTGAACGTGTCTTTGGAATACTGTTTCTTCTTGCGCAGTTTATGATACAGCTTCGTATACACGCTTTCATCCAAATAATGAAGCTGTTCTTTCACCCATTCTTCTTTCCGTTCTTTTTTCTCAAACTCCCGGACTGCTTTTTGTATCCATTCGGTAACCAGCTTCAGGCGGTTTGGTATGGACATGTTCTCATCAAACGAATAAAAGTAATGAGTGATTTCTTCTGCAGATACGATAGGCCGCCCTCGGAAGTGAATGCCGCGAAACACCATGTCGCTTTTCTTTAACGATTCTAAGTACTGTTCGATGCTCTCTAAAAAAGAAAGAGACGCCTTGTACCGGACCCCGGCTAGTTCGTTTTCATATCCATCGTTGTTTTGAGTGGAGAGCATATGCTCCATCTGCTGAAGCGGCGTTTCAATGTCAAAGTCGCTGCCCAAATGGTGCTCGATATAGGCTTGAAACGTTGTCTGTGCCATGTTCTCTTCACCAAGCTCTGGCAGCACATTTGCCACGTACGTATTAAACATCGCATTTGGCGAAAAAAGAAGGATTTCACTCGCATTCAAGGATTCACGGTATTTATACAGCAAATACGCCACTCGCTGCAGTGCGGCTGATGTCTTGCCGCAGCCGGCAGCTCCTTGTACAATCATTAATTCACCGCTTGTTTTGCGGATAATTTCGTTCTGTTCCTTCTGAATGGTCGCGACGATGCTTTTCATCTGGGCGTTCGCTTCGTTTCCGAGGACCTCCTGCAGCAGTTCGTCTCCGATCGTCACCCCTGTATCAAACATGCTTTTAATTTTTCCGCCGCGAATAATATACTGCCGCTTCAGCTTCATCTCGCCTTCTACTTCTCCGCCAGGTGCCGTATACGATGCCGTCCCAAGACCGTGGTCGTAATACAGGCTCGAGATCGGCGCGCGCCAATCATAGATTAGAAAGTCATTTGTTTCTTCATCATAAAAAGAAGCGATGCCTAAGTAGATGTTGTCAGCAGCTGTTTCGTTTTCTTCTTTAAAATCAATTCTACCGAAGTAAGGAGAATTTTTGAGTTTTTCGTACGTTTTCATTTGCTGTGAGGCACCCTGATGACTTCGCTCAATCTCGGATAATAGCTCCGCCTGCTGACGGATGCTTGCTGCCGTCTCAGCCGCTTCCGCAGCATCCTCAAAGTTAACCGTTACGTCTTCCCAAAAATTTTTCCGTATCTCAACGACCTCTCCCTTCTTGCCTCCAAGCAATTGATCGATGGTGTTCATTTTTTTATTAATTTTAGAGGAAAGATGATCGACTCGCTGCTGTTCGTCCAGCCATTCCTTTTCCCATGTATCCATATTCGCTCTCATCCCCCATTCTTAACGTTCCAAGTATGAAGAATCATTGTAAGGTATTTACCTCCACTTTCAAAACAAAATACTCTGGATAAATAAAGAAACTTGGCTGAAGCCAAGTCTGTAAGTCAGCCTAAGTTGACTTTATACTTTATTCTTATACTGTTTGACTAGGTTATAAATCATCACAGATAAAGTGACAAAAAAGAGATTCTATAGAAGTCTCTCCTGTCGTAACGTATTGACGATAGTCGAGTGCTTTCCTTTTTCATCAGTCAATGAACTCTCTTCATTTTACCGCAGCGCACAGTCTAATATTCCTTGATAAACAACGTGCCAGTTTCGATAATATAGGGAAACTTCTGTAGGGTCGATTAATTTGCGCTGAACAGATTCGTGTTTACCCTCAAATGGAAGCCATTCTTTGATATCCATTTTATAGAACACTTGATAGCCTATTTTAGGATATCGGCTGTTTTCTGTCCAAGCTGGGTTTTCACTATGATCAACCGTTATGTATCCCAATAATTCACAATCACCTGCTACATAGCCTTCTTCTAAAGCCTCCCGTTTAAAGCAATCAACTGGACGCTCTCCAGGTTCCATATGTCCGCCAGGAAAATCCCAGCCTCTATCACATAAATTCACTAATAAAAGCTTATTCTCTTTAACACAAAAGCCATGGGCACTTGTTATGAAATCATTGGCAGGGAGAAGACTCGTTTCTTCCCAAGTCAATTTCACTCTTGATTCTCCCCAATTCACAAAGGCCGTTGTCAATAAATTCACACTCCCGTATCGGCGGTTTCCATCTCTCTCATTATATACGGAAAGGTTTTTTTTGGAAATATTCTATTTGGACAGCAATGAAAAAAACCTGGCGTTTGCCAGGTTTTCAGGTTAATTTGGGTTTAAAAATGTAGTAGTGTATTCCGGTTTCTTCGCCTCATCCTTTATTGGCGGTTTCGCGATCATTGCGGCAGTCTGAATCGGCAAGACGACTTCTGGCTTTTTCGATAGAGGCTCATTATGAATGCTCGTATGCATAACCATCCCTCCTTACCAGTTTTATAGTGACTATACCCTGGTCCTGTTAGCGCGAAACTTATTATTTTAAAAAAGTTTTCATCACCTTGGTAATCGTAGTCGAAATACCGTTTTCCCTTGCACGCTGCTGTGCAGAACTAATTGTCCGCCTATTGCTGAAGCGAGCAGTTTGCTGAAGGGAAGCCCAAGACCAAGTCCTCGCACCTTGTATTTCTTTTCATTCCCTCGGTAAAAACGCTCAAAAATCATGTCCTGTTCTTCTTCTGGAATGCCGCAGCCATAATCAGTAACTTCTATGGTAAACTGTTTATCAATTACAGCAAGCCTCACCGTGATATCGGTGTTCTGATCACTCGCATGCTTAGCATTGTTTAGGAGATTGACGATAATCTGCTGCAAGCGGAGTGAATCGGTTCTTATACTAGCAGAAGCATTGATCTCTGAGACTAGTGAGATTTTTACGCGGTGAACAAGCTCCCATTGGTGAACAATTTCTTTCAGCAGGTGTAATACATTATGCTGCTCTAGCTTGACAGGTACAGCGTTGGCTGTGAAAGAATTAAAGTCCAGAAGATCCTCGACCATCTTTTCCATTTTTTCTGTCTCTGCTAAGGAAGCGGCTATAAATTCGTCCATCTCTTTTCCTTCCACGACGCCGTCCCTTATGGCCTGCAGCAGGCCGCTGACAGCGGTGACAGGCGTCTTCAGCTCGTGGGTGACTCCTGCAAGAAGCTCAGCACGCAATGATTCGAGCTGCTGCAGCTTTTCCGCCATGTCTCGGAATCCTTGAACGAGTTCATACACTTCTCTCTCTTTCACATCTTCCGGAAGAGAAAAGCTGTAGTTTCCATCACGAATACGTGAAGCCGCGTTAGCGACCTTCTGTATTGGCAGAGAGATCTTGCGTGAAAAATAATAGATGGCAATCCATCCTAATAATGCCAGTGAACATAGCATGACTGCCAGAAGACGAAATTCTTGGTTAACCCTCGTTAGTTCTTCTTTAGACTGTGTGATTAGAACATATCCTATTTTGTTGCCTAGATCTGTAACAATTGGTGTTTTCACCATGAACACGTCTGCATCATCAGACTTTATCTCCTGCACCGACTCTTTATTTTTCAAGATATAAGATGGAAGCCTTCCTTGCCGCTTAAACTCGTGCCTACGCTTATTGGAAAAGAGGACCTCTCCCTCATTATTCACGACGAAAATGGCAGGTGGTTTATCTAGCTCACCTAGAAACCTCTCGCGGTCTTTTATAAGACCGGGCAATCCCCCGCGCCGCTCATAGCGGCCTTCCTGTTGGCTCACGGCAGATAAGGCAATATCCTCAGCCATAAATTTAAACAGCTCCAGCCGGTTCTCAATGGCAGCATGGCGAATCCATAATGCAGCAATCGTCCCAATAACAATAAGACCGATGCAAAGGATGGCAAAATAGCGAGTAGTCCAGAACCTTAAGAGTGTCGTTCGGCTGTTATTTCTTAACATGGAATTGATACCCCACTCCCCGGAATGTTTTAATCTCACCATCTTCTGCCGGCCAATTCTCCAGCAATTTTCGAATGCGTTTAATGGATAGATCCACCGCCCGGTCACTTCCAAAGTAATCGAGACCCCACACTTGCTGTATTAAAACGTCGCGTGTAAACGTACGGTTCGGATGCTTTGCCAAATAGAGAAGTAATGACAGATCCCGTGGGGTCATTTCAATCGAGATGCCGTTGAGGTAAACTTCATGTGAACGCCAGTCAATCAGCAGCCTGCCGAATTTTGCCTTCTCCTCTTCCATCCGTCTTGACTGCTCTGTGCGCCGCAGCACTGCATGAACTCTTGCCACTACTTCTTCACCGATGAATGGTTTGGCGATGTAGTCGTCCGCACCTCCGTTCAAACCTGCGAGCCTGGAAGACACATCACTGAGTGCAGTGAGCATGATAACTGGGCATGTGCTGTGTTCTCTAATTCTTTTGAGCACTCGCCATCCGTCTAGCTCGGGCATCATCACATCAAGAATTGCGAGGGAGGGTTCTGACTGGTGAAAACAGCTAATCGCGCTTTGCCCGTCAAACGCTTGTACCACCCGATAACCTGCATTTTGCAAATAAGCTTTTAGTACAGCACTGATTGATACTTCGTCTTCTGCAACCAATATGGTTTTCATCCGAGCTCACTCCTTACCGTTCATTGTAAAATAAAAACCCCGATATCGATACCGGGGTTCATCGTTTTGCACGTTTAATTAGATTCCAGCTTCTGAAAATGCTCCTTCGTCACTGAGGGTTTCGCCAGCAGGCCCGCCTCTGAGTTTATGATCATTGTTTCCGTACTTTTCAAACCCTTTCATATGAAAGAAATTCCGATTCTTCTCTTGAAAAAGGTCAAGCTTTTCCAGTTCATCTGGGTGTTTGACAGCCATTTCACGCACAATCTCTTCTAATGTTTTGTTTTTGGCTGTTATATCCAGTTTATCAGCTAAACTAAGGATCTGCTTTCGGCGAATTTCTTGAACAATTTCGTGCGTTTCTTTATTCGATGAAGAGATGCCGAGTTCCTTTGCTTTTTTTGAGATCTTTGCTTCGCGGACCTCTTTAGCAAGCACTCTTATTTCTTTTCCTTCTGTTTTAATGTTCAGCTTCTTGGCTTCACTTTTCATTGTGGCAGTCCTTACATCTTCCGCTAATTGGCGGAAATTTTTGTCATCAATGCTCACACCAAGCTTTTGAGCTTCCTTTTTCAATTCGGCTTGTATAATTTCTCTCGATATTTCTCGGAAGCTTTTTCCATCAATCGTGACGTTATTTTCTTTTGCCCGCTTCTTCAGTTCCGTTTCTCGAACCTCTCGAGAAATTTCTTCTGTTTCTTTACCTGAAGTACTGATACCTAGCATCTTTGCTTTTGCTTTAATGATGGCTGGATCCAATTTATAACCATGCCCGCTATGGTGATGCCGTTTTTTATTGAAGTGTTCAGCTGCATTTTCTCTAATGTCTTTTTTTGAATTATCATGGTCCGTTGCCGCAAGTACCGGCACCGCTCCAATTAAACCGAGTGAAAGCATGCCCGCTGCGACATATGTTGATTTTTTTGATTTAAACATCTTTCATTCCTCCTGTTATATGGTGAATTTTACAGGCAATAGTTCGTCCCGCATTAATAATGTATCCCACCAATATGTCAGGTCGATGTCAGAAGAAAAATTAAGTATATTAAAAACAAAAAAATCGGGGTCCGGTACCAATGAAGAAAATCGGCGTGATTGCCCCTTTTCTTTGTGATGGTACCGGACCCCGAAATAATTCTTGTTAGATTCGCTTGCTCACTCTTTTTTGATAGAGTTTGCGTTTGGTTTTGTGGTTAGCAGCTTGTGAAGCGGCATCTGCCATGACCTTCTTTAAATAAGGACTCAGTTCAACGTCCTCTGTCATAACTTTTCTTTGCCAAGAAAGGTGATCTTTATCCAATGTTCTATCTCCTTATTTGCTGACTGGCAAGACGGACCCTTTGTATTCTTTGTTGATGAATTCGGCAATATCTTCAGACTGCAGCACTTTTACAAGTGTTTTGATTCCCTCCTTCTTCTCATCTCCTTTGTTGACTGTGATGATGTTTGCGAACGGTGAATCCGGTCCTTCTAAAGCAATAGAATCTTTCTTTGGATTTAGACCAGCGTCAATAGCATAGTTCGTGTTAATGACGACCGCGTCGCCTTCTTTGTATTCAAATGCTTTTGTAAGAAGGCCTGGTTCGATGTCTGCTTTGAATTTCAGGTTCTTTGGGTTATCTGTGATGTCGCTAAGCTGCGCTTCATATCCTTTGCCTTCTTTTAGTTTGATTCCCCCTTCTTTTTCGAAGATAGATAGGATGCGCCCATGTTCCGCTACTGAGTTGCTAAGAATAACCAGCGCTCCATCCGGAAGCTCCTTCAATGACTTATATTTGTGGGAGTACACACCCATTGGTTCAATATGTACAGGGCCAGCATCTACAAAGTCATATTCTTCATTTTCCTTTAACTGCTGATTTAAATAAGGAATATGCTGAAAATAGTTGGCGTCAATTTCTTTTTCGTGAAGCGCCTTGTTCGGTAGGATGTAGTCTTGGAAAGTAACAATTTTCAAATCAATGCCCTTATCCTTTAGCAATGGTTTTGCTTCTTCTAAAATTTCTGCATGCGGTACGTTGGATGCTCCTACAGTAAGTTTGGTTGTTTTTTCTGATCCACTTGTTGCATCAGAACAAGCTGTCAATCCTAGTGCAAGTGCCCCTATTGCCAAACCTTTTAATATCTTTTTCATTTTTATTGCCCCCTAAATTCTCTTTAATGGTTTTTCTGACAAACCTTTAGCTCTGAAGTGACTTCGGGCTGAACCTTTTTCACTCCGGAATTTTGCACCCTCCTGTACTTTTGACAATTACTCTTTAAGAGGCGGAAAACATGACAAAAACCCTCTGTCTTTACATTAAGAGACAGAGGGTTTCAGTAGACATCCGATTATCCTCTCATCTCTCAGCTTTTGCTGTTAGATTTAGCACCGTTTTCATGGCTGGCTATTCAGCATGAATGGTTGCCGGGCTTCATAGGGCTAATTCCCTCCGCCTGCTCTTAATAAGAGTGTATTCCTATCAAATTACTTTGTATTATGGATGATACTGTTAATAATGTCAATCATTATTTATGAAGTTTTTTTAGCCATGCGTTCTTCGCTACTTGTTCTGTATCGCATCCACTTTTTCGTTCTATTGATTAGCTGATCAAAATGAGGTCCTGTTGAAAAAGTATGGCACGCACCTTGAATCAGCGTCTTTTCGGCTTTTTCTTTTAAAGAATAAACGTAATGCTTGGCATACTCTGATGTAATTACCTTGTCCCCTGTTCCGTGAATAATCAGTGCATGGCCGTTAAATCTCGCTATTTTTTCGATAGGGTTAAAACGCTTCAGCGACTCTAAAAATTTCGGTGTCAGAGTGTAACCTAAATGATCAATACAGCGGCTTTTTTCGATTTCGTCACATTCTGCCGGTCCAACGATAGCTGAAATGTCATCATACGGTCTTCCTACTGCAGACCATAAAACCAGATTCTTTACTCTATGATCTTTTGCTGCAGTAATAGCAGCTACCGCACCACCCAGGCTGTGTCCAATCAAAGTGACTTGATTACGGTCTACACCCGGCAGTTCCGTTCCAAAGGTGATTACCGTTTGAGTTTGTTCAATTAGGTCATCAAATGAGTTCTCGCCATACTGACCCTCGCTCTCACCACAACCTGCATAATCAAATCGCACAACAATGTTACCTTCTCTCTCAAGCTGCACAGCTGATTTAACAAATAATCGGTCTACACCAATACGGCTGCTCGTAAATCCGTGACAAATAATAATTAAAGGAAATATCCCCTTTGGATGTGTGTTGTACGCGGCCGGGAAATGCAATGATGCTCTCAGTTTCAGTCCACGCCAATGTATACACTTTGCGATATCCATCACTCATTCTCCTTTTTCATTAAAAAAATGCCCGCTCTCATGAGAGAAAGCGGGCATCTGGTAGATCGTCCGAGTTCCTCTCATCTTTCAGCTTTTCGCTGTTAGATTTAGCACCGTTTCCACGCTGGTCATTCAGCATGAATGGTTGCCGGGCTTCATTGGGCTAATTCCCTCCGCCTGCTCTTAATAAGAGATTGTGTTCAATTAAATTAAGTATATGGTAATGAATTGAAGTTGGTGTGTCAAGTGTCCAATGCAGTGAAGGGGTCCGGTACGTTTCTTTAAGCTGCGGCGTATTTGCTGCGCTGCAGCTTAAAGAAACGTACCGGACCCTACTAATAAAGCCGCTCGGAATATCCTCGAGCGGCTGCTAGCTGTTTACTTCACTTTTACGTCTTTTACTTTATCAAGCTTGATTTGAACGATGACTGGATCATGGTCACTCGCACGTCCGTGCTCTTCCATGAATTGAGAGTTAATGTGGACGATATCCACTTTCGTCTTTTTCGCCATGTTGTTTGTCACAAGGATGTGGTCAAGCACTTGCGCGTTTCCTTGATAAGAATACGTGAAGCGTTCTTTAAATGGCACTTCGTCAATCATGTTTGTTAACTCGCTGCCTTTGAGAATATCAAATGTTTTTGAAAATTCGAAGTCGTTAAAGTCTCCAAGCAGAACAACTTTCGCGTTTGGATCGTCCGCTTTTACTTCTTTTACAAAGTTATTGACGATACCGGCAATTTGATGGCGCTGTTCTTCACTTTTTAGGTATGGAGGCTGGTTCTTTCCGAACAGCGGCTGATCTCCGCCTTTTGAGTTAAAGTGGTTTGCTACAACAACGACAGTCTCGCCGTTAAACTCGAACTGTGCCGCAAGCGGCTTACGGCTGCTTGCAAATGCAGCATTAGTCGGATCAATACGTCCTGGGTTTGCTGTCAGCTTGCCATTCTTGAATGTTACAGCCTGAGTCGCCGTCCCTTTCACACCTTCTGCAAGCTTCACACGCTCTGGATTGTAGATGTAACCGACACGGATGTTCCCGCCTGGCTGTCCGCCGTCTTTATTGTTTTCTGGAGCAACATCTGTGTAAACATAGTTTGGTCCGCCTTGTGCTGCTATTTCAGCGATCAAGCGATCCGCACTTTCTTTTGCATCAGTGTTTCCATTATTTAATGCACCGTTTCCGTCCTGCATTTCTACCAGTCCAACGATATCAGGAGATTTTAAGTTTGTAACAATCGATCCTGCGATGCGTGTTACTTTTTCATCACTCGTCCCATTTTCATCTGCAGAGAAGTTCTCTACATTAAAGCTCGCGATCGTCAGTTCTTTATGTTTTTCATGGAAATCAGATGTTTCACGTTCCGTTGTTCCCTCAACAAATTGCGGAAGGTCATCACGATTTGTCAGTACTTTAAAGTTTCCATATCCGTAGCTTACGACCCCAGTAATAGAGCCTACAAAATAGTCTCCTGTTTTAGCAACAAAAGAATAATCATTCATATCAATAAATAGTCGCTCTGGATTAAAGTCGTTAGCCGTAATATTCAGTCCGCCAGCTTCGTTGATTTCTTTATTTTTATGAATATCAGGCACCACGACGATCTCGCCATTTTTTTGCGGCGCGATGACAGAAGGGTTGTCCACTTTCACTAACATGCCTTCTAAGCTTTCGTAAAAATCAATGCCGTCTTGCTGCGGATCGAAAAGACCAAAGTTATCATTGTCGATGATTTCAGTCGGCTGCTGACGTCCGCCTTCGCCGATTGTTACCGCTTCAGGAAGAGCATTGCCTGAAGAATTAAGTTTAATAAGTGTATTTGTTGCGTTGATTTCTGTAACAGCAAGATCTGTTTTCATTTTGTCGCTGTAACCTTCAAGTACCCATTCTTTTACTTGACCGGCCACTGTGACGATGTCACCTTTTGCTACGCCGTGACCTTTCTTATATACAAGAATTCCTTCAGAAGTTTTTTCATTTTCATCTGGTTGTGTGTCTTGAAGATAGAAATTGTCAGCATCTGCGACATATGTCACGATACCTGTTACTCCTTCTACATACTTTTTGTCCACTGGTGAATTATGACTTTCACCTTGAATGTCATGGATGCGAAGTCCTGAAATAGCAACATTATAAACAAACTCTGATACTCTACTGTCTTTCATTTTATCTTTTATTGCGATTGCCTTAATTGTTGTATCTTCGTTAATTGTAATAGGATCGGAATACATTTTGCTCTCTTTCGTCGGTACTGTCCCATCAAGTGTGTAATAAATTGCAGCACCTTCAG
Source organism: Fictibacillus iocasae (assembly GCF_042665465.1). Classification (NCBI taxonomy): domain Bacteria; kingdom Bacillati; phylum Bacillota; class Bacilli; order Caryophanales; family Fictibacillaceae; genus Fictibacillus; species Fictibacillus iocasae. Next base: position 241,888 of record NZ_JBHTCP010000002.1, on the reverse strand, counting down.
TTTTCGTTTCAAGTGTTACAGTTGTTCCTTTAGAAATAACACCTTGAGGAATTGAAGCGGTTACAACTTCAGCTTGAGGTTCTGCTGGGATCCCAGATACAAATGAGAATGATTTTGCATTTTTGTGACCTGGAACACCAAAATAAACAAGTAAATCTCCTGTTATTTGAATTTTTTTCTTTAAATTCTCAGAATGTGCTTTGAGATTTAAGGCTTCTCTTACCGCTCCACCTGGTAACTGGACTGCAAGGATTTTAGTTTTATCTGTTTCATTTGGTGAATCAGCTAAAGCAAGGTTTGTATCTTGAGTAAAGGGACCTTCAAACTGATATGAAATGGACGATCCGGTTCCACCTTTAACTGTTCCAACAATATAACCCTCAACAGTAGCAGTTCCTGTATTGTTCGCAATCGCCTCAGTAACTTTAAGAACACCTTCTGCATTCGCTTTCTGCTGTGAGATTGGTGCGAACAAGCTGATTACCATCGTTACGATGAGAACCAGTTTAGATAAATGACGAAAATGGTTTAACGCCACATTTACCACTCCTATACTTTTAATGTAAAACAAGTCAATTTAACTAGAATATAACACATATCGACACGTATTATTGTTCGGTTTTTGTTAAAATACTTCCAAAGACTTACATAAAATTTACATTAATAGTATCAAAAACCTAACATTCAATCTTAAAATAGGATAAAAGACCTCTAAAACATATTAATCAGATGAATGAATAAACGGGTGGGATTTATCTAAAGTGAACTCAATAAAGAGTGCTCCTATAATGGAACACTCTTCTCTTATCCCTATTAAGCTTTAATCGTTTTAGACGATACGTTTTTTAACGCTTCACGCTTTGATAGTGGTGAAAGAGCCAGCTGCGTTGTCACGTTCAAGACCCATTCTGGATCGGACTTGGCATATTCACGCAATGCCCATCCGATCGCTTTGTTAATGAAAAACTCTTTTGAACCTAGGTTCTCTTCAACAATATCCTTTAACAGCTCTACATTAGTATCACCTTTGTATTTGAGCTGATACAAAATCATTGTGCGCCTCAGCCAAAAGTTGTCCGATTGCCTCCAGTTCATACCGACTGTCTCTAACAGGTGTGGATAAAGACGGAACAGCTTGCCCGCATGGTTTGCGGCAATGTGGTCAATCGTGTCCCACCACGATTTGTTCACAATCATGTATTCTAGCAACTCGTAATCTTTTTCTTCCAGCTTTTTTAAGAAGCCATCCACCAGTCCCAGAGCGGCATAATGCAGCTCTCGCTCCGGCATCCGCCATAGCTCTTTAACGGCTTCTTGCAGCTGTTCTTTCTCCGGATATCCGTGTTTCTTAACGAACTGTTTAAATACATCCTTCCTGACAGGCGACTTCATGCCGACGAAAGGAAACTGATTTCGCATATAAGCTTCCATAGGCGCTGCGTTTTCTTCGTCTTTATGCTTATAAAATTCGTCTCTTAATTTCTTTGTATAATCAAGCATTGTGCCACTTCACTCCTTCTCACCTTACTATTCTATGCTTTTGTTAAAATGCCTTTTAGTAATTCGTGAGGTGAGACCCGCAAATTTTAGACCCGTAAAATCTGCTGAACGACCCGATTATCCTGATTTTGACCTGAATACCTCCACTATCGACCCGAATACTGTTATTAAAAGAAGATCAACCAGTAAAAAGTAGTACCGTACCCCGGCTGGTGTGCTATAATGAACGCGTTATCAAAAAAAATGAATAGCAAGGCATGTGGGGGGACCGGTGTTGCCGGTTGAGATTTCGCTCGTAGAAGCGTTGACCCTTTGAACCTGATCTGGTTGATACCAGCGGAGGGAACATACGAAAACTAGTAAACTTACGATATAACCGTATGCACCCGAGGTATCAACTCTGGGTGCTTTTTTTGTTGTCTTGTAAATTGAAGGGGGAAACAACATGAAGAAATGGCTCGCTGCTTTAAGCGTCGTCGTTTTGCTCGCCGGCTGCGGCACATCGTCTGACGGCGAGAAAACAGCTGACAAACTGAAAAAAGTGAAGGTTGTCTTAGATTGGACGCCAAACACGAACCACACAGGCCTTTATGTGGCAAAGGAAAAAGGCTATTTTAAAGAACAAGGACTTGATGTCGACATTATCATGCCTGGTGATGCCGGGGCCGATCAGCTTGTTGCGTCCGGAAAAGCTGATTTTGGCGTGAGCTATCAGGAGGGAATCACACAGGCTCGTATTCAGGACGTTCCGATTGTCTCAATAGCAGCGGTTATTCAGCATAACACGTCCGGCTTCGCCTCGCCTGTTGCCAAGAACATCTCGTCACCAAAAGATTATGAAGGAAAAACATACGGCGGCTGGGGCTCTCCGGTAGAGAAACAGATACTCTCTTCGCTAATGGATAAAGAAAACGCTGATGTAGAGAAGCTGAAAATCGTAAACATGGGAGACAGCGATTTCTTCACGGCTGTGAAGCGTGACATTGACTTCGCGTGGATTTTTTACGGCTGGACTGGAATTGAAGCCGAGCTTCGCGGTGAAAAGCTGAACATGCAGTACCTCACCGACTACAGCAAAAAGCTAGACTATTACACACCTGTGCTCGCGACCAATGAAAAGATGATCGCGAAAGATCCGGAAACCGTAAAAGCATTTTTGAAAGGTGCGGCAAAAGGGTATGAGTTTGCGATTGAGAAGCCTGATGCAGCAGCTGACATTTTAATAAAAGAAGTGCCAGACCTTAATTCGAAGCTGGTGAAAAAATCTCAGCAGTGGCTTTCTCCGAAATACAAGGATGATGCCGACCGTTGGGGCGAGCAGAAGCTGTCTGTCTGGAAAAACTACAGCGACTGGATGTACGACCATAAGCTGTTAGAAAAGAAGCTGGATGCGAAAAAAGCGTTCACGAACGACTATTTGCCGGAATAAGGAGGACACTTGTGATGAGCAATTCATTAGTCAGCATTCAGATCATCCCGAAAACAAAGAATGGCGAAAATGTCATCCCTTATGTGGATGAAGCAATCAAAATCATTGATGAAAGCGGCGTGAAATATGAGGTTCATCCGCTTGAAACGACAATGGAAGGCGACCTGACAGAGCTTTTTGCGGTCATTCAGAAAATGAACGAGCGCATGATTGAGATCGGTAGCCCGAACGTTATCTCACAGATCAAGGTGCTGTATCAGCCAGAAGGCATCACGATGGATGTGCTTACGGAGAAGTACCGATGAAAAAAAGATGGAGCGCACTTTGGCTCCTCTTTTTCATTCTGATAGTATGGGATGCTGTTGGCCGCTGGACTCAGGTGCCTGCGTGGCTCCTGCCCTCTCCGCTCAAAATTTTCTCAGCTGGACTGGAAGATTGGAGCAGATTTTATGTACACGTGCTGTCCACAGCCTCACTGTCATTTGTCGGATTTCTGACAGGTACGACGGCAGGACTTCTCGCTGCCATCCTGCTTCACCGTGTTCCCGCCTTAAGGCAGCCGCTTTATCCTTTCATCATCTTATCGCAGAACGTGCCCGTCATTGTGCTCGCCCCCCTGCTGGTCATATGGTTCGGATTCGGACTGCTGCCTAAGATTATCGTTATCACACTTGTATGCTTTTTTCCCGTAACCATTGCAGCACTAGACGGATTCAAGCAGACAGATAGAGAACTGGTGCACTATTTTACGATGTGTGGTGCGTCCAAAAGCCAGATGTTTTGGAAGCTGGAAATGCCGCATTCCCTGCCTTCCATTTTCTCCGGATTAAAGATCGCGGCAACCTACAGTGTGATGGGTGCCGTGATTTCAGAATGGCTAGGCTCAGAGCGAGGAATCGGTGTGTACATGACACTCGCTTCCTCATCGTTCCGTACCGACCGCGTCTTTGTTGCGATATTTTCTATCATGATGCTTAGCTTGCTGTTCTTTTTTATCATCGTCCTCTTGGAACGCAGAATGGTTGCACATCAGAGAAAGGAGCTGGGATAATGGCACAGCTTAAAATTCGGAATGTGTCCGTTTCGTTCGGTAAAAAGCAGATTCTTCATTCTGTGGATCTGCAGGTTAGCAATGGGGAGTTTGTCACCATACTCGGACCTTCCGGCAGCGGCAAGAGTACTTTGTTCCATTTAATCGGCGGTCTGCTGCATCCGGATAACGGACACATTTCGCTTAATAACCATGAGATTACTGGTGAACGAGGTCATATTAGCTATATGCCCCAGTCACCTTCTCTTCTCCCGTGGAGGACCATTCTGGACAACGTGCTGCTTGGTCAAGAATTATCAGGTATAGCAGATTCAGAGTATGCCAGAATGATGCTGCAAAAAGCGGGTCTCGGTGATTATGAAAAAGCGTATCCGCACGAGCTTTCGGGCGGAATGAAGCAGCGTGCCGCGTTTATCCGCGCATTACTCAGCCCGCAATCTGTTATCTGTCTTGACGAACCGTTTTCAGCACTCGATGAACTGACTCGTTTAGACATGCAAAAATGGCTCCTTTCCATCTGGCAGGAGCATCAAAAGACCATTCTGTTCGTGACTCATAACATCGATGAGGCACTGTTTTTGTCAGACCGGATTGTGGTGTTGTCACAAAAACCTGCGCATATTGTGAAAGAGTTTACCGTCCCATTCCCTCGCCCTCGGAATGAAGACATATTGCTCACGCGAGAGTTCTTAGAAGTGAAAAAGGATATCTATTACACACTGAAGCAGGGATTGGCGGTACAATCATGATTCCAATTTTTGATGCACACATTCATCTGGATCAATATAGCGATGAAGAACTGCACCAATTTTTCAGCCGTGATTTAGTTACTCTGAAAGGTATGATCTCGGTGTCCTTTAATCTTGCTTCGTGTAAAAGAAATCTGGAGCTTTCTCATAAGTATTCTCCGCTTGTGAAATGTGCATTCGGTTATCATCCCGAGCAGACGCTGCCATCCGATTCGGAAATGGCGGATTTGCTAAATTGGATGCACCGACACCTTGATGATATGACGGCAGTCGGCGAGGTCGGTCTTCCTTATTATCTTAGGCAAAAGAATCCACAGCTGAATCGGGATCACTATGCAGAGATTCTTGAGGAATTTATTAAAGCGGCGGTGTTGTGGGACAAGCCCATCGTACTGCATGCCGTATACGATGATGCTCCATTCGTGTGTGATTTGCTCGAAAAACACAATATATCGCGTGCTCATTTTCACTGGTTTAAAGGAGACCCGGTAACAACAGAACGCATGGCTCGAAATGGCTATTACGTTTCCATCACACCAGATGTCCTGTATGAAAGGGAGATTCAAAAACTAGCAGCATCTTATCCCATACAGCAGCTGATGGTAGAAACAGATGGCCCATGGCCGTTTGAGGGACCGTTTACCGGTCAAATGACACATTCAATCATGATTCATCAATCACTATCAGCGATTGCTGAAGTGAAGCAACTCACAATTGAATCCGTCTACTCATTAATCTATAAAAACTCTTTGAGATTTTACAGCGTTTCTGAGAGTTGCTATGAGCAACAGAAAAAGGACCTATAGAGCAGGTCCTTTTTCTAATGAAGCATCTTCTTTTTTGATTTGGTTTCCGTCACAAGAACGATAGGGTATAGAATGACCAAGAAGAAAGCGACATAGGTGGACTGGTCGTAGAAAGTTTTAAACAAAACGTGTGTCCATTTTGCCTCACCAATAATCCAATATGCCAAAAAATTTGAAATTCCTATTCCATCATTGGCTTCTGGAATAAGGCTTTGGGTGTAATTTTGTGACAGAGCAAGCACGGACAGGAAAGCAATAGCAATAGCTATGAACAATGTTTTTGAATAGGGCCTTACTATACCTGCTCTTTTAAAAATCAACCCTACTCCAAATAATATAAGTATACTGATCACTAAAAATAACAATAAATCTCCCCCTCATCCTCGAACGCACGAACTCAGAACACTCGCTTAGTTGACGTCTTGCCTTCCATATCTCTCATTTACTATTTTTTTCGCTGTCTCCCAGCTCGGAAAGTCCAATCCAACATAGTTCACTTTCTCTAACTCATCCGCAATCCTACGCGAATTTTTCATCGCAGAGCGATGACTCCCTTTGTTCCGATACTCCTTCATATGCTGCTCGCTTTCCCAAACGGTCAGTGTCCAGTAAGTAATCCAACCTTCGCTAATATAAGAGGAATGCAGAATCCCTTTCGCTTTTTTCGCTTGTATAATGGATCGGATGGTATGAAAAACGAACAGCGGCAGCATTCTTTTTCCTTCCAAGTGTAGTCTTGTGACGGAGATGAACATTAAACAAAACTTCTAGAATCGCTGCTGACTTGGCCAATCTTTTTCTGCATCTCTTTCTTGTCGAGATACTCGAACAGACCGATGCGGTTGCCCCACGGATCGGTGAAAGTTGCCCACATGACCGGTACCTCATCACGAGAAAAAATATCAAACTCTGCCACATTAAGGTCGCGGCAGATACGGTACCGTTCCTCTTCAATGCTCGAAACGCCTAAACGGAAAGGACCGTTCCCTTTAACCGGTGTCCCTTCTGCAACCTGCAGCCATGCTCCCAGCAGCAGTTCCCACTCCACAAACCCCTCATGCGCCTTGAAATCAGGTTCTCGTTGAAGCAATGCTTTATACCAGTCTACGCCCTTATTAAAATCCGAAACACACACTTGAAACGTAACCTCGTAAATCATTTCTCTACCACCTTTACTTTAATGAAATGTTAAGCTAGAACCGGCAAACCTTCGTTCATTCCATCAACATACCTCTACCTTTTTAATTTCCACTATATTACAATTCCTTAATCCTTATGAAATTCCTTTTTTCATAAAAAAGAAAAACACTTTCCCACATCAAGAAAAGTGTCTTGCAATCTATTAAAACAACACCATATTTCCCGTCGTTCTAGCGTGCTGCTCCGCTTTTCTCAAAATGAAGAACGACGCTGAACACAGCACCAATAGGACCGCTCCTAAAAGCCCGAGCGATGTACCCAGGTCTGCCATACTTGCTCCTTCTAACAATAATGCTCTCATGATCTCGAGCACATACGTCAGTGGAAACAGATAGGCGATCGTTTTTCCCCATAATGGCAGGGCAAGGATAGGAATTCTTACACCTGAAAAGAATTGCATCGGTTCTTCGAGTACAGTAAAAAGAATTCCCGCATCTCTTGAGAACAGAAAGACGATGTTTAAAAAGCCTCCCCAGATCATAGCCGAAAAAGCGAGAATGAAAAAGGCTAACGGAACGTTCCACCATGCGACTGATTCAATTCCAGCAACACTGGCCATGGCTATAACCGCGAATGCGGTAAACATCCAGACCGCTTCGATGAGGTTTCCTGCTGCACGACCGAACATTAACGTGTATCTTGAAACAGGACTCAAAAATACAATTTCAAGCGTACCTGACTGCCGTTCGTATGCCATTTGCCATGCCGACTGTACAAGACTCCAAAAAAAGATGTACCCTAGATAGCCTGTTAAAAGAAATAAGATTAAGCTGTCCGTTTGAATATGGTCAAAAACAGGGCTTGATGATCCGAGGTTAAACGGTTTAAACGAATAATAAGCTGTCACAAACAGCAGCGCCGGCCAGATTAAAAGTGAAAAATACACCATTCGATTATGAAAATTGTGACGGTGGCTTTTACCGATTTCAGCCAAGATAATTCCTGCTATCTTCATGCCGACAGTCCCTCTGACATTTGAATGATCGCATCCTCCAGCCTCGGTTTCTTTGTTTCTAATCGTTGTACTTCAAGACCCATTTCAAAGCAGGCAGATGCAGCAAGCGGAGTAGCATCAAATGGTGAAATGACCTCAAATACATACCCTCCGGCAGCTTCTGTACTCACGAACGATGCTCCTTTGTCTTGCATTCGCCGCTGGACAAACTCCATTTGTGCGATGCTGGCATTCTGGACTTCCACTGTTACCCGAAATTCTTTTACAAACGTCTCAACGATTTTCCTAGGCGTATCCTCAAGCACCAAGCGGCCTTGGTCAATGATGTACACTTTGTCGCAGAGTTCTTCGACTTCTTCTAGATAGTGTGAGGTCAGGAGGATTCCTTTTCCTTGTTGATGCGCCAATTCTTTAACCGATTTTCGCAAATGTTTTGCAACCGGAGCATCAAGTCCCAATGTGGGTTCATCTAGGAACAAGTAAGAGGGATCGTTAATCAATCCTCTCGCGATCTGCAGGCGCTGCTTCATCCCTTTTGAATAGCGCTCGACAGGAATGTGAGCCGCATCGGCAAGCCCCATGTTTTCTAGCAAATTTTCACAACGATTCTTTAGCATAACCCCAGTCAAGCCATACAGCTTTCCGAAGTACATCAAATTCTCAAATCCCGTTAATCTCCAATACAGCATGCGCTCGCCCCCTGCGATCATGTTGACTTTCTTTTTGACCTCCATCGGATTGCTTTCAATATCCACACCATCGACAATGATCATTCCTGATGTTGGTTTGAGCAAGGTGGACAGCATTTTTATCGTAGTCGTTTTTCCCGCGCCATTCAGCCCTAAAAGACCGATAATTTCCCCTTTATCTATCCTAAGATTCAGTTCTTTGACTGCTTCTAATGTCTTCGTTTCATAACGAAACCAGCTTTTCTTTTCTTTTAACGTATAGTGCTTGGATACATTGAATGCCTCAATCATCGTAACTCCCCCTTAACCAAAATGTTTTTCAAGTACAACGGATTCCATTCGTTTAATGGCGAATGATCCCATCACCAAATAAAGAATGCCCTCGGCCGTCATGTACAATAGCTGTGACTGAACGCTGGCTAGCGTTTCTCCTTCAATCAACACCATCCGGAAAGCGTCGATGCCAAAGGTTAGTGGCATGCAATAGGACAGCCATTCCACTGAATTGGGAAGGTACGCGGCCGGAAAGGTTATTCCGCATACAAGTCCCATAATGACAAACAAAGTATTTTGCGTAATATATGTATCGCGGAAATAAAGCATAAAGGCTCCAAGAACGAGCGCCTGGCTGAACAATGAGAACAGAAGAATGATGAATAATAGTATAACGGCGATAGGATCCTGAATCGCCATCTGCAACCCAAAAAAGAATCCAATCACCAAGATGGACAGCAGCTCGATACCCGCCCGCGTCAGCCCTTGTGACATCGTTCCTAGAAAATAGCCCTTTCGCGATGAAGGTGTTAAGAGCAGCGCCTCCAACGTTCCTTCTCGGAGTTCTGAAATGATGGACCGGCTTACAATCATGAGCATTGAAACCGCAAAGGAAAAAAAGATGCCCCCAAGGATCACATAAGATAAATAATCATTTGTTCCGGCATACGCTGTAAAACGTGAATCCATGTCTTTCTTAAACACGAAGGTATAGCTTAAATACGCAAAAAAGACGATATAAGCACCGCTTAAGATGTGCCCGATGAAAAACGACCACGGATAAGCTCTCTTCATAACGATAAAGTTGCGTTGAAATGTAGCACTAAAAGGCAGCCACATTAGTAATCCCCCTTTTTTACCATCATCGGCTGATCAAAGAATTGGTCGAGATCTACCTTGATCATTTCGATCTGATGTTTGTTGATGTGATAAAACACATAATGCCCTCTTCTTTCGGTGTAAACGAAGCGTGCTTCACTTAGGATCTTGAGATGCTTTGAAATCGTTGCTTTCGCGAGCCCGGTGATATCCTCTAGCTGCTGTGTGCAGTATGGATGGTAAAGCAGCATTTGCAGCAGCTGCAGCCGGTTCTTATCTGCCAGCGCTTTCGTCATCCGCAATAAGTCCTCCGGCACACCTAATGTTTGCTCGACAATCCCTGGTATATCGACATGCTGATAGACCGCTATATCCGGCGAATCAATTCCTACTAAAAGGTGCGGTGCAATAAATGTTGACGGGTAAATCGTGATCGAATTTAGTTCACTGTACGGAAATCTCCACGTTTGCGATTTATAAAAGACCAGTTCTTTCTCGTTCAGCTCAAAACGGGGATGGATGCTTTGGAGTGCAGATAATGAACCTGCTTCCATATCCGCCAGGAGCTCGTGCTTTGCTTTAATAAGCCATGGTTCAATTCGGTAGAGTTCTCTCGAGAAATGGTGTTGATGGTATTCAAACAGCAAATCTGAGAGCTCTTTCTGCAGCCGTTCCGCATCCGTCATAATCGATTGTTCCAAATCAGTGAGCGTTTCAAGCGGATCTTCAATCTTGGCACCAAGCATACAATTTCTGAAATCATCAGTGTTTACATACCTTAGCTGGTCGATCGCTTCTTCAACAAAGCTTTCTTCAAGCTGAACGACATCTACATAATCTAATAGATAAAACCATTGATTTGAATTTTCCCCCCATCGCTGCAATTGTTCTTTTAACCGTGGTGACATGGCTTGCAGCATATTCCTGCTCCAATCTAGACGTGCTGTGTGGTGATCGGGATAGCTTAAGACATGCAGACTGCAAATAAGTTCACGAAATGGTGAGTAGGTCACTTTTACTGATTTTTGGAGCCATTTATTTAAATTCACAATAACCACCCTTTGATTCGCTTTTTAACGAATCAATTATACCATTTGGCAAAATTATTCAGTATTATAAAGAGCGACAACATGAAAGTCAACAACTATAAGTATGACAGGCAGTACTTGTTCGCTTCACTTTTGACATAAACAGTGATATACTGTTCTAGCGATGAGCTAATTGCATAAGACGAGATTGACGCGCCTTTTTAGGCAAGGCACTATGTGGAGTGCTGTCTCTCGCCGCAAACGCACAAAAGACGCCCCGAGGGGCGTCTTTTTCTATTTCTATCTATTTTAAATCGTTGATAAATGGTCCGTAGTTTCTTGGTGTATGCTGAACGGACAGCCACTTTAATGTGGTGAACTCTTCTAGCACCCACTCACCGTTAAAGCGCCCGAGCCCGGATTCTTTTTCTCCGCCAAACGGCATGTGTGGTTCTTCGTTCACGGATTGATCGTTGACGTGTATCATACCCGTATGGATTTCCTGCGCTACTGCCGTTGCATGCTGAATATCGCTCGAATGAACAGCACCGCTTAGACCGAACGGATAAGCGTTCGCAAGCTCGATCACTTCTTCATCAGTGCTAAACGGAATAAGTATCGCCACAGGCCCGAAGATTTCGTTCTTGGCAAGCGGCATTTCATTTGTCACACCTGTCAGAACCGTTGGCTGAAGTACGTTTCCTTCTGCTTTTCCACCCATACGGACAGTTGCTCCGTGTCCCACACTTTCTTCAATATCTTTTAAAATGCGGTTCACTTGATCTTTATTAATGAGCGGTCCTACGTGTGTATCTTTTTCTGCCGGATTGCCGTATTTCAATTGTTCAGTACGTTTCACAAACAACTCCACGAACTCATCGTATTTGTCTTGATGAACGAAAATACGGTTGATGGCCATGCAAATTTGACCTTGATGATAATACTTTCCGAAAAGCGCAGAGTCTACGGCTTGTTCGACGTTCGCATCTTTTAACGCGATAAAGACATTGTTCCCGCCAAGCTCGAGTGCGGTTTTCTTCAATCCCTTGCCGGCGATCTCCCCGATATGGCGGCCCACTTCGGTTGATCCTGTAAATGATATGAGGCGGGGAATCGGATGTGAAACCATCTCATCGCCGATTTCAGATCCTTTGCCAACAACCACGTTCAGCAAGCCTTTTGGCAGACCTGCTGCTTCAAAAATACTCGCGAACAAAAGTCCCCCTGTCACCGGTGTATCAGTTGCCGGCTTGATTACGACGGCATTTCCTGTAGCCAGAGCCGGCGCGATGGAACGGACGGTCAAGTGGAAAGGAAAGTTCCACGGACTGACGATGCCGATCACACCGAGCGGATTGCGATAGACCCGGTTTTCTTTTCCGGCTGTTTGCGACGGCATAATCTTCCCTTCCATACGATATGGAAACGAGGCCGCCTCTTTCATAATGTTAAGTGAAGCACGCAGTTCCGAAACAGCCTTCATGTATGTGCTGCCTGATTCTTGTATGATCCAATCCAGTATTAATTTCTCATTATCTTGGATGACAGCAATCGCTTTTTCAATCACAGCACGTTTATTTTGCGGAAGTTCCTTCGCCCACTCCGTCTGAGCTGCTTTCGCTGCACGATACGCTTCATCCAAATCTTCTTTCGATCCAGCTTGTGTTTTGACAAGCTCTTCTCCAGAGAAAGGGTTTGTATTGACCATTTGCCGGTCGCTGCTTCCCTTTTTCCATTCACCGTTAATATAGATGTTTGAAAAATCCGTGTTCATTTGCTTCTCACTCCTTAACAAGAAAGATTACTGACGACCTTACTGCATGTCCGTACCTATTGTAAACGAATGTGCTCAGGATTATGAGAATCAGCTATAAATAAGAAAAAACCGCCCAAAGGCGGTTTTCTCAACATCATTTAATTAGAACATCTGTCAATACAGGCACGATCTGCTTTTTGCGGGACACAACGCCTTTTAGAAGTGCTGTGTTGTTTTCAAGCTTTACATCGTATGCTTTTTCTACAGCGTCTGCTTTTGCACCAAGTGCAAGGCCGACAGAATCACTGTTCAGGATGTCTGTGACAACAAAAAGGAACAAATCTAATCCCTTTTCTTCTACCACTTTATTAATGCTGCTTTCCAAGTCGCTCTGGCGCGAGAGGATGTCGTTCACGTCCACTGCGTTCACTTGTGCAATTTCTACCTTTGTGCTGCCAACGTTAAACTCTTTTGCGTCAAGCGAGATCAGTTCTTCTACTGACTTGCCGCTCAAGTCCGCTCCAGCTTTCAGCATTTCAAGGCCATAGCTTTCTGCGTCAACACCAGCGATTTCAGCAAGTTCGCGGGCTGCTTGTACATCTTCGTCCGTACACGTCGGCGATTTAAAAAGAAGAGAGTCAGAGATGATCGCTGACAGCATAAGACCGGCGATTTCCTTTTTCACTTGAATCCCTTTTTCTTTATAGATCTTCAGCAAGATCGTTGCTGTGCAGCCAACCGGCTCTGCACGGTAGTACAACGGATCGCTCGTCTCAAAGTTTGCGATGCGGTGGTGGTCGATGACTTCAAGCACGCGCACCTTGTCGATGTCGCTCGCGCTTTGCTGGCGCTCGTTATGGTCGACAAGAATGACGTGACTCACTTCATTCGAAACTGTCTCAACAAGACGCGGCTTGTCTGTCTTAAATGTATCCAGCGCGAACTGTGTCTCGCCGCTCACTTCACCAAGGCGCACAGGCTCAGCATCGATGCCTAGTTCTCTTTTAAGATCTGCATACGCGATGGCAGAGCAGATTGTATCTGTATCAGGGTTTTTATGTCCGAAAATCAATACTTTTTCCATAACTCGACTCCTTGAGTATAAATTTGGCTCTCACGCCAATTTTCCATCATCTATTCTACCACAACTGCGGCGAGGTTTTCACGCCGCTTTTGCCACTCATCTGCGAGCATTCCGTACACGATGTGATCCACATAATGATCGTATAAAAACTCAGACTGGCGGATGCGCCCTTCTTCTGTAAATCCTAAGCGTTCGGGGACGGCTCGGCTTTTTGCATTTTCAACAGCTGCTCGTATCTCCACTCTGTTCAGCTTCATGCCGTTAAACGCGTGGGTGACGAGTGCTTCGACTGCTTTTGTTACGAGCCCCTTGCCCTGGAAGCCTTCTCCAAGCCAATAACCGATCGATACAGTATGGTTCAGCCATGAAATATTTTGAAATCCGGCCACTCCTGCGATCTTGCCTTTATAAATAATAGCCGCTGTCATAGAGACGTCCTCGGCGTAATTTTTTCGGCCGGCTTTAATAAAATCGCGCGATTCCTGCACGCTTGTGGAATAATCCACCCAGCCGAGCCATTCCCTTAAATAAGGTCGCGACGAATCGATCAGGCTGTACAATTCACTTGCGTCCTCTTCTGTCATTAACCTTAACGATACGTCTTCATCAATACGGTATGTAAACATCTGTCTTCCTCCTTCTGCTGTTTCCTTACATTCGCCACAACGGGTGGCTATCCTTCTGTAATTTTACCGTATATTTGCGCTATACTGTTGTGTGGATGGTTTTTGAGAGGAGAATGATCATGAAACAACTCATATTAGCTGAGAAACCGAGTGTGGCCCGCGATTTGGCGCGTGTGCTCGGTGCCAGCCAGAAAAATAAAAGCTTTATAGAAGGACCGAAGCATATCGTCACATGGGCGCTCGGGCACTTAGTAGAGCTAAAAATGCCCGAGGATTACGATAAAAACTATCAGCAATGGCGATTGGAGGATTTACCGATCATCCCGAAGCAGATGGGATTAAAGCCTATCCGCCAGGTAAGCCACCAGCTTCGTGCCATTGAGAGCCTGGCCAAACGCAAGGATGTGGACGAATTCATCATCGCAACCGATGCTGGGCGCGAAGGGGAGCTCGTCGCACGCTGGATATTGGAAAAAGTAAGATGGCAAAAACCCGTTAAACGCCTGTGGATCTCTTCTATCACAGATAAAGCGATACGGGACGGCTTTAAAAACTTAAAGCCATCAGCTGAATACGACAACCTGTATCAGTCTGCACTTTGCCGAGCAGAAGCCGACTGGCTGATCGGATTAAACGTGACCCGCGCCCTGACAACGCGCTTTAATGATCCTTTATCTGCTGGACGTGTTCAGACACCGACACTGGCGATGATCTTAGAGCGAGAGCGAGAAATTGCTGCATTCCAGCCGAAAGAATATTGGACAATCAACGCGAGTATAGGCATGCTCGATGCGTCGTGGGAAAAGAGCGGTGAGAAGCGCCAGTTTGACGGTAACACCGCAGAAGAGACAGCCGCAAAAGTAAGAGGCAGCAAAGGCGTCGTGAAGTCGCTTGATAAAAAGGAGAAGACTGAAGCACATCCCCTGCCGTATGATTTGACCGACCTGCAGCGCGATGCGAACCGCCGTTTCGGGTTTTCAGCGAAAAAAACGTCATCTGTTCTGCAAAAGCTGTATGAGCAATACAAGCTTGTCACGTACCCGCGGACAGATTCCCGCTATCTGACGAAGGACATGGAAAGCACGATGCTTGACCGGTTGCAGGCGATCTCGAGCGGCTATCGCGATGAAGTGAAGCCAGGGTTAAAAAGCAAAGGCGCGGTTGTGGCGAAAAAAGTGTTCAACGACTCAAAGGTGACCGATCACCATGCAATCATTCCGACAGACGAACCATTGTTCCTTGGCGACCTGGATAACGACGAGCGCAAGCTGTACGATTTAATCGTCCGCCGGTTCCTTGCTCTCTTCTATCCGGCTTACCGCTATGAAACCATATCGGCGGTGATCGACGTGGCTGGCGAAACGTTCGGTGCGCGTGAGACGGCTGTTCTTGACGCTGGGTTTAAGGTGCTCGATGGCCGTGATGAGAATGCTTCAAGTTCTCAACATTTAGCTCAGCTGCGCGTCGGCCAGGAGCTTTCGGTCAAATCCGTGAATCTGCAGAAAAAGCTGACAGAAGCACCTTCCCGCCTGACAGAAGCGGACCTTTTATCACGCATGGAAAAATACAGCCTCGGCACACCGGCAACACGCGCGGATATTATCGAGAAACTGCTCGGTTCTGAGTCGATTGACCGCCAAAACGGCAAGCTGTTCCCGACGCCAAAAGGCAAGCAGCTGATCGAGCTCGTCAACAATGACCTAAAGTCGCCTGAACTAACAGCGAAATGGGAGCAGCAGCTTGAGGAGATCTCACGCGGAAAAGGCAACCCGAAGGAATTCTTAAGCAGCATCCGTGCTCAAACGAAGCAGCTTGTGATGGAAATCAAAACAAGTGAACAGACGTACCGCGCCCACAACCTGACAGGCTCGAAGTGTCCGGAATGCGGCGAGCTCATGAAGGAAGTCAAAGGCCGTGACGGCAAATCCTTAGTCTGTTCGAGTGCTGAATGCGGCTACCGCAGACGCAAGGACCCGAAGCTGTCCAACCGCCGCTGCCCACAGTGCCACAAGAAGATGGAGATTCACAACGGCAAAGCCGGCACGTATTTCCAGTGCCGACCGTGCAACGTGGTTGATAAAGCGGCCGACAAGAAAAAGACTGTCTCCAAACGTGAAGAACGCCAATTAATGAAAAAATACACCGCGAATAATAATAATGATGACAGCGGCTTTGGCGGCAGCAGTTTGGCTGATGCATTGAAAGCTGCGATGGAAAAGAAAGATTAATATAGATGATAAAAAGCACCTTCCTAAATGATGGAGGGTGCTTTGTTTGTGAATGAGGTTGTCTATCAAACAAATGAGGAGGACAAAAAAATCTTTTCTCCTTTCTCAATAAATGTTAACTTATATTTATAACTAGTTAACATTAAAAAGAAAGGAAGAAACAAAATGAGTTCTTCAGCACGTTTACGTATGACCATTATTTGCTCTTTGTTTGTGGCGATCACTGCCATTCTTGCGCAGGTGGAGATTCCACTGCCGCTCGTTCCCATCTCTGGACAGACACTTGCAGTCGGTCTCACCGCTACTATTCTTGGAAGCCGATACGGCGCACTTGCGATGATTGGCTATATGGCCGTCGGTGCAGCCGGTGCTCCTGTTTTCGCAGAGGCGAAAGGCGGATTAAGCGTTATTGTCGGACCGACAGGCGGGTATATCATTGGTTTTATATTTGCAGCTTATTTTACTGGACTAATTCTTGAAAAGACGTCGTTTACGCTTAAGAACGCCATGATTGGCAACACAGTGGGTATGATAATTACATTGTTAATCGGTGTGATTCAGTTGAAATATGTGCTGGATTTAAGCTGGGGCCAGGCGATGGCTGCCGGAGTTTATCCTTTTATCATTGTCGGGCTGATCAAAGCCTTCTTGGCAAGCTGGATAGGCATCACCGTCCGTTCTCGTCTCGCAAAAGCACGACTGCTGCCGCAGACGAAAGCCGCTTAAACAGACCAGAGAACATTTTCTCTGGTTTTTCTTTTTTCTTCATGGTTGCTTTCTCATAAAAAGTGGAATAAGGAGAGAAGAACGTTTTTTGAGAGAGGACGACTTATATGAAAAAAGCGATGCTGATCGTCAACCCTTCAGCTGGTAAAGAAGAAGCACACGTTTATGCGGAAAAAGCTGTCTCGGCACTGCAGGAGAGTGGGTATGACGTCTCTATACGAGAAACACAAAAAGAAGGCTGCGCTACCCGATTTGCTAAGGAAGCGTGTGCCGAAACGTTTGACTGTGTTGTGGCGATGGGCGGCGACGGGACGATGAACGAAACGGTCAACGGACTGGCCGAACAGTCTCATCAGCCGATTTTCGGGCTGATTCCGCTCGGAACAGTGAATGATTTTGCACGTGCGCTGAACATTCCGCTTAAACCCGAGGAAGCCATCACTTTGCTCAAACACTTTGATACAAAAGCGGTAGACATTGGTAAGATTAACAGCCGTTATTTTATGAACGTCGTGGCGGTCGGTGCACTGGCAGAAGCCACATTCGCTGTTTCACCAGAGCAAAAAACGAAGCTTGGACCTCTCGCTTATTTTATTGAAGGTGTGAAAACGATCAAAGAAAAGCAGCCGTTCGACCTTGTTCTCAAATCTGACGGCGGCGAGTTCCGCGGAGAGGCTCTGATCGTGCTTATCGCACTAACGAACTCAATAGGCGGATTCGAATCACTCTCACCAGACGCCAAAGTGAACGACGGAAAGCTTCACGTGTTCATCATTAAAGACGTCTCACTTCTAGAATTTGCCTCACTGCTTCCTTCTCTTTTCAAGGGAGATTTAAAGAACAAGAAACAGGTCGAATATGTTCAGACCTCTTCGCTCATTCTTTCTTCTTCAAAAGACATGATTCCGAACATTGACGGTGATGAAGGTGACAGCCTTCCAATCTCTGTGGAAAACTTAAAACAGCACCTTCGCGTAATCGTGCCTGTCTCTTAAACTGTAAACAAAGCTGCCATGGACAGCTTTGTTTACAGCTGTTTCCTTAACTCGATTTCATCACGCAGCGGTATGCCGTGATTTCCAATGTGGGGAATCGATGGCTTCAGCACCCTTGCCTTCTCCACCGCGTTGGGAAGCAATTTGGATAGAATATACCCTCTCTTTTGGTAAAAACGCAACGCTTCTACATTATCATTCGTGGTTATGAGCTTCATGGTTTTACAGTGGTTAACAGCAGCCTTTTTTTCTGTTTGCTTTAACAATGCCGTTCCAATTCCTCTCCCTTCCTCTATGCTGTCTAATGAAATAATCTCACAGATGCTTCTGTCAATCTGAAACGTAATCAAGCCTTTTATTACGCCGCACTCGCTTGTAACAACAAAGCCATCCAGCAGACTGCACTCATATACGCCTGTTGAAACAACCATCTGCGAGCTTCCCCAGTGTTCAGCAAAGAATTCAGAGATTTTCTCCTTTGAAATGTGATTCTTATCCAAAATTTTCATGTTATTCTCCTTTCTCCTGTTTCCATTAGTTAAAATCGATATCCGGATATATACTTAATGAACTCTCTCTGCTTGGAATGGCTGTATTTCGTGACCGCATAGGTGTTTGCTTCTGGCAGTTTAAGAGAATAGCAGTCCACTTCGAGCAAGCGTCCTTCAAGAAGTTCTCTTCTCACCGTCGACAGTGGCAGAAACGATACACCCAACCCTTCGGCGATGAACCGTTTCGTGATATGAGTCTGCGAAACTTTCATCATTCTCGTTCCTGGATACGTGTTTTTTATCGCACGGCACAGTTCATCCCAATATCCTGGGTGGTTATGTGTGAGGAGTGTGTTATATTCTAGTATTTCTTTTTCGTCGAGCGGCGGCGCGGTTTCTGCATCTCTGCCGTCATGAGGGGCGACGAATACGACTTTATCGTTGTACAGCAGTTCGCAAGCTAACTCAGGATTCGTACTGCGCAGACAGGACAATCCAAGGTCTACCTCATCAGTCAGCACCGCTCTCTCTATATCAGCGGAATCAATAATTTTCACCGATATCTCGACTTCTGGATTCTTTTTAATATAACTTTTCAGAACGTACGGCAAAATCGTATCTGCGATTAACGGCGAGATGCCGATTAATAGTTTGGAAACATAGCCTTGTCTTAACGAGTTTAAATCTTCCAATCCTTTTTGATAGAGTTCCAGCAACGCTCTAGCATGCTCGCTATAACGCTTGCCTTCTTCCGTCAGCTTAATGCGTCGGCCGTCGCGATGAAACAATTTTACCCCTGTTGCTTTCTCCAGCTGCTTGATGTGGACGGTGACGGCAGGCTGCGAGATGTGAAGTTCTTCCGCTGTTCTTCTGAAATTTCCGGATTCTGCCGCTGTTATGAATGTTTTCAGCCATGTGAATTCCATCGCACCCTCCTGATTATTAAATGTAATCAATCTCTTTAAATATATTTAATTTTATTTATCACATTGATTGTATACACTGATATTAAATAATAAAAGAGGTGAATGTCATGATTGCGAAAGGTCTGAAAGGAATAGTGGCTGCAGAAACATCGATCAGCCATATTGACGGCAACGAAGGCAGACTCGTATACAGAGGGTATGAAATTGCAGACATCACAGAAAAATGTTGCTTTGAGGAAGCAGCCTACTTGCTGTGGTATGGCGTTTTACCAGACGAAACACAGCTTCAGCAGCTAAAAACAGAACTGAAAAATAACCGGCAGCTCAGTGGCTCTATGAAAACAATCATCGACCAGCTGCCGCCTAGTATGGACATGATGAGCGTGATCCGGACTGCGGTTTCAGCAGAAGGCTCAGCTGCTTACAGCTGGAAACCTGACGTTTCTCAAGCGATCCGGCTGACCGCCCTTCTCCCTTCGATCATCGCTTACCGCAACAGCATGCTTGAAGGAAAACGTTACAGCGAACCCGTTGAGTCTTTTGATCATGTAGAGAATTATCTTTACATGTTAAAAGGTGAAAAGCCAACAAGAGCGCACGTTGAAGCACTTGAAACATACATGATTCTGACGCTCGAGCACGGAATGAACGCGTCTACCTTTTCCGCGAGAGTAACCGCTTCGACTGAATCGGATATGGTGTCCGCCGTCACTTCTGCGGTCGGAACAATGAAAGGGCCGCTGCACGGCGGTGCTCCTTCTGGTGTTATTGATTTGTTAGAGAACATTTCGGCTGAAGGAACAGTTGAAGGTGTGATCAGACGTAAACTGCAAAATGGCGAGAAATTAATGGGATTCGGACACCGTGTTTACAAGACGCATGATCCGCGTTCACTTGCTCTGAAGGATAAGCTGCGAGAGTTGGTCGGCAATGACGAATGGCTTGACCTTGCCTTAATCGTTGAGGAAAAAGCCGTTGAGCTGCTTGCAGAATTCAAGCCTGGCCGGTCACTGTATACGAACGTCGAGTTTTACGCTGCGGCGATCATGAAGGCGGTCCAGCTAGAATCTTCACTGTTCACGCCAACCTTCACCGCAAGCCGAGTTGTTGGCTGGACGGCACATGTGCTGGAGCAGGCGGAAGACAATACGATTTACCGTCCACAGTCGGAGTATGTAGGGACATTTGTTAAGAGCTCTATTAATTTATAAGGTATAAAAAGAAGCTGCCAACTAATACGGCAGCTTCTTTCCTATTTTACAGCCCTTCTCTCTCGATTGATATACCATCAACATGTCTTTTTTTCATAAGTTTATCTTTTTTTCGATTTTCTTTTGTTTCAAACACGATATCCATGTCGTACTGCTCGGGATAAAGGGCTTCTGCTTTGATGCTGAGTGACAATCGTTTTTTTGGCACCCATACTTTTTGTTCGTTCACGTGCACGCCGTATTCGCCGCGGTCATTCTCTTCTGCATAGATGATGCCTGCTGCATTCATGCTTGAAACATGCACTCGGTCTCCAATTTGGAATACCTTTTTATCTTCGTCCGCACTGAACACACTTTCTTTCTTCACAATCTTTCGCTGCTTTAAGATCGCCTGCTCCCTGATATGCTGAATTTCTTCAGGAACGCTTAAGTCAACAGATGTCCGTTCGCCACTTCGACCTGCGACAGAACGAGCCCGCTCAATTAATTCAATATCCATGCCAAGTTTCAAAGCGATCGCGAACGCCTGGCTCGCCCCCGCTTTTCCAATCGATAATCGGTACAGTGGCTTTAATGTTTCCAAATCAAACGCCATCGAACCGTTCTCGAACCCTTTTGTCTGATGTGCAAACTCTTTAATCTCGCTGTAATGAGTGGTTGCCAGCAGCGAAGAGCCTTTGCTGTACACTTTCTCCATGATCGAAACGGCTAGTGCCATCCCTTCTACCGGATCTGTTCCTGCACCCAATTCATCGAGAATGACGAGATCGCGCGGACCTGCTTCTTTTAAAATGGAAATAATGTTCGTCATGTGCGCCGAGAACGTACTGAGCGACTGCTCGATGCTTTGGTTGTCACCGATATCCACTAGCACATTGTGATAAATAGAGAACTCGCTTCCTTCACCAACCGGCACGAGCAGACCGCACTGCACCATCATCGTTAGCAGACCCACCGTTTTGATGGCGACCGTCTTTCCGCCTGTGTTCGGTCCGGTTATGACGAGTGCACCGTATTCTTCTCCTAAAGAAAAGTTTAGCGGCACACACTTGCTGCCGAGCAGCGGATGGCGTCCTTCGTGGATGATGATGCGGTTATCTGTATTGACGGCTGCCATCACTCCATCGATCGCGCGGCCGTACTTGGCTTTTGCGAAGATAAAATCGTACGTGACCATGGCCTCCATCGTGACCGAAATCTCGCGTTCGTATCCGACGACCATGTCTGTCAACTGGCCGAGAATTTTGGAGATTTCAATGTCCTCTTCCGCACGAAGCATGTTCAGTTCATGCTGCAGCTTTTTAATTTCCTGCGGTTCCATATAAACCGTCGCCCCGCTCGATGAGCTGTCTAGAATGGTACCGTCAACATTTCGTTTATACTCGCTTTTGACCGGTATCACATAGCGCCCGTCTCTTACAGACACAATTTTGTCTTGAAGCATGTCACGGTAAGATGAGGACTTTACAAGACTTTCTAGTTTTGACTTGATCTTATCTTCCATCGCTGCAGCCCGTTTTCGTGCTTTTGCAAGACCCTTGCTCGCATGGTCATCTACCCGGTTGTTGCGGATGCACCGTTCGATCTCATTTTTAAGCTCTGACAGATCATACATGGAGTACGCATATGTGGAAACGGTCGGCGCGATGTATTCTTTGTCTCGCATGAATCGCTGAAACCGCACCGCGTTCTCGAGTAGGCCGTATATCAGCCACAGCTGTTCTGGAGTCAGGTTCAATCCTTTATCCGGAACACACAGGACGTTTTCGATTCCGTTCAGGTTGGCGATTGGAACACTTGAACTTCTTTCAAGTATCGCAGCGGCTTCTGCTGTCTCGTTCAGCCATGTTCGCACGACCGCTTCTTCTGTTGCGGGACGAAGCTCGATAAATCGTTTTCTAGTTAAATCATTCATCGCGAATGTACTCAGTTTTTCAATGATTTTATTAAATTCCAGCGTTTTAAAAGCATTCGTATTCACGGTGATTCCTCCATTTTAAAGTGAGATAGCCGCCATTAATAAAGAACATAAAGAAAACTTGGTTGACGCCTAGTCTTTTCGTCAGCCTTAGGGGACCTTTCTTTGTTTGTTAACTATTTAACTGCGCTGAATTCCTTCACTGTTAAAAAGTTATACTCCCTTAAAGTAAAAAAAGGCGGAGATGAACAAGTCATCTCCGCCTTTGCATACACTTCTCCCTGAAAAAAAAGCCGGCTCTTTTTAAGAGCACGGCTTCGTCATCAGATCGTGTGTGATGGCGTATTATGAGACCGTTGTTCTTAACTAATGGCGGCATCAAAAGCATAGCAAATACACCCACTGCGCACGGGTACTATCGCTTTTGTATACCGATATCCAATTATGTTAGTTAAGAACCAAAACGCTCACAAACACACCATCCCTCCGTTTTTATTACTTTCATCATATGTAATTAACCATAGTTTGTCAAAAGGATTTTCCTTATTTCAAGCGAAATCTTTTTTACTGACCTATTAGGAGGAATTCTCTATGCCACTTGAAGTACGTACAGCCGGTTCGCAGGATATTTCTGCTCTAAAGCAGTTGATGTTATCGTATATTGTCGACTTTTATGAGTCACCCAGACCGTCTGATTCAAAGCTAGACACTCTGATCAGCGAACTGCTGCTGACCGAGAAAGGAATACAGTTTGTCGCAGAACAAGATGGATCGCTGGTCGGCTTTGCCACGTTATACTTTTCGTTCAGCACAACGCGCGCCGATAAAGTGACGATCATGAATGATTTGTTTGTTGCTGAACAGGCTCGAGGAACAGAGGCTGCCACCGCTCTCTTTTCCGCGTGTGAGGCATACACAAGAACACACGGCTATGCAGCGATGCTTTGGGAAACGGCAGCAGATAACCACCGCGCTCAAAGCTTTTATGAAAAGATGGGAAGCCGTCCTGGCAGCTTCATCACTTACTCCAAGGAAACAGCAAACCGGTAAATTTGTACTATATTTACAAAAACTTTACACCTCCAGCCTTCAAATATAGTCATAATTTACTGTGGGGGTGTCAATATGAACAATAAAAAAAAGGAGCGTAAAGTACGCTCACTACAAGCAAAGCTCTTATTTATGTTTATTAGTGTTCTCGTGTTTTCAATGGCCTCAATTGGAGCGGTCAGTTATTTCAAGGCGTTTTCTGCCGCTTCACAGCTGATGGAAAGCCGGCTGGAGCGCGAAGTTCAGAGCATGAACGAAATGGTAACCAATCTGAAGTTCTCTTTTGCCAACGATCAGAAGCGATTTGAAGAACGAGCAGAAAAATCGATCAAATCACAGCACACCGCGCTCATTCAGCAAGGATACTCCGCTCAGATGCACTTGATTAAAAATGGTCGTGCAGAAGGAATAACGAGCAGGCTGCCTCTCGATAAAGAAGCGGCGAGAATGATCAGCCGGTTGAAAAACGGCGAAACGAAAACAGCGGATTTTATTTATGTGTATAAAGAAGTGCAAGAACTTGGTGCCATCTATGTGATCAGTGTTGAAAAAGAGAGTTATTTAGGAGCCGTAAACGACATACGGACATGGGTACTCTCATTCGCAGCAGCTGCCCTTTTGATCGCCTCGGTCATTGTCCGTTTCATCGTCCGCTCGATTACTGTTCCGCTTTCAAGGTTAAGTGGAAGCATGGAGAAGGTTAAAAACGGAGATTTAACCGTACGTTTCGACGGCAAGACGAGCTACCCGGAAATCCGCCACCTGATCAGCCGCTTTGAAGAGATGGTTCAGTCTACACAAAATGTGAACCGCGAGCTGCAGGCTGTGTCGGAGTCACTTCAATCAAACGGTATCGAGCTCAAGAATTCCTATGAAAAAGCTGTGCAAAACAAAGATGATGTGAATCATGCAATATCCTCGGTTCATGAGTTTATCGGACAAGCTGCCGCCAGCTCAGAGGAAAACAGCGCCATATCCGCAACGATACATACTCGTCTTGAAACGGTGTTTTCACAAATACATGCCGCTGTCGCAGACCTCGACGGCGTTCAGCGTTCTTCCGTTTATGGAAAAAATGTTTCCCAAAATCTCGAACAGGAATACAAAAGCCAGTATGAGGTGTTTGAATCACTTGCTTTGTCTATTGAAACGTTAAGACAGCATACCTCTCACTCTGCTCAAATGATTACGCTTATGAAAGAACTATCCGAACAGACTAAGCTGCTGGCATTAAACGCACAAATTGAAGCGGCACGTGCCGGAGATGCCGGAAAAGGATTCGCTGTCGTCGCAGACGAGGTAGGCAAATTATCATTCAGATCGGCTGAAGCTGCGGCTTCCATCACTGAATCGTTACAAGAGATGGAACAGCAGGCACGATTGGCTTCCAGCCAGTCCCATGAACTGAGAGAGCAAAACAGCCGTCAAGGTACAGCCGTTCATGAAACAGCACGGTCGATGTCCCAAATTACATCGTCCACTGAAATGCTAAAAAAACAAATAGTATCGCTACAGCAGCAGCTACAATCCATTGATGACACTTTGCCGGAATTCGAACAGATTTCAGCCCAGCTTGTCACTATTAACCAAGAGACGGTTGCTGGATTCAATCAAGTTGCCGCATCATCAGTCAAGCAGATAAATGAAATTGAAAAGGCTATTGAGGTCGGAGAGACACTCGGACAGCTGTCAAAGGCACTGCAGCAGCTTACGGCTCGATACCGGACATAAGAAGCAGGAAACGCCCCGATCATCATGATCAGGGCGTTTCTCATCGTAATACTTCACGAATGGCATTTTGTAAGATTACGTGTGTCTCGGCTAATTTTTTCTTCAAATGCTCGTTATCTGAAGGAGCATCAGAATAAAAATCCGCAAACGACTGATGCTGATAACGCGGCACAACATGCACATGCACATGATCGAGTTCATTGAAGGTCCCGCCATTTTGACAAATGGTAATGCCATCTGGCTTAAAAGTATTATTAATAGCCTTAGAAAGTAAAACCGCTGTTTCCATTATCGCCGTTGCGGTCGTTAATTCCAGATGCACCGCTTCTTTAACATGTACTTTCGGAAGGATAAGAACATGCCCTTCCTGAAATGGATCATGATCTAAGATGCAGGTCACTAGCTCTGTTTCATAAACGGTATAAACAGGCAGTTGTTCATTGGCAAGCGAACATCCTAAACAAGTGTTATTGTACTCGGTCATTGATTGATCTCCTCATCAAGCTGCTTTTCATCATACGTCCTACTTTTTTTGCTTCATCCATTTCCTCATTTAATAATCCTTCAGCGGTTTTTCTTCTTCTCTCTTTTGGGTGGTGCTGGTTCATCTTAACTGTTCCTTGTATGTCGTTTATCTGAATTTAAAAGCCGTGCACGCCTTTCCGCCCGGCCTTCTTCTGTAGAGAACAAGATACCGAAGCTGTTTTCTTTTACAAACGAGAACAATTTTGTCTTATCTTCTTCTCTAAATGACTTTGGATTATACATGCTCTCCCCTCCTCGAATAAATTTACCATATTTTCTCTGAATTCTTAAGTGAATTTATATTGAAAAAGGAACAAGTGTTCGTATATCATTGATATAGAAAGCACATCATAGAAAGGTGTGACGAAATGAACGATTTATTGGAATGGCTGAAACAGAGTGAAGTGGAACTGAAGGTTGTAATACAGATCATTGAAAAGCTGGAAGAGGAGCTGCAGAGATGATACCGAAGCCTAAACGCTATCATTTTATGTATCGCGGACGCTCTAAACTGTCAGGAGAAGTTACGATTCAATTTATGGATTTCCATGGAGGCTGTATCGTTCGTTGTACGATTGACGATTTAA
Source organism: Fictibacillus iocasae (assembly GCF_042665465.1). Lineage (NCBI taxonomy): Bacteria > Bacillati > Bacillota > Bacilli > Caryophanales > Fictibacillaceae > Fictibacillus > Fictibacillus iocasae. The sequence goes on along the minus strand of NZ_JBHTCP010000002.1, from coordinate 215,535 downwards.
AGAAAAGTGACGACGAATTGTTAAAAGCAGACGCCCGCCTTCAATGGAGACGTATTTCAGAAAGCCGAATTAGAGAAGAATAGATCACATGTCCGAAAACAAGAAGGTCAGCAAAATGGCAGCGCCCCCCATTAAAATCTCAATGCCGATACACAGGAACATATATTTCAAAAAAATCATCCTTTCTCATCAAATTAAGAAACTTTTTACTCACTCGTCCGTATAGTTTGTGTAAGCCGTCGTCTTTTTTACACAATAAGTACAAAATTTTTCCCTGAAGCTGAAAAGGTAGAAATGAAAGATGAGGGCCGCCAAGCCTGACTAAGACGGCTCAGGGTTTCATTATCCTGCTGAATGATTAAAAAGGAGTGACGTGACAATGCTGAAGAAAATTTTAAAAATGCTGCTAAGCTCTAGCCACAAAAAGTACAGCTCGAGCGATTATAAACATCGCAAGTCTCATTATAAAAAATACAGCTCCAGCGACTACCGGCACGGCAAGAGCTTTGGCCACAAACATTACAAAAAGAAAAGCCGCAGCAGCTTCTTTTCGAGCTAATTTTCCGTGGCTTCAATAAAGGAACGCGTGCTGCGCGCAATCTTTGACCGCCCGCTAAAAAAAGGATATATGGTCGGCGGGTATAGGATTTCGCATGTTCTTGGCATGGGGAGCTATGGAATGACTTATGCTGCACATCATAAATGGACCGGAAAAGTCTGTGCGGTGAAACAGCTTCGCCCGACTAAGGCGAAAACCACAGCTGGACTCCGGTCTTTTCATCGTGAGGCGGAGCTGATGCAGCTTGCCAGCGGCGTCAGTTTTCCCAGATTGTATGAGGTGATTGAGCAAGACGGCTATCATTTTCTTATCATGGAATTTGTGAATGGCCGAACATTCGAGGACTTGATTTTTGAAGACCGCCGAACGTTTTCGGAAAAAGAAACAATCGCTGTTCTTCTTGAGCTGTGCAGCATAGTCGCATCTCTTCACGAACAGGGCATCTATCATCGCGATCTGCGCATCCCAAATATTCTTGATGTAAACGGTGTTCTCCGTGTGATTGACTTTGGACTTGCCTGCTATCATGATGACCCGCCGGAAGAACCTGACTGGCGGTATCCAGAAAAACAGGTGATGCGGGCTGTTTCACCCACAGCCGATTTGTATCATCTCGGGCACTTTTCCCTCTTTTTACTCTACTCTCAGTACAAACCTGCTGAAAAAAAGGAACGCAGCTGGGAAGAAGAGCTGAATATTTCTGAAGAGTTGAAGCATATATTGCGGAAAATGCTGCAAATCGAGCGTCCTTTTCAATCCATCAAGCAATTGCAGACTTCCCTGCAGCATTTAACATATAAAGAAAACTCGGCTGACTTCATGCCTTATAGTCAGTCTTAGTTGACCTTATACTTTTTTCCTACACTTTTTGACTGCGTCGAATTTCTCCTTTGTTATAAAGTTATACTTTCTTAAAGTGTAAAGAAAACTCGGCTGATCCCAAGCCTTTTCGTCAGATCTAGTGGACCTTATACTTTGTTCGTTATCTTTTGACACTTTTTTAAAGCGCAAGTAAAAACGGCTCCAATGTGCGCCGTTTTTTATATTTAAGTGAGTTGGCAATAACACATGCAGGGGTCCGGCGCTTTCCAACTGTTTGTATGAAAGCCTCTTTACAAAACGTACCGGACCCCAATTACGTTTTGGCCGCTGATCTTCTTCGTCTGGCGATGATTGTCCGCCAGCTCCTGAATGGTCGGAATCTGGAAGGATCTCAGCGCTTTCTTCCTCCACCGAAAGCAGGATAAACCTTGTTCCATATAATTGCTCTTCTAATTTCGAGTGAACTCACATACATTCCCGCACTTTATTTCCTTAAACTCTATGTGTGTCAAGAAATAAAGCCGCACCCTTTTCAAAGGAACGGCTTTTCGCTCTAATATAACCACGCTTTAAGAGGTTTGATTTTCCGAAGGACAAAACGGTCCAGCACGTAAACCAGCACAAACGATATTCCTGCCAGCGGCATGATCAGTCCGGTTATCACAATCACAACAACAAGAAATGGCTTCACTTTCCCGTTTCTCGCCGGCGCACCGAGTTTATTCTTTGGCTTTCGTTTGCGCCACATGATAAGGGAGCTGATGACGATGCCGACTAAACCGAGAGCTGCTACTGTTCCAAGAAGCTGATTGGCAAGTCCGAAGTATCTTCCCTCATGCAGAGCAATTCCGATTGAGATGGCTTTTGCCATCCAGCCATAGTCGCTGAACCTGACATCCTCTACCACTTTTCCGTTATATTGGTCAAAATAGACGGTCGCCTCGTTTTCAGGCTTGTCTCTTGAAGAGGCAACGGTATACACACCATTATCTCCCTCAGGCAATGATAAGGTGTAAGGCTTCTCCACTTTTTCTTTTGCAGCGAGCGCTGTGATTTGATCAACATTCAACGAATTCGTACCGCTTTCAGAAGCAGGAATTGGAACATTTTCAGCCGCCCAAGGAACATCCTGGGCCACTTCCTTCGTTGGTGTATCCGATTCTGGAGGCATGAACGCATACACAGGATAGCCTGTATTCGTAGACGTTGCAATGCGGTTAATGCCTTCTCCCATCACACCTGACCACGGAAGGCCTGTTATGATAAGAATCATGATTAACAAGGAAAGCCAAAAAGCAGGAACCGCATGCATATCGCGCCAGAATGTGCGGCCGCTGTGTCTGAATCGCGGAAGAATCGTTCCCCAAATGGATTTTCTATTTCTTGGCCACCAGATGTATAGACCTGTCGCGAGCAGGATAACCGTCCAGCATGCGGCCAGCTCGACAAACCGGTTGATGAATGTGCCCCCTATAATCCATTCGCTATGCAGCCGAGCGGCTACGTTTGTGAAATGATTTTCATCAAGTATCATTCCGGTAATTTTTGCGTTGTACGGGTTTACATATACTCGAGTCACAACATCATTTTCACTTACTTTGATTTGAGTCGCCACATCCTTTTCTTTGGGTACCCGAATGGAGCTCATTTCAGCCTTAGGATACGCTGCGGTTACTGCTTCGACTTGCTGTGACAGCGGCAAGGCTTCTCCTTGCTTTTGAACGATGAGCTCGTCTTTATACAGCATTGTTTCTATTTCACTTTGATACAAATAAAGCGCACCGCTTATTGAGAGCACGATCAAAAACGGAGCGAAAAGAATTCCCGCATAAAAATGCCACCGCCAAAATGTTTGATAAAGGCCTGCGGAATGTTTGGATTCTTTTTCATCCTTCGTCATATCCAGGTTACGAGCAGCTTCCATCGTTAACTCTCCTCTAACGTTTGTATAAGGAAAGTTTAATCGTATTTCCTGTGCTGCGCATCACCCTGCAGAGTGATTTTGGAACAAAAAAACAGCAGTGAGTCATTCTGCCGTTTTTTGTTACCTGTTAATTTCCACCACCGGCGCAGTCGCCTCCACCGCTACTGCCGCCATCAAAAAATCCTCCGCCATTATGGCAATCATGATGATTATACGAATGATCATAATCTGTTTGATCGTTTGAAAAAAAGAAAGGACTGTTCCTCGCTGAATGTCTTTTCACATTACCGTTTCCTTTATAAGAAGACTTTAAAGCTGCTGCAAAAATGATAGCGATAAAAAAGGTGAAAAAAATGAAAATTTGCTCCATTGCCATCCCTCCTTTTCTTTAGTATACGAGAAAAGAAGACTTACGGATTCAACTTTTTTACATAATCAACCAATTTTTATTATAAGATCCGGAAAACTCCCTTACCGTTAAACTAATCCCTTGCTGTACGCATAGCTTGTAAGCTGCACGCGATTAGCAAGCTGCAGCTTGCTGAGAATGTTTTTGAGATGGCTTTTCACCGTATGCTCTGAAATAAACAGAGTTTTGGAAATATCCTTGTTAGACAGACCTTTCGCGACAAGCTGCAGCACCTCTTGCTCCCTAGAAGAAAGAGGCGTTTCTTGTGTGTCCTTCCATTTAAACTCCTGTAGAATGCGAAATGCCATTTCTTTAGACATCGGAATTTCATCCACAGCAAAAGCCCGCAGGCCGTTTACCCAGTCTTCTGTATGAAGATTTTTCAGCAAATACCCTTGCGCACCGCGCTTTAATGCCTCAAACCAATCCATTACGTCATCAGAAACAGTCATCATGACAACCTTTACACCCGGAAAGCGCTCTTTAATCGTTTTGGTTGCTTCAAAACCGTTCATTTCAGGCATTGATATATCCATTAAGATGAGGTCAGGATGCAGCTGTTTTGTTAAATTCACAGCTTCTTTTCCATTGCATGCTTCGCCGATCACCGTAAAATCAGGGCAATCTTCAAGCAGCTCCATCACCCCCGCCCGAGCAAGAGCATGGTCATCCGCTATAATTAGTCGAATGGGCTGCATTAGAAAATTCCTCCTTTTTGTATCACAAGCTTTGTACCTGTTGGCTTCTTGAATAGTTCAAACGACCACCCCATGGAGGCTGCACGGTCTTTCACAATCTTCAAGCCATAGCCGCCATTGTGTTCATTGCCGCATAATCCTTTTCCATTGTCCGAAACCGAGCAGATCCATCCTTTATCATTCCGTGATGCGTTGACCCATGCCTCGTTTGTTTCAGCATGTTTAATCACATTTACCAATGCTTCTTTCACACAGGCGAACAGCTCTATTTTATCTTTTGGACCGAGATCGTGTTCGGTCAAGTTCCATTCACGATGGATCGTCACCTGATGGTCGCGCTCAAGCTCGTTAAGGAATACATCCATGTTTTCTGTCCATAATTTAGGGGCGCATTCCTCTGGCTGCCTTAAGCTTTGAATCGCTTGTCGTGTATCTTCGTGTACATGCTGCAGAGTCTGCTTCAGGTTAGAAAACATTTCCTCTTCCAATAAGTTATGTTTATTGCCAAGTTTGTTCAATTTTACAGATAAGAAGAATAATGACTGTGCGATGCCGTCATGCAATTCTTTAGCAACTTTCTCTCTCTCTTCCAGTACAGCTTTTTCCTCTCGCTCTCTTTGAAGCTCACTTTGTGTTTTCTCCAGCAAGCTAAAAAGCTTGTTCAAAAAGTAAAGTGTCACTATAAAAACGAGAGCCCCAGAAACATAGTTTCCAATCGTCATGGACAAATACGGTTCAAGAACCGTATGTCTTACATATTCCCAAAGACCTACCGAAAATGCCGGCAGCAGCAGGATAAGCCACTTAATTTGCCGATACGTCAACGCTATCACTCCGTTTCCTATGTTCATTACTTATACTAACGCAAACAAAGTCCAAACGGATGTGACTAATTTAACAACTTTTTGGAATTTTAGAGGTTAGAGGGGTCCGGTACACAATCCAAAAATTCTTTATTCCGTTAAGTTACAATAAGTTGGTGTACCGGACCCCAGAATATAGCACAAAAAAAACACACCTTGGAAAAGGTGTGTTCAGATTCGCTTAAAATGGCTTAAGGTTTTGTGGCTTCTTGCACAAACGCTTTGAATAGTTTGTGCATGTCTTCGTTTTCATGAGCCATCTCTTCTGGATGCCACTGTACCGCAAGCATCATCGGATTCCGGCTCTTACCTTCTATCGCTTCAATGACTCCATCAGGGGCTTTGGCTGACACCTTTAACTCATCCGCCAGTCGCCCTACCGCTTGATGATGAAAGCTGTTTACTTGCAGCTCATCTTGGCCTGTAATTTCGTGAAGCAGGCTTTCCTTTTCTACCTTGACATGGTGAGTGACCTCACCTCTTGCAGCCTCTTGGTAGTGCTTGATGCTTTTTTCTAGCTGACTATGAACGTCTTGGATCAGCTTTCCACCAAGTGCCACATTCAGACTCGCGATACCGCGGCATATTGCAAAGATGGGTTTCTTCTGTTCTCTCGTGTACTTTACGAGCGCAATTTCAAAATCATCTCGTTTGCTGTTGACCTTCCCAACATCAGGATGAGGCGTCTCATCATAGCTTACGGGATTGAGATCTTCTCCTCCGCTTAACAGGATACCATCACAAAACTCAGCAGACTTCTTGGCCGTCTCTCGATTTCCAATCGGAAGAACGAACGGAATCCCTCCCGCTGTTATAACGGAATCCACATATTTTTGATGAACACTTACACTGTCTAGACCATTGTGTTTCTGTGTTGAACTTGTAATGCCAATAATCGGTTTCATGCATTCTCTCCATTCTTTGGTGCTGTCAGGCATTCTAGTATGTATTCCCGTCACCCTAAATAATATGCTCTGCAAAAAATGGAAAAAGAATACGCAGTTAAAGGAGATATTCAAAACCTTCACGAAATCTACTCTAAAATAATGAGAATGTTAACAAAGGAGCTGTCGGTAGTGAAACATGCAAGATTTTGGCTTACCATAATGGTGGAATTATTTTTCGTTTTTATTTTGAGCTACACCTATCAATACTTTTGGATCGATGCCTTGTTTACAATCGGAGTTCTCACCTTTTCTGTGCTGCTGCTGTTTTTGTTAAACATTAAAACCAAAACCGGCCAATATACGGCTTATCAAAGAGCAGGAAATGGATATGAAGCGCCTGTTGAGAACAGATGGCCAATCGTTAACCCCATTATTTTAGCAGCAGCTTGCTTCGGCCTTCTCTCTTTACTGGTTTCTGGTATATATTATCTGGGGTATCTGGGGTCCGGTACTTAAAACAGCTAATCGATATATCTTCAGGCGTTTAAACGTTTGAGTACCGGACCCCCACCATTATCCAAACGCTGTTAAAAATAAAAAGAGCGTGCCGTTTAATTGAATTTAAACGGCATGCTCTTTTTACGCTTCGTCTCTTAAGATTGGCAATGTACAGCAGCGGAATGATCCACCTGACTTAATGATTTCGGAAATATCTACTTCGATAACCTCGTACCCACGCTTTCTTAGCTCACTGTTCACATTTTTGTTCACTGGCAGGCTGAATACCTTTTTATCACCGATTGATAAAACGTTCGTTCCGAGCGTAAACTGCTCTTCTTCCGTTACTTCGATACAGTCGAATCGAGAAGTGAACATCTTATATTCTTTTCGCTCTAATGCTCCAGGAAAAATGAGCGCTTCAGATGGGGAAAGAATGTTGAACACGCAATCGAGATGAAGGTATTTTTCAGTAAAGGGAACGGGTATGACCTCATAATCAGGCAGAACGGTCTGCAGGTTATCAATCGCTTCCTTGGTCGTTCGGTTGCTGATGCCAACATAGATGGTTCGTCCATCAATGATGACATCTCCACCTTCGATCGGCTGACCCTTTAAGTCATAGAGCTTGACCTGCTGCTTTTCAAGCCAGCTCTTAAACACCTGTTCCTCTCCGCGTCGGATCTCGCTCTCCATCTCAGAGATAAAAATCGTGCTGCCGAGTGTGAATCCGATATCTCTCGTAAACACCTGCTCAGGAAAGTTTCGGACGGCAGGCAGGCTGATGACTTCTACACCGTGTTCTTCCATCTTCTGTACAAACTGCTGATGCTGGGCAATGGCCACATCTCGGTTAATGTTTTCTTCAATAAAGTGCTTTTGTGTTTCGTTGATCACTTCATGTATCTTCATGAATAAAGGCGGACATACAATCACACTTTTTAGTGGATCGTATTCGTTGTGTACTGTCATTGTTTTCCCTCGTTTTAACAAAAGTGACATGGTCAGGCCTCCAAACGTTTTCTTATGGAACTGTTCCCTAATTCCCAATAAATTAACGTACGGCGGCATGTTATTATCACCATTCTCTCCCACATTCCTCACCTTCATTCTTTAAATAATTTGGTTTATGCGTTACAATTCTTCAAAAAGAGCAGGCGGTGCAAGATGAAAACAGAAAAAGAAAAAATGATGGATGGGGAAATGTACCTCGCTTCAGACGAACTGCTGCTAAAAGAACGGGCAAACGCGAGAAGGCTGACCCGCCTTTTTAATGAAACAGCTGAGTCGGAGGAAAGTAGACGCACGTCACTTTTAACGGAGCTGTTCGGCTCTGTTGCTGGAAGCGTTTATATCGAGCCGACGTTTCGCTGTGATTATGGGTACAACATTCACCTTGGACAGAATTTCTACGCTAACTTTGATTGTGTAATGCTGGATGTTTGCAGGATTACCTTCGGAGATAATGTCCTGTTGGCACCAGGCGTTCATATTTATACGGCTTCACACCCCACGAATCCCATTGAGCGGGCAGCCGGGCCAGAGTTTGGCAAACCAGTCACCGTTGGAAACAATGTTTGGATCGGCGGACGTGCTGTTATCAATCCTGGCGTGAACATTGGAGATAACGCCATCATCGCCTCAGGAGCTGTCGTCGTGAAGGATGTACCTGCCAATGCAGTGGTCGGGGGCAATCCGGCTAAAGTCATTAAGATGCTGGATGTGTCGTAACACCTATTTTCTGATACACAACTTTAACATTAATTTTAAAGAGAACGGGTAAGACTCTTTATATAAACTGTGGAGGTGATGTGATAACATGGCTGCTCATCTGTCTTGGAACCGAATGTGGCTGATTGGCGAGAAAAAAATCGCAGGAAGAGAGTTCGAATCGTTTGTCGGCGCTCTTTGCCATTGCGATCAAAATCAAGTTGTCGTCTGCCGAATTGAAGATGATTCCATTTGTGTCACAGAAAAGAATTACTTGCCCGAACTCTCCTCCATCGGGTATAAGCTTATGGCCAAGCAATAGGCAGCATAAGGAAAAACAGCCCTCTTCCCGGGCTGTTTTTTCACTTTAATCTTCTGATTTATGATGAAACGGGCATTTTCCCTGAATGGGTTCAATGTCATCGCCGATAAAATATTGCTTCCATTCGCGATGCTCAGGATCGCCATAATGGCTGATGTTAGGATGCTTCGGAAGATTATCCCACTTCTCTACTCGCTCGCGCACTTTCTCCCGGCTCATGATACCGCCCTTGGACGTTCCTTCAAGCCCTTCAAATATACGTCGCGGCTGAAACCCAAGCACCAGACTGTTTCCAAGGTCGCGCGTTTTGCGCTGCTTATATGCAGGTGTGTTGCCGAATACAAAAAAAGGCTCGCCAGCGAATGAAAACGCCCACAGGTGATGATCCGGATCTGTCGGGTAATCCTGCGGCCACGGCTTTTCATCCACCGTATGCAAGTACTGCAGCATGTTCCAAAAGTACTCCCGGTAGTAGGGGATGCCTTTTTCTTCGGTTTCCGGTTCTACGAAAACGAAGAGACCGTGCCGAATCAGCTTAGGAGCATCAAACAATAAGATAAACTCCTCTATCGCCTTTGGCAGGTTAGACCAATCCTCTTTTGTGACATACGCGTAGCGAAGCTCTCCCTTGTTTTCAGCGCTCATGCCGAAATAGCAGGGGAACGTTGGGTTCGTCACGACGCTGTTGAACGTCTTATATTCCTCTATCACCCACTCCGGAACCATTTCTGGATTCGTCATATCTTCCTTTGACAGCAAAAATTTGTTCAAGGTTTTCATGGCACCACTCCTAAACTTAATGATTATCAAACACTTCCCTTGCCAACTGGCTTGTAAACAGAAAACAGCTACATCCATTCATTTCATTTTAATGAACCCGATGTTGAAATCTTGATAATCCAAAATGAATGGTGTTTTTTAATCTCTATATTTTAGTATGTGACATGCGGATTTCATATGCATATAGGGTGCCTTCTTTTCCTTAATCTTAATGCTACATAATGCATTGCTGCCTTACGAGAAAGCCTTACTGTGAATATTCCCTGACATGCTTGGAAACCTAACAATATATGAGAGGGGGATGAGTTTTGAGCGTAAGCATAAGCGACCTGGATAAGCTGAAACATATCGACATTCCCGCTTCTTTAAAGGAATCAACCAGCCTAATCTTTAATACGCTAGGTGATAGTTCCGATATTGTCATAAGAAATATATCTATAACGGAAGATCATGCTAAGATCTCTGTCTGCATCATGCAGATTGAAGGATTAGCAGATGAACAGCGTGTTTCAGAATCAGTCATCGCACCTCTAACAGCTCTTCAGGCTGGCCAGTCCGGCAACAATTTATCTACCATCGTGCAGGCGTTAACCACCACTTCCCTATCGCATGCAAACACACTTAATGTGGCTCTGTCTGAACTTTTGTCAGGAAATACTCTTATCATACTGGATGACTGCAGCACGATATTGTCCGCCGGTACCCGAGGTCCCGAAACAAGAAGTATATCTGAGCCCACGACTCAAACCGTAATAAGAGGCCCTAAAGACGGATTCACCGAGAGTCTAAACACAAATATAGCCCTTGTGCGTGACAGAATGAAAACGCCGCAGCTTAGAGTCCGTTCAAAAAAGATTGGGTCCGTCACTCAGACAAACCTTGCTTATATGTATTTAGCTAACATGGTCGACCAAGCTGTATTACACGACCTGGAAGAAAAACTGAATCAGATTCACATTAATGGTATTTTAGAGTCCGCATATATCGAAGCACTAATAAAGGATAAAAACCCTACGGTCTTTCCATTAATGATGAATACAGAACGGCCGGATGTTGTTACAGCAAACTTGCTTGACGGTAAAGTAGCCATCCTTATTCAAGGAACGCCATATGTGCTGCTCATACCCTCGGTTTTTCTGCAATTTTTTCAATCACCTGAAGATTATTATCAGAATGCGTACATTGGCTCATTTCTACGATTGCTGCGTTTTGCAGCGTTTATTATGGCGCTTTATGCTCCTGCTGTGTATGTAGCGCTGATTTCTCATCATGAATCTCTCGTTCCTACCGTTTTACTTGTCAGTCTGGCGTCACAGCGTGAAGGAGTTCCGTTTCCAGTCATTGTAGAAGCGCTGCTGATGGAGTTAGCGTTCGAAATTTTGCGAGAGGCTGGAATTCGAATGCCGCGGGCTGTAGGAAGCGCCTTGTCGATCGTTGGTGCGTTAATTCTCGGACAAGCTGCTGTTCAAGCTGGCTTCGTTTCAGCCGCCATCGTAATTATTGTTTCACTAACAGCTATCGCCAGCTTTGCTATGCCACATTACAACATGGCGATTTCGGCGAGACTGCTGCGGTTTATTTTATTGCTGGCGGGATCTTATTTTGGTTTATACGGAATTATGCTGGCAACCATAATAATCGTTTTGCATATGTGCGGGCTTCATTCTTTTGGGGTTCCCTATTTCACCCCAATGAGCCCATTCCAATGGAAGAAACAAAAAGATGCATTCTTGCGTTTCTCTTTAATCGCCAATAACTCAAACAAAAATGAAGGAGGACCTGCAAAGTGAAAAAAACCATCATTAGCCTTTTGGTTGTCTTTTCACTGACAGGCTGCTCAGATTACAAAGAACTAACTAATCTTGGAATCGCAATTGGGTTTGGCGTGGATTATCTTGAAGCTGAACAAGAGTATGAACTTATCCTGCAGGTAGTCAATCCATCCGGGATGTCTCCAACAATGGGCGCATCAGGCTCTTCTCTCCCAGTGATTAGCATTGTGGGCCGAGGCCGTACGATTACTGAAGCTGCACGAAACATTTCTAAGAAGTTCTCACGTGAGATTACCTATTCTCAAATTGCGCTCTTAGTGATAGGTGAGAACTTGGCACGAAAACAAGGACTAAACTTTATCTTCGACGCACTTGAAAGAGATTCCAAAGTGAGGGTGAACATTCCTGTCGTTCTCGCACGCGACAGCTCTGTGTTTGATGTTATGAACACAATCCCTTCCATGGACAAGACGCCTGCTGTTTCCATTGCAAACAAGCTAGCCTCTACTTCCGGAATGCTAGGAGAGAACTCGAACATGCATATTTATGAAGTCATTGAAGCGCTCACAAGTAAAGGCAGAGAACCAGTATTGAATGGCGTGACAGTAAAAAAACGTTCTGGAACAGGTGCAACTGCTCAAAACAATGAAACCCTAAAGAATGATTACCAGTATTTGAACGGTATGGGCATCTTTAAAAAAGGCAAGCTGATTGGCTGGCTTGATAAGCAAGATGCCAGGAGCGTTCAGATTGTAAGGAATGAGCTAAAAGAGACAAACCTTAGCATCCCATGTTTAAACTCAACAGATGGTAATTACATTTCCGCTGTCATGACTCGATCACATGCTGACATCAAAGTCATAAATACTAATAGGCGGCCATTAATCACGATAAAGGTAAGCATGAAAGGGCGAATTGACGAGATGATGTGTAATCCTAATATCAAAAAGGGGACTGTCATTGAAAAAATTGAACGTTCCGCAGAAAAGCTGGTGATGAAAGAAATAAGGGGAGGAATTAAAAAAGCTCAGCAAAAGAAAACCGATGTTTACGGTTTCGGGGACACCCTCCACAGACAAAACCCCAAAGACTGGAAAAAGCTGAAAAACAACTGGAACGACGTGTTTGCAGCGGCAGATATCCATGTGAAGTCGGAAGTAAAATTCCGTAATACTGGAATGAGGATCGAGGCATATCCTTATTAGAAAGGAAACTTAACGTGATAAAAACAATAACTGGATTTCAGTTATACACAACGATGGTGATGTTTCTTCTTGGCAGTGCTATTCTCATCAATCCTGCTTCTGATGCAGGAAAAGATGCGTGGCTTTCTTTTTTAGCGGGAACGACAACGGGACTGCTCTTATTTCTACTGTATTCAAAACTTTTTGCCCGCTCTAGCAATATGCCCCTTACCTCGCTTTTTTCATTGTATTGGGGAAACGCACTTGGCAGCTTTCTTACGGTTATATATGTAGGTTATTTTGTCTATATGGCTGCAAGGGTTTTGAGAGATTTTGAAGAACTTCTTGTCATTTCCTCCTACCAGCAAACCTCGCTCCTGACGGTCGGATCGGCTATGATGATCGCCATCATTTATGCATTATATAAAGGCTTTCCGGTACTGGCACGTATGACAGAAGTCTTTATATTCTTTATAATATCAACCTTGATTCTGCTCACTTTTCTTCTATTTATAAACGGCCTGCCGAAGATGAGTAATTTTAGCCCTTTTCTTGAAAATGGCTTAATTCCTGTGTTTAAAGGTTTTTTTCCGCAAACATTAACCATACCTTTTGGAGAACTGATTGCGTTTACGATGCTGCTGCCGTATGTAAAAACCTCAGATAACATAGTAAAAAAGGGATTCTACGCCATTTTAAGCGGTGGTTTTATTTTAGCGGCTCTATCGTTTTTAAATACATTAGTATTAGGTGAAAGCATTGCTCATCGATCCGCTTTCCCTCTTTTAACAACGGTTGGCTATATTAACATTGCTGACTTCATTCAGCGTTTAGAATCGTTGCTGATTATTATTATCGTACTGCTTGGCTTTGTGAAAATTACCATCTTCATATTCTGCGCCGTCATCGGTATGAGAAGCCTATTTACTGCCTCTTCACAAAACAGCTTGATTTATCCGGTCTGCGTGACTGTGCTCTGGCTTTCCCTTTTGATTGCGGGCAATCATTCTGCACACATTGAAGAAGGATTAGAAGCTGCTCCATACTTTCTTCACCTGCCTTTTCAATTTGTCATACCACTTCTACTTCTTCTCACAATTTTGTTCAAACAAAAAAAAGCAGATCATTAATTTGGCTGCTTTTTCCCAAATGTTATGTGTAGTAAAAATGGAACGAACAATATAAAGAGTGAGACATAATCTTCAGCAACAGCTGTTTCAAGGATTTCCCTAAACCTTTCAGCAAAGTAAAGCAAACCCACGCCCATGACTATATCCATCACGATCGTCATGCCAAGGCCAGCTCCCGCTATGAATACAAATAGTAAAATTACCCTCAGCATCATCACCACCTTTTTCATTAGTGTCTAATATTAAGGCAGAAGTTATGTGAATTTTATTGTAAAAAAAAGAAACCAAAATTATGGTTTCTTAGTAAGATTTCAAAAACTTCGCATCAAAGAAAAAAGGGCCAAACGGGATGACCGATGCTGCCATCGCCAGGATGACGCGGAATACAGGCCATTTTTTCACGAGCCAAACATGCAGGATAGCAGCAATATACAAAACGAATAGCAGGCCGTGAAGTGCTCCGACTATCGAAACAGCCATCGGCATGTCTGCCAAGTATTTCAGGGGCATCGCGATGACAAGCAGGACGATGAACGACAAGCCTTCAAGGTTTCCGATAATACGCAACCGTCCAATTGGTGAATTTAACATAAAACATTCCCTCCAGTTTTCCATTACTCATTGTTATCTATTGTAAAGGAAACATAGACAAGATATTCTTTCTATATATGAACATTCGTTAAACTTTTTCGATAAACAGGGAATTCATCCACATGCCGGCTGCTAAATAAACGATCAATAGGAGAAGACCCAACCAGAACGGAATCGTTTTATTTGCTGCGTTTTCCATTTTTTGCGTCCAAATGGTAAGGATCGCAAACAGCAGGGAAAGAATGATATACTTCCATATTCTTTGATCCGTCAGCCTCTCAATGAACACAGAGCCGAGCAGCAATACGGCAAAACCAATCATAAAATGAATAACAAAACTTACCTTCATCCTGACATTTCCTTTCTTGATTGTAATGGATGTACACGTATGCATTCGCCACACGTTGTTACTACCCTTTAAAAATTCGGTGAAAGAGGAGGATTTCCTTGAAAGATTTTCACTGCTGTGCGACCTGTGTTCATTTTGCGTCTTTAAAGGCGAAGGACGGCATGCGTTATCATTGTGTCAGGCTGCAGTATGAGACGAAGCCTGAGTATACATTCAATTGCTGGGACCCGAAAGAAAACGTTAAACAGTTGATGAAAAAAAGCAATGAGAAGCGGAGCTGACATGCCCCGCTTCTCATTACTCTTCGTCGCTTCTTCTCTTGTTCTTTTCTTTCTGGTCAACTGCGCCGTCATTGAACATGTCATTGATCTGCTCGTGCGTCTTTTCTACTCCAGCATCGTTGTCCTTACGCTCCGGCTTGTAGTTCTTATCATCCACATCCTTATTTCTTTCGCTCATCTTCATCCCTCCTGTTGTTAGTTGTACATGTATCATGTTTACCACAACAGGATTCTTTTAAACAAAGACGAAACGCAAACCGGGGTCCGGTACTTTGTCCGCCTTACGCTGATTTCACAGCATTTGCGGACAAATGTACCGGACCCCTATCGACATATAAATTATTGCTGCGGATTGATGCCGGCGTTCTTCTGCAACCGTCTGCCGATTTCAAGGAAATCTTCCTGCGAGATGCCAGGCGCGAACTCTTCAGGCACCTCCGGAAGGTCAGGTATCGGGCCGCCTCTCGGAGTGCCCATGACGACTTCAAGATCGCCGCCATCCTCGGGATGCTTTCCATGCCATATCCATGCCATATCCTGATAATATTTGTCACTGAAGGTATAGAGCTTTCGGTTGATTCCTACCGCTTCAAACTTGCGTGTCGTCTCGAAAGCCGCATTGCTCAAATCCGGTACAGGGAGCATTTTTTTTACGTCGACCCCTGTAGCCATCTCAAGCGCTTTCGCGTATGCGAGAACATGAACGCCACCCCGGACAAGAAGGTAGCCAATCATCTCACGGGCAACAGGATTATCGGTCATCTCATACACTCTCATTTTATGTGTCCGGGCACCGCACTCTAGGAAAAAATTGTGAAGAAGGTCCAGCACAAGATTTCCGCTTGAAAACACATAATCTCCTGTCCAGTAACGGCCCATTGAATCAAACGGCAAACCTGTCTGTGCGGAGCTGATAAAGTGGTCAGTGTTTCTTTTATCTTTAGCAGGTCCCATCGGAGCACTGTTCACATCACCAGGCCGAGTTGTACCACGAATCATTAAATTTATCGTATTGGTAACCAGCTCCACATGGCCGATCTCTTCTGCTGTAATACTTGCTACTAGGTCATAAAAAGGCTTCAGCTTCTTCTTTTCTCGAAAGTTAAACGATTGATACAAATAATTATTCAACGTAGACATCTCGCCAAATTTGCCGCCAAGCAGATCTTGAACAGCAGCGGCGGCATTGGCATCCGGATTTTTGGGTGTCGGAAGCTCGATAAGCAGTTTATTGATTCGAGTAAACATGTTTTCTCCTCCTGTCACAGCTCTACTTTTAGTTGTATGTGCGGCGCAGGATGTACTATTCTCACTTTTCTTTCCTGGTTGATACATGGGGTCCGGTACTCTTTCCTAAGAGTTTTGTAACTACAACGATAATGTGAAAAAGTACCGGACCCCGAACTTTTTAAAAATAATCATACCAAAAGAAGGAGGCACATATTATAATAACTGTATTAAGTTTAATAATACAGTTCATACGGATTGGAGGGGCATATGTTTGATCTTGATGTAAGAAGCCGTAAGCCTATCTACGAACAGCTTGTTGATAAGATGAAGGAGCTGATCATTAACGATATTTTAAAGTCTGATGAACAGCTTCCTTCTGTCAGAACACTCGCTCAGCAGCTCACCATTAACCCGAACACGATTCAGCGGGCGTACCGAGAGCTCGAAACAGAAGGCTACATTTACTCAATAAAAGGGAAAGGCAGCTTCGTCAGCCCATCCTCCATAAGTCCAAACGAAGAAAAGCTCAAAAAGGTGCAAGGCGAGCTTGTAAGGCTGCTATCGGAGGCGATGTACTTGGGCATGTCGATGGAGCAGCTGCAAAAAATGCTTGAAGAGATAGAAGAAGCGGTTAAAGGGGGCAGCCATGATGATTGACATCATCAATTTAACGAAGCATTTTGATAATCAGCCAATTTTAAACGGCGTATCGCTTTCGGTCAAGAAAGGTTCAATATATGGACTTCTCGGCTCGAACGGTGCGGGGAAAACAACGCTGCTGAACATTGCTGCAGGCGTTTATCGTCAAGACAAAGGCAATGTTTTTATTAATGAAGAAACCGTATTTGAAAACCTGGATATAAAAGATAAAATGGTGTTCATTCCAGATGCTCTGTACTTCTTTCCGCAATATACGATTGAACAGAGTGCTGCTTTTTATCGAAATGTTTACTCTGGATGGAACGAGGAGCGATTTGAAGCGCTCCGTGAGGCGTTCGATATTGATACTTCCAAAAAGGTCCATAAACTCTCTAAAGGCATGCAGCGCCAGGTGTCATTTTGGCTTTCACTCTCTGCCATGCCAGACATCCTTATTTTAGATGAACCGTTTGACGGCCTTGATCCGGTCATGCGCAAGAAAATTAAAAACCTGCTTGTTCAGGATGTGGCCGAGCGCGGCATGACCATCATCATCTCTTCCCATAACCTTCGTGAGGTAGAAGATTTGTGTGATCATATCGGAATCCTTCATAAAGGAAGTCTGCTTCTTGAAAAAGACATCGATGACCTGAAATCGGATGTACATAAAGTCCAGCTTGCGTTCAAGAATAAGGTTCCATCCACATTATTTGATCACATTCAGCTGCTCTATAAGGAAGAGAGAGGCAGCGTCATGCTAGCGATCGTACGTGGCGATTATGAAGAAATCACGAGTATATTCCAGCAATATGATCCTGTCATCTATGACATCCTGCCGCTGACATTGGAAGAGATATTCATTTATGAAATGGGGGACAGAGGCTATGCGATCAAGAACATCCTTGTTTAATAAAGAGCTATTCGTCCAGACCTTCCGCACAGCCGGCTGGATCAGCATCGTCTATCTTGTCGCCCTTCTATTCGCCCTGCCGCTGCGCATCGCGACAGAGATGACAAATCACACGCGATTGGAAAACTATATACCATCCTATGAAACGCTTTTTCACTATCATTTTGAGATACAATTAGTGTTCATGTTCGGTACACCAATCCTGCTTGCACTCGTTTTGTTCCGCTATTTGCAAAGCAAGCAGGCCGCGGTATTCATTCACAGCCTGCCAATTAAAAGAACGAATCTGCTTCATCAATTTACAGCAGCTGGTTTACTGTTTATCCTGATGCCTGTCTTGATTACAGCTTTCATCTTGCTTCTCATGCACAGCTCGTCCAGTATAGAACCGCTCTATTCTTCTTCAGATGTCATGCTTTGGACAGGACAAACACTTTTGTTTACTTGTTTCACGTTTATTTTATGCATCTTTGTCGGCATGCTGACCGGGATGACCGCCGTGCAGGGTGTCATTACCCTAATCATGCTGCTGTTCCCTTACGGCATTAGTGTCCTTGTCATCGCTAACTTGTCTTTCTTTTTAAACGGATTCGCTGTCGAGTATTATAGCGATCAAAATCTAGAAAGCCTCTCTCCGTTTTTAATGGTTCCAGAACTTATGCAAGAGGGGTTAAAGACATCTTATTTCATCATCTATATCCTTATAGCAGCCGCTCTTTATGTAACCTCTATCTTGCTTTATAAGAAACGGAGAATCGAGTCTGTTTCGCAGGCCGTCAGTATTAGAGGGCTTCAGCCATTTTTCATATACGGCATCACGTTGTGCTTTATGCTGCTTGCCGGGGTTTATTATGGGCAAACCCAAAACAGCGCAGCCTGGATTTTCTTTGGATACACTGCCGGATCTTTAATCGGTTACCTCATCGCTGTCATGATCGTTGAAAAAACATGGCGAGTTGCCAGTCATTGGAGGGGATATGCTGTGTATGCAGCAGGTGCGGCGGCTATTCTTTTCTTATTGCAGCTGGATTTGACTGGTTATGAGAAAAATGTGCCGGAAGAGAAACGCGTTCAAAGTGTATACCTTTTAAACAGCTATTATGAGTATGCAGCTCCTGAAGAGGAGATTCTAACCACCAATAAACTCACATCAAAAGAAAATATTCGTTCTGTCCAGCGGCTCCATGAAAGCATCATCAGCCGCAATGACCGTTTGGCAGCAGCGGGACCAGGGGATTATCTGTTTATCGCTTATGAATTAACGAACGGAGAAAAACTGATTCGAGAATTTAAACTGCCATCTCGGGATGCATTTAAAGAAGAGCTTCGCCCGATCATCCAGTCAAAAGAATACAAAAAAGCAACCAACCCCGTTGCCGCCATGCAGGCCGAAGAAGTGGAAAAGATTAAAATCAGGGCAAATAACTTAGACGGGAAATCAGTAACCTTAACTGACCCAGGAGATATGGTTGCATTCACAAAGCTCGCACAGCAGGAATTGTTCAATGAGCGTTATGATGGAGCCAATGAGCATGCACCTACCTTCTCCACCGTTGAATTTTTACTGAACGATAACACTACTCATTTTATGGAGTTCAAGACTTCCTATAAAACGCTTGAAACATGGCTGTCTGAAAAAGGTGAAATGAAGAACGCACGCATCATGCCGGACGATCTATCATATGCCATCATTTATAAGCTTACCGATCCAACATCTGATCCTTATCATACGAAAGAATACAGCGCTGAGTATTTTGACAAGATGGTAGAGCAAGGCGAAGCTGTGAAGGTTACGGAAACACAAGAACTTGATCAACTGATCCGGCACTTCCATTCAGGTTCAAGCAAGGATTATATGGCTGCACTCTTCTTCAAAGATCGAAAACAACCGGAAATCGGCAACTTTCATGCCGACCTGTTGCCTGAAGTGACCAATAGATTAGAATAAGCAGAAAAGCCCGCATATTCCGCGGGCTTTTCTTATTTCCAATTTTCGCTTATGAAGCTGTCTCTGCCTGATTCAATACGTTCTTTTTTATACGCCTCAGGGTTCTTTTTGTAGAATCCTTGATGCTCTTCTTCTGCAACGTAAAACGCTTCTGCTGGAATAATTTCTGTAACAATTGGATTACTGAATCGGCCGCTCTCTGCCAGCTTTTGTTTTGACGCTTCAGCCAGCACTCTCTGCTGTTCGTTATGATAGAAAATGGCCGTCCTATATTGTGAGCCGCGGTCGATAAACTGTCCTCCATCATCTGTCGGATCAATTTGCGGCCAGTATAGCTCGAGCAGCTTTTCATATGGAAACTGTTCAGAATCGAACGTGATCTGTACGACTTCTCGGTGGCCGGTCGTACCTGTTTTAATTTGTTTATAACTTGGATTCTTTACGTCCCCGCCCATATAGCCTGAAAGGATGGAATGGATGCCCGGAAGCTCGTCAAACGGCTTCACCATGCACCAAAAGCAGCCTCCGGCAAAGGTAGCTAATTCTTTCTTTTCGCTCATCAGTACTCACTCCCTACATCTTCTACTAATGAACGTATCAGATTACACAGGAAAAAACAAAAAGACAGCTCATCATTCCCATTCCACTCCACCATCTTTTTTCACCCAAAAACGGACGATCTCCAGCTGATCTAACGCATCTTTTAAAGAGGATGCACGTTCCCGCAGAAAAGGAGTGTCAGGATTAGCGAGAACGAGCGTCCTGCCTGGTTCTTTATCATACTTCTTTAAAAGCCGCATGACCTGGCAGCTAAAATCTGCTTCTAGCTTTCTGCTGTACGCTGCCTCTTCATTGCCTTCTGCTTCAATGTAAAGAGTGTGATATTCGTTCGCGGCCATGACATCTGCTTCATTGCTTTTATTCAGCCTGTTCACATAGTATCGTTCTTTCTGCAAATAATTCGTTACAGCATCAACCACTTGATTTTTGCTCATCACATGTGTGCACGCATCATGTCTCGTTCCCAAAAAAGCCCCTCCTTTTCATACATCTTTTTACAATATTCGTGTTCTTTTCCTATCTAACAGGGGTTTCATACGAAAAACGCAAAAAGAGGCAGCATGGGCGCCTCTTTTTGCAGAAAAGTTATTGAACAGCTGAAGTTCTCTTTTCAAGAACGCCGAGTGACTCTTTTATAAATGCAGGGATATCTTCTGGCTGGCGGCTTGTTACAAGGTTTCCGCCGCACACGACAACTTCCTTGTCTTCGACTGTCGCTCCAGCATTTTTCAGATCCACATGAATGGACTTATAGCCGGTAACCTTTCTCCCTTTTAATGCCTCAGCTGTAATGAGCAGCTGTGGACCGTGGCAGATCGCAAATATTGGCTTACCAGCATCCGCAAATGCTTTGGTAAACTGAACGAATCGGTCATCGCCTCTCAGCAGATCAGGAGAAAATCCTCCTGGAATGAAGAGAGCGTCGAATTCTCCTGGTGAAACGTCGTCGATTCCATTATCCGCCGTCAGCACCTCTTCCTTCTGTTTGCCTTGCAGCGATTTCCCTTTCTCTGATCCAATCACGATAACCTCGTGACCTGCTTCTTTAAACGCTTTCGCCGGTTCTGTGTATTCCACATCCTCAAACATGCTGTCTAATACTGTTGCAATTTTCGTCATGCTCCACACTCCTTTATTAGTTTGCTCTACACCTTTTATACTTTGCCGCACAGCACGTGATTTAAACCTGTTTGCACATTTCTAGAATTTTACATAAAATAGAGTCACACGTGTATCAATGTGTAAATAAAGGAGTGATCGGATATGGCCAAAAGCCGTGCACGAAAACAAAGAGAAAAGAGTGTTCGTGAAGGAAAACGAGATCCTATTATTGGAAGAGGCTGCTTCACGAGTGCAGATTTGCGAACAAGAAGGACCAAAACCAAGCAAGAGCAGCTGCTGCAACTAAAGCATAAAGGACGATTCAACCACTTCAATGAAGATGGCCGATCGTCCTTTTATTGTTTTTCGCTTAATACTTGGCTGACGCCAAGCAAAAATGCTGCCAGTTGCAGCGGCAGCATTTTTCCCTATTATTCTGAAGCTTCCAGTACTTCGATCATTTTCTGTGCGGTGCTTAAGGATGACTGAGGGTTCTGTCCAGTGATAAGTGTCCCGTCTGCCACGGTGAAATCTTCCCACTTGCCGCCTCGTACATATTCAGCACCTAGCTCGCGAAGCTTCGTTTCGAGCAGGAATGGCACTTCTTCAGTGAGTTTCATTTCTTCTTCTTCCTCATTCGTGAACCCTGTCACTTTTTTTCCTTTCACGATCGGTTCGCCATCTTTCATGACAGCCGTCGTAAGCCCCGCAGGTCCATGGCACACTGAACCGATCACTTTATTGCTTTGAGCCATCTGGCTGACAACCTCTTTCAGCTCAGGGCTGTTGGGGAAATCAAACACCGTGCCATGTCCACCCGGCAGGTAAATGGCATCATATCCGAGAGCATCCGCTGAGTTGAGCGGCTTTGTATTTTTCAGGTTTGAGATTGCTTCTTTATATTCGCTTTCATTGATGCCCTCAAGCGAGTTTGGGTCGAGCGGGATATCACCGCCCTTGATGCTTTTTACAGTAATATCGTATTGCTGCTTTTTAAACTGGTTAAAAGGCACAGCGAACTCTTCAAGCCAAAGGCCCGTGTCGTTCCCTCCAATTTTTGAATGGTTCGTTACAACGATTAGAATGCGTTTGCTCATGCTTAGATCCACTTCCTTTCACAGAATTTTACTCTCTATCTATTCCCTGAACACACTCTAAAGTAAACGGATATTAGCATCCTTTTTTTACCACTTTATTAAAAATCAAAGTTCTCGGGGTCTGCTCCGTTTCTTTGATTGCGGTTCAACCCATCGATTGCCTGCATCTCTTCTGGAGAGAGCTTAAAATCAAAGATCTCAGCATTTTCACGAATCCGATTTTTGTTCACAGATTTAGGAATGGTGACGACACCGCATTGCAGGTTCCAGCGCAGCACAACTTGAGCGGCTGTTTTGCTATGTTGTTCCGCGATTTTAAGCAATACTGGCTCTTGCAAGATGTCTCCCTTTACAAGAGGGCGCCATGCTTCAAGCTGAATACCTTGTTCCGAACAATAGGCGAGCAGTTCCTTTTGGGTGAGATAAGGATGAAACTCGACTTGATTGATCATCGGTTTCACGTTAGCGCTGCTCATCAGATCTTCCAGCTGTGAAATGGTAAAGTTACTCACTCCGATCGCCTTCGCTTTTCCTTGCCGATAAATTTCCTCCAGTGCACGCCAGGACTCCTTGTATTTATTGGCAACAGGCCAATGAATCAAATAAAGGTCCACATAATTCAGCTGAAGCTTTTCAAGGCTTTCATTAAAAGCAGTAAGTGCAGATTCATAGCCTTGATCGGTGTTCCAAAGCTTTGTCGTCACAAATATCTCTTCACGCGGTATCCCGGATTCTCGAACTGCCTTGCCTACACCGTGCTCATTCTCATAAAGCTTGGCTGTGTCAATGCTTCTATAGCCAGCGTGAAGAGCGTGTTGTATAGCTCGCTCAACCTGCTCCCCTTCTTCAGCCTTATAGACACCAAGCCCAAGCCAAGGCATCTTTACACCATTATGCAGCACAGTCCGATCATGAATGCTCATCGCCATCATCTTCACCTCGTAAAAAAGTTATGGGGTACGGTACCATTCTCGCACAGGAAGCAGCAGTAAAGGAAGCAGCGGGAATCGTACCGGACCCCCAAGCTTGTGAAAAAACACCGGCTCATCCTTAGAGCCGGTGCTTCGAATTCCTTATACGGCTTTAATTTCGCTGGCCGCTTCGGCCGCTTCCTTCTTCAAATAAGAGAGAGCTGCCGTTCCAAGCACGTTCGCTGCAACAAGCAGTCCCCGTTCATCGATATCGAACTTCGGATGATGATGCGGGTACGTGACGTCCCATTTAGGGTTCTGTACGCCTGTAAAGAAAAAAGTCCCGGGTACGTTCTGCAGGTAGTAGGCAAAATCTTCTCCGCCCATCGAAGGTTCTATTTCATAGACATTCGCTACACCAGGAACGTGAGGAGCCAGCCCCGCTACGAACTCCGTGTCTTCTTGATGATTCACGACAGCCGGGTAGCCTCGGCTGTAATCAAATTCATAGCTCACATCGGCAGCAGCACATGTTCCGCCGATAATTCGTTCCATTTCTTTCTCAATAAGCGAGCGTGTTTCTTCTTTAAACGTTCTTACTGTTCCGACAAGCTCCGCTGTATCGGCAATGACGTTAAATGCGTTTTGGGCAACGAATGAGGCCACTGTCAATACAGCCGGATCAAGCGGGTTCGTGCGGCGGCTGACGACTTGCTGCAGGTTGCCGACAAGCTGTGCACCAACCACAACAGAATCCTTTGTACGGTGAGGCTGCGCTCCATGGCCGCCTTTTCCTTGTATTTTGATTTTAAATGAATCAGCCGCTGCCATAACTGGCCCTGAGCGGTAGCCGACATCTCCAAAAGGAAGGATCGTCCATAGGTGTGTGCCGTATATGACGTCCACACCGTCCAGGCAGCCGTCTTCAATCATGGCGATTGCTCCGCCTGGGGCAAGCTCTTCTGCATGCTGATGGATGAACACGATGTTTCCTTCTAATTCATCCTTCATTTCTGACAGTGCTTTGGCGAGTACGAGCAGTGTCGCGGTATGGCCATCATGGCCGCAGGCGTGCATCACACCCGGTACTTTAGAGGCATAAGGAACATCATTTTCTTCCTGAATCGGGAGGGCGTCAAAGTCTGCTCTCAGCGCGACCGTTCGTCCGGGCTTGCCTCCTTTTAGCGTGGCGACAACACCCCTTCCTCCTACGTTCGTTCGTACTTCTAGCCCGAGCTGCTCATGATAGGCAGCAATATAGTTTGGCGTCTGTACTTCTTGAAAAGACAGCTCCGGATATTGATGCAAATGGCGGCGAATCTCCACCATTTCAGCATAATAGCTTTCCAGTTTTTTATACAGATGTTCCAAAATTATCAGCCTCCTTTTACTGCTACTTCTCGATGAGTCTTCCTAATTCCTTTTGATAACTCGTTTTAAAAAAATCAGAAAATTTAAATTCTTAACATTTTACCTGTCTTAACCTCTAAATTCAAGTTTTTCATAAAAAAAAAAAAAAAAAAACCAGATCAAATGATGATGAACTGGTCTTTTTGCTCATTATGCTATTTTTTGTTCGTTCAAATATTGCGCGCCTTTTTGGTCATCATACTGTCTTTCCCATTTAGACATGACCACAGCAGCTAGCGAGTTACCCACAACGTTTACCGCTGTTCGAGCCATATCAAGGATTCGGTCGATACCTGCTATAAATGCAAGTCCTTCTAATGGAATTCCAACTGTTCCTAAGGTTGCAAGAAGGACGACAAACGAAACGCCGGGAACTCCTGCAATCCCTTTAGAAGTTACCATAAGAACAAGCATTAGTGAAATCTGCTCTGAAATGGAAAGGTCAATTCCATACATCTGTGCGATAAATATTGCCGCAGTTGCTTGGTATAGGGTAGATCCATCTAAGTTGAACGAGTAACCAGTCGGAATCACGAAAGACGTAATGGATTTTGGACATCCAAACTTCTCCATCTTTTCCATGATTCTAGGAAGGACGGTTTCAGAACTTGCTGTAGAGTATGCAAGAATCAATTCATCCTTCAACAGCTTGATCATGTTGAAAATATTAATCTTAAACATGAATGCAACAGCTCCAAGAATGACAAAAACGAAGAAGAACATCGAGCCGTATACGACAAGCACGAGCTTACTTAATGGGATAAGCGATTGTACGCCAAATTTTGATACCGTTACACCGATAAGGGCGAAAACTCCGAATGGAGCAAACTTCATTATTTGGTTCGTCACGTAAAACATAGCATCTGCTACGCCTTGAAAGAACGAAAGAACAGGCTTCCCTCTTTCACCGATCGCTGCTACACCAACTCCGAAAATGACGCTGAAGAAAATGATCGCTAGCATATTCCCTTCTGCGAGCGACTGAAACAGATTAGAAGGAATCATATTAATGAATGTGTCAGCAAAACCGTGGCTCTGCACTTCCTCAGTAGTTCCCATGTAACTGGAGATATCGCCTTTTGACAGAGCTGACATATTGATTCCGGCACCTGGTTTAAAAATATTGGCAACCGCTAGGCCTACAATGATAGCGATGGTGGTTATTATTTCAAAATAAAGGATTGTCTTTCCCCCGAGACGTCCAAGCTTCTTAATATCGCCTACACTTGCCACTCCGACGATCAAGCTTGAAACGACTATTGGGATGACAATCATCTTAATGAGCCTTATAAAGATATCGCCGATTGGCTGCAGATATGTCTGTACGGAAGGGTTTCCATAAAAAATGGCGCCTACCGCAATACCTAGTGCTAACCCGATCAGAATCTGCCATGCTAATCCAATTCTTTTCATGTTGTTGACTCCTTTCGACAAATTATGACACTAACACATGTTTACAAGTTTATTATTTTAAACTAAAATTGTCAATTCAACTGTTAAATAACAGCTTACACATAAAGTTCTGTATGATAAAATCGTCAAGTAATATTTTTCAGAAAGCTGGTGCACTATGTTTTCTACCATAAAACGAATATTGATCGGCCGACCGCTTAAATCTTCCGCACTTGGTGAACAAAAGTTAGCCAAGTTGAAAGCGCTTGCCATTTTGTCATCCGATGCCTTGTCATCCGTCGCGTATGGCACAGAGCAAATATTGCTCGTGCTTGCCGTTGTCGGGACAGTTGCTTATTGGTACTCGCTCCCGATCGCTGCAGGCGTGCTTTTCTTGCTCGCAGCACTTATTCTTTCTTACCGTCAAATCATCTACACGTATCCGCACGGTGGAGGAGCATACGTCGTATCTAGGGAAAATCTAGGAGTTACGCCTGGTTTGATCGCAGGCGGGTCTCTGCTCGTGGATTACATACTGACCGTGGCGGTGAGCGTGTCAGCCGGAGCTGACGCAATCACATCTGCATTCCCTGAATTTCACGATTACAATGTCGTCATCGCCTCTGTTCTGGTCATTTTTATTACGATCCTTAATCTAAGAGGTGTGACCGAATCCGCTTCTGTTCTTGCTTATCCTGTTTATTTATTCGTGTTCGCACTTGTTGCAATGATTGCAGTTGGAGGATACCGAATTGCCACCGGGCAGATTTCTCCTGATCTTCATGATCCTGTCGGCACAGCCGTACCTGGCATCACGCTGTTTCTCTTGCTGCGTGCGTTCGCTTCCGGCTGCTCGGCTTTGACAGGAGTTGAGGCGATTTCTAACGCAATACCAAACTTTAAAGATCCCGCACCTAAAAATGCGGCACGCACGCTTGTTTTAATGGGCATCATCCTTGCCGTGCTGTTTTCCGGCATCACTTATTTAGCATTTTACCTTGGCATATCGCCAAAGGCAGATGAAACCGTTGTGTCTCAAATCGCTTCTACCATTTTCGGAAGGGAAACGATGTATTATTTCATCCAAGCAACCACAGCACTGATTCTCGTTCTGGCGGCGAACACCGGATTTTCCGCCTTCCCTCTGCTCGCTTATAATCTAGCGAGCGACAAATATATGCCGAGAATGTTTCTGCAGCGCGGTGACCGTTTAGGCTATTCGAACGGGATCATCACGCTTGGTGTGTCTTCTATCGTACTGATTGTCGCTTTCAGTGGCATGACGGAGGAATTGATACCTCTGTATGCAGTCGGTGTGTTCATTCCGTTCACGCTGTCTCAGTCAGGCATGATCATAAAATGGCTGCGCGACAAACCTAAAGGGTGGCAGCTCAAGCTGTTAACCAACGCTGTAGGGGCGGTCATCACGTTCACGGTCCTGTCGATTTTGTTTGTGACCAAGTTTGCTCAAGTGTGGTCGGTTCTCATCTTCCTTCCAATCATTGTGTATATATTTATCCGGATCAACCGTCATTATCAGGATGTTGGGAGCCAGTTAAGACTGGATAACCAGACTCCTGCTCCTCACATAAAGGGCAACGTCATCATTGTGCCTGTGGCTGGAATAACGAAGGTCGTTGAAAATTCATTAACATATGCAAGATCAATTGGCGATCAAGTTATCGCTGTTTATGTTGCGTTCGACAGGGAAAGCGAACTGGAGATGGAGGAAAAGTGGCGAGCTCGCTACCCAGACATTCGCCTCGTGACGCTTATGTCCCATTACCGTAGCGTGACACAGCCGTTAACGAAGTTCATCGATATTGTGGCGGCTAAAGCAGAAGAAGATTCGTATGCGGTCACCGTGCTGATTCCGCAATTTATCACGAAAAAAAGCTGGCATAACATACTGCACAACCAATCCAGCTTATTGCTGAGA
Source organism: Fictibacillus iocasae (assembly GCF_042665465.1). Lineage (NCBI taxonomy): Bacteria > Bacillati > Bacillota > Bacilli > Caryophanales > Fictibacillaceae > Fictibacillus > Fictibacillus iocasae. The sequence goes on along the minus strand of NZ_JBHTCP010000002.1, from coordinate 187,618 downwards.
ACGTATTTGCTTTATGTAAAAAATGTGATCGTGACGACCGTTCCATACCGGTTTAAAAAATGATAAAACGCGGTCTCCATTTAGGATGACCGCGTTTTTGTTTTATGCATCTGTTTCAACAGCAAGATCGGCTGTGCAGCATTGACACTTTCTTGCGCGAAGAGGAATCTGTGAAAGGCAGTACGGACATTCTTTTGTATCCGGTTCTTTCACTTCTTCTTGTTTTTTAAAACGGTTCACTTGTTTAACAACTAGAAATATAACAACCGCAATAATAAGGAAGTTGATTAAGCTGTTGAAGAACAGCCCGTAATTGATGGTAGCCGCACCTGCTTTTTGCGCTTCGGCAAGAGAACTGTAGCCTTTACCGCTCAGGTTCACGTACAGGTTGCTGAAATCCACTTTCCCTAGCAGCAGCCCTATCGGCGGCATGATGACATCCTCTACAAGCGACGTGACAATTTTTGAAAAGGCAGCTCCAATGATGACACCCACTGCCAGGTCAATCACGTTCCCTCTCATAATAAATGTTTTAAATTCTTGCCACATGTTTGAAAGAGCTCCTTTCTTAAGCCATGTTACTGTCTATTTTACATAAAAAGCTGTGAATGACAAATCCCATTAAGATTCCAATTTATTCTTGTATGGTCTCCATATTTAAAAGAAATACCTCTTTTTTTAAAAATAGGCTTATTCCTATAGTCATCCGCCCAATCGCCTAACTTGTACGGTGTATATGTTAGGGGTGTAGAGATGAAGGAGGTGTAAGGGATGGGAACTAAAGGTTGCGGTTATGGCCACGGCTTCGCTTTGATCATTGTGTTGTTCATCTTGTTAATCATTATCGGTGCTTGCTGGTGCGGATACTAATCCACTGAATGCTTTTGCTTTTATTTAAAGAACTGAATGCAAGCTGCATGCGTTCGTCACGCCCGCTTCAAACCTTCTTAAAAAAAAGCACTGCACGAAGAGCGGCAACTCCCATACGATGACACAGCGGAAAACCCTCTTTCAATCTGAAAGAGGGTTTTCCGCGTCTTTTTTTTTTGGGGGGTTTGGTTTTTTGGGGTCCGGTACACTTCTCGCTAAGAGGCGTCACTTTGCAGAAAGAAGGAAATCGTACCGGACCCCTCATTATTTTTATTTTTTTTTGTTGACCCTAACGTTACGTGATGATTTACGATACATATATGGAGGTGAGTGACATGTATAAAGTCAAGGAAATGGCTGTTTTATCAGGTGTGAGTGTCCGGACGCTTCATCATTATGATGAAATCGGCTTGCTTGTTCCTGACTCTTCCTCAGCTTCGGGATACCGTCTTTATTCCAAATCGAATCTGGAGCGTTTGCAGCAAATTTTATTCTTTAAAGAACTCGGATTTGGCCTGCTGCAGATCAAAGAGATTTTAGATCAGCCTGGTTTTGACCGAAAAGAAGCGATGATATCGCATAAAGAGCTTCTTTTAAAGAAAAAAGAACGGCTTGAAAACATTATTAAAACGGTGGATAAGACCATTCGATCCATTGAAGGAGGAACAACTATGAAAGAAAAGGAAATGTTCGACAGCTTTAGCATGGAAGATATTCGAAAGCACGAAGAAAAATATAAAGAAGAAGTGCGAAAGAAATACGATAAAACCATCGTAGCCGAATCAGAAAAAAAGACACAGCAATACAGCAAAGAAGATTGGGCTCGTATTCAGGCTAAAAGCGATGAAATTTATCGCACCCTAGCTTCTCGTATGGATCACGGTCCTGATGACGAAGTAGTTCAGCAAGTGATCGCTAAATGGCGACAGCTGATCACTGATCACTTTTATGAGTGCACGCTTGATATTTTTCGCGGCCTTGGTGATTTGTATGTGGATGATCCGCGATTCACAAAGAATATTGATAAACACAAAAAAGGACTTGCCGCTTTTATGAGAGATGCCATGCACATTTATTGTGACCGTCAATCCAACTAAATGCATAAGACCGCTTCAAGTGTCCGTTCAAAAGATAACGGCACACATTGAAGCGGTCTTTTTAATGCTTACTTCTTAACCTGCAAATAAGCTGCGCGCACTTAGCGGTTGAACCGTTTGCAGTTTACCTGAAAGTGCTGCTGCATCCTCGATCATGGCGCTTGCTGTCGGCAGTTTACCGGCGCCAGCACCCTTGATGGTCACTGTGCCCGCGAGACTGGCGGTGATCGCGACTGCATTCAGCACGCCATCCACACTGTACAGCGGATGGTCTTCGCTTAGCAAGACAGGCTTGATGCTTGCAGCAACACCGTGCTCGGTCATTTCGGCGCTTACAAGATGCCTATAGCGCTGACCTGCCTTCTTCGCTTTTTGGATATCCTCTAACGTAATGCGTGTAATACCCTCTACCCCTGATACAGACAAATCTGGCTTTTCACCAAACGCGAGTTCACTGAGAATAAGCAGCTTATTTAAAGCATCATATCCTTCCACATCATTTTCCGGATCCGCTTCAGCATAGCCTTTTTCTTGTGACAGCTTTAGCGCGGCTTCAAACGTATAATTCTCTTCTCTCATCAATGTCAAAATATAATTGGATGTGCCGTTGAGGATGCCTTCAATCCGGCTGATCTTGTTCACTCTCAACAGTTCCTTGATCGTCCTGATGACGGGTGCGCCCCCAGCGGTCGTCGCCTCGAACCCTACCGTTACTCCTTTCCGGCTGGCTTCCTGCTGCAGAGAATTTCCATGCTGTGCAAAAAGTACTTTATTGGCCGTCACGATGTGGCATCCTTTCGCAATAGACTGCTTTAAATAACCTAATGCCGGCTCAACTCCGACAATGGCTTCAAATACTATCTGCAAGTCGGGTATAGAAAGAATGTCATTAAAGTTATCCGTCAACAGCTCACGCGGCACCCCTGGCCGTTCTTTTGTTATATCTTTAACAAGAACAGCTTCAACGGAAACACTTGCTCCCAGCAGCTTTTTTAACTGTTCACTATGTGTCTGGATTGCTTCATAAACACCTTGCCCGACCGTGCCGAACCCGAGAAGTGCTGCTTTTATAACCGTCATTCGTACCCCCTTATGTGCTGGGGTCCGGTACCATTTACCGAGAATGCTTCCAATTCAATCTTCTTATCAAATGGTACCGGACCCCGACTTTTAGTTTTCAAGCGCTTCTGAAACATAACCGCCCCAGCGGTCGTATTCCGTTAGGAACCCGTCATGCCCGAACAAGGTCTCAACGTGAAAATAATGTCCCGATTTAACTGTACTTGCACAAGCACGGAGCACATCTGGGTCATAAAGCAAATCGCCTTCAAATCCGAACGCATAAAACTCTGCTTGTATCGTGTTAGATGCTTGTTCCCAGCCGCCCCGCCCTGCTCCAATATCGTGTGCATTCATCGCATACAGCAATGATAAATAGCTGTTAGCGTCGAATCGTTTAGCCAGCTTCTCTCCTTGATAATTCAAATACGATTCCACTTGATAATATGGTCTTTCACCGTCATCTGCTTCTTCACGGCGGAACCGTCCGTCAAACAGAGCAGGGGTCCGGTACGTGACAAGTCCAGCCATACGTGCGATTTCAAGACCTTTCAGCACAGCACCTTCTGTATAATCACCGCCGTTGAACGCAGGATCGTTGCAGATGGCCGTGATGCCGATCCTGTTAAACGCGATGCCGTAATCGCTCAAATATGGTGATGACGCAAAAACAAACAGCTTTTTCATGAATGAAGGATACATCACTCCCCATTCAAACACTTGCATGCCGCCTAGCGAACCGCCCATCACCGCGAATAGTTCTGAAATACCGAGGACTTCAAGCGCTTTTTTCTGAGCTCTTACCATGTCCCTTACAGAAATGTGAGGAAAATCAGCTCGATACGTCTGTCCCGACTTTTTACAAACCGACCGTGGTCCCGTCGACCCGCTGCAACCGCCAAGAACATTAAACGTCAATACTCTGTATCGCGAGGTGTCTACATATTGACCACTCCCGATCAGCCCTGCCCACCAGCCAGGTTCTTTTTCGGTTCCTACCGCATACTGGCTGCCGGTAAGCGCATGGCATACAAGAATGACCGGACCGGTTGTACTGCCTGCGCTCTCATACGCAAGCTCAACATCATCAAGCTGTTTTCCGCTTTCGAGAAGAATGCTGCCAATTTTCACTTTCCGAATGGTCACATCAGGCGCCTGGACTGAGCTTTTCAAGTTCACGGGCTTTCAACTCTCTTCGCAAAATTTTTCCTGATATCTTCGTTTTCGGCAGCTCTTCTACTACCTCTATCTCTCGCGGTGCTGAGTGAGCAGCCAATTCACTGCGAACGAATTTCCGCACCTCTTCTTTCAGCTCAGGAGTATCAGCGAATCCTTTTTTCAGCACGATGAACGCTTTCACGATTTCTCCTCTTACAGGATCGGGCTTGCCGATCACGCCAGCCTCAGCAACAGCCGGATGTTCGATCAGCTTGCTCTCGACCTCAAACGGTCCGATCCTCTCTCCTGATGAATTGATCATGTCATCACTGCGACCTTGGAAAAAGAGATATCCTTTTTCATCCATCACAGCAAGATCACCAGAAACGTACCAGTTCTCATACGGAAAATACGTTTTATACTTCTCTTCGTTCTGCCAAACCTCTTTCATGATTGCCGGCCATGGAGCTTTGACTGCCAGATGCCCGAGAGCACCTCTAGGAAGTTCTTTACCAAAATCATCAAGAACAGCGGCTTCAATGCCTGGAAACGGCCTTCCCATCGATCCAGGCTTGATCACTTCTGACGGCAGATTCACGATAAGCTGAGCTCCTGTTTCCGTCATCCACCATGTGTCGTGAATGCGAAGGCCAAGCACATCGGCACCCCAATATATCACTTCCGGATTAAGCGGCTCACCGACACTTAAAATATGACGCAAGCGGGAGAGATCATATTTTCGGGGCAGCTCATCGCCTTCAGCCTTCAGCATGCGAAACGCGGTCGGCGCACTGTACCAGACGGTCACACCCGTTTTTTCAAGTGTTTCATACCACTGTTCAGCACTGAATCTTCCGCCGTGAATGACGACTGTGGCACCATTTAAAAGCGGTGCAAATACGCCATACACTGTGCCCGTCACCCAGCCAGGATGCGCCGTGCACCAATACACATCATCCTCGTTTAAATCAAGCACCCAGCGTCCTGTCTGATATTGCTGCACCATCGCACGGTGAGCGTGGATAATGCCTTTAGGTTTTCCTGTTGAGCCGCTCGTATAATGGATGTTTAGTCCATGATCGACCTCAACCCATTCCAGAACAGATGAGGTATCAAGCGGCTTTTGCAGTTCTTCGAGCAGCGATATGTCTCTTTCTTCGCCTTTTCCGTCCGTTAAAAAGACGGTCGTTAAGTGCGGCAGTTCTTCACGAGGAACGCGGGTAAGAAGCTCACTATCTGTAATCAAAAACTTTCCTTCACAGTCCCCGATCCGGTCGCGCACCGCGTCAGTCATGAACGCTTCGAACAGCGGTCCTGCTACTGCGCCAAGCTTGATTGCCGCGAGCATCGCGATATGACAGTCAGGATGTTTTGGCAAAAAGATAAACACAAAGTCGCCTTTTTTCACACCATGCTTTTTTAACACGGCCGCCAGCTGATCGGTCCGCTCTTTCAATTCGCGGTAGCTGATTTTCCATTCTTCCCTTTCATTAATAAAGTGCAGCGCTGTTTTCCCACCGCGCCCTTCTACCACATGCCTGTCAGCGCACTCATACGCCATGTTCACACGATTCTCTGAATATCCTTTGAACCGTTTCTCTACTGCCTCCCACGAAAAATTGCTTCGCCCTCCATCTTTTTCAAGGTTGCTGAAAACATCAGCAGGCTGTAAGTTTGTTGCCGTCATCTATTTAGTCCGCCTCCTGCCCTGCTTACATCCAATAAATTTAATATGTTCGATTTTCTTTCTGCCAGCTCCACACTGCCGCGCTGACGGGGCTTTTGAATATCCAGAATAATCTCTGCATACTGCTCTCCCGGCTGACCTTTTAACACGAAAATCCGGTCACATAAATAGAGCGCTTCATCAATATCGTGCGTCACGAGCACCATCGTCGTCTTTCGCTCTTCCCATAGCGACAGCAGCAAGTCTTGCAGCTGCATTTTCGTGAAAGCATCGAGCGCGCTGAATGGCTCATCAAGCAATAAAACAGACGGGTTCGTGATCAGCGCGCGTGCAATCGCCGTGCGCTGTGCCATGCCGCCGCTCAAATCTTTCGGGTATTGCTCTTCAAACCCAGTCAGTCCGACCAAGTCGATAAACTGCTGCACTTCCTTAGACTGCTCTTCTTTATTTTTCAAACCAAATGCGATGTTTTCTCTTACGTTCAGCCACGGCATCAGCCTTGGCTCTTGAAACATCATGCCAGGCTGTTTGCCATTGTTGTTGGCATTCCTCAATTTCCCTGTATAGTTGGGATCAAGTCCGGCAAGCACCCTGAGCAGCGTGCTTTTGCCGCAGCCGCTCGTTCCGAGGATGCCGATCACCTCGCTGTCTTGGACAGTAAAGCTGATGTTGCGAAAGCCAGCGCTTCCGTCATTGAACACTCTCTCAAGCTGCTGTACAGCCAGCATCACAGACCCTCCTTACCCTTGGTTTGCTAGATTATCTTGATAATGCAATGCCTTCTTTTCTGCTAGTTTTAACAGTGAATCGGTTCCTTTTCCCAGCAAAGCAAACAATAATATACTGGCAATGACCACATCAGGTGAGTACGTGTTCTGCCCTTCAACTAGCAAGTAGCCGAGACCCTTGCTTGCACCCATTAATTCTGCCGCTACCACGAACATCCAGCCGACACCAAGCCCGCTTCTCACACCTGTTATAAAGCTAGGGAGCGAGGACGGAAGGATAATTCTTCTCACAATCTGAAAGCTCGTAAACTGATAAATTCGCCCCACTTCAATCAGCTTTCGATCAACGCCTTGAATGCCTGATACGGTGTTCAGGTAGACCGGAAAAAACACTCCCACGGCGATCAGCACGATTTTGGACGTTTCACCAATTCCCATCCAAAGAATAAATAAGGGAACCCACGCGAGTGATGGAATCGAGCGGAATGCCTGAAGCAGCGAATCGAGAAGCTGCTCGGCAAGCCGCCAGTAGCCGACAAGCGATCCAATAACAAGAGCGCTCGCCGTACCAATGGCAAATCCGATGAACACTCGATATAACGTGATTCCTATATGACCATAAAGCGTTCCTTCAGCTACCATTGCCGCTACTCTCTCAAGTACAGCGCTTGGTGCAGGAAGAAGATGAGCTTCAAACAGCCCTCTTGAACTCGCAATCTCCCATCCTGCAAGAAGAAGGACCGGGATGATCAGCCCGAGCCAGCTTCCTTGCCACTTCCAGCCTGCCATTGCCAACGGCTGCTTCCTTTTTCTAGCTGCCGTTTGCCAAACCTCCGTTTTACTAGCCATCATGAATCCTCCTGACTATTTCACAGCCCTTTTCGCGTATGACGGATTGATTAGCTCATTAACAAGCTTTTCAATGTCAGCATTTGGACTGATTACTTTTTCGGCTTTCAGCACCTCTCCAGCGGCGGAAATCGCCTGAATTTGATCATCTCCTGGTATCGGCTGTTCAAAATTGTTGCGTTCAAGCTGTTTTCTTGCGACATCTAGTGAAAGCCCGGATTCTTTTGATAAAATTTCTGCTGCTTCATCCGGGTTTTTATCCGTCCACTTTCTAGCTTTTTCATAAAGAGCGATCACTTTTTCCACGTATTCTGGATAATTCTCTGCGAACGCTGAACGGACGTTCAAAGTGCCATACGTGTTAAATTCTGGGTTGCGGTATAAAAATTCGCCGCCCGACTCTAATTCCACCTTAGCCATATGCGGGTCAAGCCCTGCCCAGGCATCCACTTGCCCGGTAAGAAGCGCGTTTGCGCCATCCTGATGCTGCAGGTTCACAATCTCCACATCACTCGAGCTTAGACCTTCCTCTTGCAATGCTCGCAGAAGGAAGATATAAGGATCTGTACCAATGGTGGCGGCTATCTTTTTGCCTTTTAAGTCTTTGACGGAAGAAATGGAGCTGCTTTTTGTGACGAGAGCCGTCCATTCTGGCTGAGAGAAGATGTAGACCGACTCGATCGGGGCGCCCTTAGACTTGGCGATAAAAGCGGCAGCGCCTGCCGTTGAGCCGAAATCGACGCTTTTAGAATTCAAGAACTCAAGTGCCTTGTTGCTGCCCTGGCTCTGCACCCACTCTACCTTAATACCTTCTTTCTTTAACTCCTTTTCAGCCCAGCCAAACTTCTTCAAAACAAGGCTTGTTGGTGAATAATAGGCATAATCCAGTTTAATCGTCTTCGGTTTTTCATCCCCGCCGCTTGCTTTGTCTGAGCATCCTGCGAGCAGGAAGGCTGCCGCCGCAGTCAGCAGCAGCTGTTTTCCCCATTTTTTCATGATCTCTCTCCTTTTCTCTCTGCTTACACTTCACAAGCGTACGTGGCGATCGTTCCACGCAGCCGTTGTGCTTCTTTATATGTGCAGCGATTATGAACAACATCGATTCCAGCATCTTTGGCTATGGATGCTGCTTCTGGAGAAATAACGCCTTCCTGCAGCCAGAACACTTTCGGCTGAACGAGGACCGCTTCCTTCGCCAGTTCGATTGCCGCTTCAGGGCTTCTAAAGATCTGCACAACATCGAGCGGAAATGGAACAGATTTGAGATCTGGATACGCTTTTTCTCCAAGAACTTCAGTTTCTCCCGGATTTACGGGTACAATTTTATAGCCGAGGCGCTGCATTTTACGTGCCAGCCTGTGGCTAGGCCGTGCAGGATTGGAGCTTAGCCCGACAACCGCGAGCGTTTTCGGCCGCTGAATTTCCTGGCCGTTTTCGGTCGCTCGATAGATCGGCGATTGAAGCGCCCAGCGGATCACGCCCTCATCATTCACGGCCACTTCCGCTTTTTCATTCCCATTAAAAGAAGTTCCCGTTGCAATCTGGATCGCACGATCAAGATCGTTCGTCAAATCTTTCACCGACTCAAGGCCGATGGAAAGCCTGATCAGTTCTTCTGTTACGCCCGTTGTCTTGAGTTCGTCGGCACCGAGCTGCTGATGTGTCGTTGACGCTGGATGGATGATCAATGATTTGGCATCACCGACGTTTGCGACATGCGACCAGAGCGCGATGTTATCGATGACTTTCTTGCCGGCTTCTCTACCGCCTTTTATCCCGAAGTTCACGATAGAGCCGAAGCCATTGCGCAAATATTTTTGTGCAAGAGAGTGAGCTCCATGCGTGGTAAGGCCTGGGTAGGACACCCAATCCACCGCAGGATGCTTCTCTAAATACCGTGCGACTTCAAGCGCATTTTTTGTATGCTTTTCTACACGAAGGTGCAGCGTTTCCAAGCCTTGCAATAAGAGAAACGCGTTTTGCGGGCTTAAGCATGCACCAAAGTCGCGCAGCAGCTGAACGCGCAATTTTGCGCTGTACGCCAATGTTCCGAAGTCTGTTGCATAACGGATGCCGTTATAGCTTTTATCCGGCTCCGTAAAGCCTGGAAACTTTTCGCTGTTCCAGTTAAAGCGGCCGCCATCAACGACCACGCCGCCTATCGCGGTGCCGTGTCCGCCGATCCATTTTGTCGCCGAATGTACGACGATATCGGCACCCCAGCTGAGCGGCTTGCAAAGGTAAGGTGTCGCGAATGTACTGTCGACGATGAGCGGAATTCCGTTTTCATGTGCGATATCCGCAACAGCTTCAATATCGAGGACATTCAAACTTGGATTGCCGATCACCTCACCGAATATGGCCTTCGTCTTTGGTGTGATGGCTGTGCGGAAATTTTCGGGATCCGACGCATCAACGAACCTTACATTGATTCCGTATTTAGGAAGCGTGATGGCAAACAAATTGTACGTGCCTCCATAAAGATTGGATGCTGCGACAATTTCGTCACCTGCGTGAGCGAGGTTGAAGATCGCAAGCGATATCGCCGCCATTCCGGAAGAGGTAGCAACCGCCGCTACTCCGTCTTCAAGAAGAGCGATTCGTTTCTCGAACACATCGACCGTCGGGTTGCCGATACGGGAATAAATGTTGCCAGGCTCATCGAGCGCAAATAAGCTTTGTGCGTGATCGGTATCATGAAACACATATGACGTTGTCTGGTAAATCGGAACCGCCCGTGAACCTGTCGTCGGATCGGGAGACTGTCCCCCATGCAAAAGCACCGTTTCAATATCATAGCTGTCAAAAGAATTAGCCACTATAATCTCTCCTTTTTATCATTTAAATTTTATTATCCCTATGCGAAAACTACGGATTAAAGTATAAGAAGCTCCTTTCCTTCTGTTTGTGTTTTTAAAATTCCGGAAGAATGTATACAAAGATGGTGTGTAACATGAGGTTTATGAAGAGGGCATATAAAAAACCCTCTTCATAAGAAGAGGGTTATGTAGAATCCTCCTCTTATCTTCCAGACTTGTGTCTGTAGGATGTAGCACCTTTTTAAACTGCTGTTTAAAGGTTGCCGGGCTTCATAGGGCCTATTCCCTCCGCCGCTCTGGATAAGAGTTGCTATTTAAATGTGTGGTGGTGATAAAAACATTTTATTGCTTGAAATGGATTATATGACAGCAACATTCAATCCGTCAACACATTTTCAGAAAATTATATTATTTCAAGCACACAGGCATGATCAAAATAGCTTAATAGCGGGAACTTTTAGCAGAAAAAAATATTTTCACCAATTGTGTGAGGGGTACGGTACTTCTCTCCACATTCCTTTAAATCACGCCGTTCGTAAAAATATGTACCGTACCCCCAAACCTTAATATTCACAAAAAAACCACACACTCGCCGTTCAGGCAGGTGTGTGGTTTTCGTCGACCATAACAATGATCTTCCCGTCGATCAATGCGGTTGTGTACTTTTCTGCTTCTTCTTCTGATAAGTCCTGCTCAAGCAGCACCTCTTTAAAATCTTTTTCATCATGTGTGAACATGGATGCAAATGGTCCTGCTGCGAGCAGCGGGCCGACACCCGGTACGCCTAATCCCGGGACTGCAATGCCTCCACCGATGCCTGCAAGAAAACCGGCAATCGTTCCATAGGTCGCGTTGTCTAAATCGTCCTCTACTACACGCTTTTCAATTACATGAGTCTGGTCAGCTATAGATGAGAGCGTATCATCATCTTTCGCTACTATCGAGATATGCTGGGATTCATACCCTCGATGTATCATTTCTTTAATGGCGCTGACAGCTTCTCTTTCTGTTTCGTAGGCGCCTGTGATGTGTCTTTTCATTGTTATCCCTCCTATGGGTGCATCTCTATCTTATTATGTACCCTGCTTGGTGAGGTCTAAACTACATGGATTCCTTACTTCTGATCGAACCACCCTTTTCGCTTGAACCATAAAAACATCGACATGCCGATCAGCACCATAAAGCCTACTGCCGCAAAATAGCCGTAACGATAATGCAGCTCCGGCATATGGGAAAAATTCATACCGTAAATTCCGGCAATAAAGGTCAGCGGCATGAAAATGGTCGTTATGACGGTCAGTGTCTTCATGATGGTGTTCATCCTATGTGAACTAAGTGAAATATAATTGTCCCGAATATCTGAAGTCATCTCTCTTATGGAGTCGAGCGTTTCAGATAGTTTTATCAGATGATCGTAAATATCGTGAAAATATGCTTTTCGTTTGTCGCTGATCGTGATCCGCTTGGACTCTAGCATCCTGTACAGCAGCTCTCTCATAGGAACAATCGTTTTACGCAGACGGAGAACCTCTCCTCTTATATCAAAGAGTTCGTTGATCAGCTTCGGCTTTTCCAGTTCCAGCTCATCATCAAGCGCCAGCACGGTATCTTCCATTCTGTGTAAAATGGGAAAATACGTGTCCACTAGTTTATCCATCACTTTATATAAAATTTGCATCGGGTTCATTTGGTCAGGTTTCTTTGTTTTCTTCACATACTCATAAACGTAGTCCAGTTCCTTCAGGTTAGTCTGATGAAACGAAACGATGAAATTCGCTCCAAAAAACACATCCACTTCCTCTGCTTTTAGTGTCTGCTCATTTATGGCATGAACAACCAAAAATTGATGGTCTTCATAATACTCCAGCTTCGGACGCTGCAGCTCGTTTAAGCAGTCCTCTACAGCGAGCGGATGAAAGTGGAAGAACTCCAGCAGCAAGGATGCCTCTTCTGGAGTTGGCTCTGAGATATCCACCCAAAACCATTTTATCTCCTGGTTCATTATTTGTTCCATCGGCAGATCGAACAGCAAATCCTTCTCTTTTTTTGCAACGATTCTAATCATGATAATCCCCTCACCTCAAAGCTTCATCCCTATTATAGTATATCCTTCCCACACGAGGCATTTATGAAAGAACAGATTTTGCTGTATACTGTGGTCATGATTATGGTTTAATTTAAGTTCTTTTAAGATTTCTTCTTCGAAGTGGTTGATCTCCGTTACAGGTGCATGCTTTCCGCGGGGCGTGGCGTAAAGCAGGGTTCTTTGACTTATTCTACTGCGGTCAACTTTTTCAAATATGGATTCAAAGTTGATGATTGAACAAGTCTTTGTAGTCAATTCTAAAATAAAAAGATGGGTAAGAATCAGGCATTGAAAAAGATTTTAAACGATGTTCAGCAACATTTTTTCATAAAAATAACGATCGGAAGTGTGTTCATTGTTTGATAAAACTTTACTTCAGATGAATACGGTGTTCATCTCGATTTTAATAGAATCACTGCCATTCGTATTGATTGGCGTTTTCTTGGCAGGCATTATTCAGATGTTTGTGAGTGAGCAGATGGTCGCACGCATCATGCCAAAGAACCGGGTGCTTGCCGTCTTGATGGCTACCATTCTAGGCGCACTGTTTCCCGCATGCGAGTGCGGCATCATCCCGATCGTCCGGCGGCTCGTCTCCAAGGGTGTTCCAATGTATGCGGGAATCGCCTTTATGCTCACAGGGCCTGTAATCAACCCAGTCGTCCTATTTTCTACATACGTGGCGTTCGGAAATTCTTGGGACATGATGATCTACCGCGGTGGTCTCGCGATGCTGGTTGCCGCGCTTGTCGGCATCATTCTTTCCTATCAATTTAAGAACGAGCCATTATTGCTCCATCCTGTCACTACAAGCCAAAGTACTGCGAACGTGCCGTTTGGCCGAAAGCTGCTCGGTACACTCACTCATGCTGTGGACGAATTTTTTTCGGTTGGAAAGTATTTGGTGATTGGTGCGTTGGTCGCGGCCGCGATGCAGACATACATCCAAACATCCACCCTGCTTGAAATCGGCCAGAGCGAAGCCGCTTCTTCACTTGTGATGATGGGACTCGCTTTCGTGCTGTCGCTTTGTTCAGAGGCGGACGCTTTTATCGCCTCTTCCTTCCAAACGACCTTTTCTACAGGATCACTCGTCGCGTTCCTTGTATACGGACCGATGCTTGATGTAAAAAATACGCTCATGATGCTTGGCACCTTTAAGAAGCGCCTTGTAATCAGCATTATCACCTACGTAACATTGCTCGTATTTGTTGGTTCATTATTCTTTTAGAGGAGGTGTGTACGATGTTTCGAATTTTCATATTGCTCGGCTATACGTTTTTGTTCATGCATTTGCACGCCACAGGTGACATCAGCAAATACATTAACATGAAATATGCGTATATTTCTTTTTCTGCTATCTTTTTTCTCGGTCTGCTCATGCTTGTCCAGTTCTATATTTATGGTAAAGGTGACCGATCAGAAGAGCACTGCGATTCGCCAGACTGCGGGCATGACCACGATCACGAGAAAAAGCCTGGCTGGCGTTCCCTGCTCGTTAACACCGTCCTGCTGATTCCTGTCGCTGCAGGTCTTTTTCTCCCAGTAGCCACACTAGACTCTCAAACAGTGAAAACAAAAGGATTTGCGTTTAAAGGCGTTGAAAATGAAGGAGATTTTGGAGAGCATCAATTCTTGAAACCTGACTTGAGCGTCTATTATGGAGAGGAAGGCTACGAAAACATCATCGGCAAAGAAAAGAAAGCCTTTGAAAACAAGGACACCATCCTTTTAAACGAAAAAGACTACTTAAAAGGGCTAGAGCTGATCTATTACGCTCCAGGTGAATTTATTGGCAAAGACATACAGATGCATGGCTTTACGTTTAACAGCAACGAGCTGAGAAACAAAAGACAGGTATTTCTGCTTCGTTTCGGCATCATTCACTGTGTCGCTGATTCAGGTGTGTTCGGCATGCTGATCGAATTTCCGGACGACGTTAACTTTAAAGATGACGAATGGATTGAAGTAAAAGGAAAAATCTCCGAAATGTATTACCAGCCATTTAAAGCTGCAATACCGTACGTCAAAGTTAGCAGCTGGAAAACGACATCAAAACCAAAGGATCCGTACGTTTACAGGAATTAGAGCATAACTCCCATACAAGCCATTGTGCCGATTGCTTGCAATGCTATAAACAACGCAAAAGGCTGATTCTCTTCCTTCCGAGAATCAGCCTTTTGCATAACCTGAAGCTGCCAGGTTTGTTTCATGTTATTCCGCTTTCGCACCGTTTAAATGGTTTTGTATTTTATCGCCATTCTTTCCAAAAGCGTCGGTCACGTTCCAATACTTCTTGTCTTTATCACTGTATCCATTCAATTCAACATCCAAGTCATGAAAGATGCGGTGCAAATAACGCAATGACATCGTATCCTCATAATGAATCGTGACAAGCATCAATGCACGTGCACGGTCCATATCATTCCATACATTCGACTCAGCAAATCCTTTTTCACGCAGCCAGACAATATCCTCCTTAAGCTCAATCCATCCTGTACTGGTTTGAACATAGTCAGCCTTGAACACATCCGCTCCGCCAAATCCAACCAAGTTGTTCAAATATGAATGCTGTTTTGAAATAATGTTCAGCACCTCATTTTCCGCACCTTCTTGAAAGACTGCGGCTTCCTTATATGTACGGTCTTTCAGATTCTGTAGAAAATTCATTTCGCCTTGAACCGCTGCAGAAACTGGCTCATCCGCCTTTTCTTTCACCTTCTTTTCCAGCTTGTTTTCTTGATGAAAGGTTGCTTGAAAAAGTGAACCATCGTTTATGGCCGCCATCACCCCAAATACGGCGGCTGCAGCAAAGACCAGACTTGCATAGATGAATAGTATTTTCTTTTTGTTGCCAGCGAGCTTCAAGTTGACTCCCCCTTATCCTCTATTTCACTATACCATATTTGGTAATATTAGGGTCATCCTGCTTTTAGCCGCTGCACGTCATCATTTAATATAATGAACAAGAAGAAGAAAACCGCCCACATGCATTGGGCGGCTTCTTCTACTTTTTTAACTCCGTATACACGACAAGTCTCTCTTCATGTGTACGTGCTTTTTTGTTAAATTCTCCTGTGCACGTGATCAAGTTTAAGTTTCTCTGATACGAGAATCCGAAAATATCTTCAATCGGAGCTTCTTTTCTAGGAAAGCTTTTTTTGCCGGTTACAATGAATGTTCTCGATGTACCGCTTTTATCTTTCACGATGACTTCGTCGCCTTTTTTGAGCTTACCAAGATCGAAAAAGACGGCTGGACCCGTTTTGCTGTCCACATGTCCTGCCAAGACTGAGCTGCCTCGGTCGCCTGGCTTTGTTCCCGGCTCAAACCAGCCAACACCGTCAACGTTCTGCGGCACTCCCATTTGTCCATTATCAAGCTCTCCAACGTTTTCAACGGGGGCATCCACACCGATTGCTGGAATGACAATCGACACAGGCACGATTCCCAGGTTCTCTTCCTTAAGAGCATCAGGCGGGGACAAAGGGGCAGAAGATGAGTCAATCGCTTCGCTGGATTCTATTTTTTCACTGACGCTCTTTATCCGCGCTTCTGGCTTCTCTCCACCATCATTGCAAGCTGTCAGCAGCATCAGTGCTGCGGCTGCGGCCGCTGCCATCCCTGTTTTCCTCATGTTCATCACCACCTGATTTCTCTTTAGTTAGTCTTTAGTTAGTTAGTCGACTTTCGACGGATAATAAGTGCAGACAGGATGCCTGCAAGTGCCATCGCCATGAGGGACCCCATCACAATGCCTTTTGTGCTGTTTTCCTCACTCATACCGCCCATTCCAGTTTTCGGCATGTCACCAGGCATTTTGCCAGCGAACTTTTCTGGGTGCTGGTCAACGATCGCTGTTGACAGTCCCTTACCTACTTCAAACATATGTGCATATGCTTCACGCACCGTTGGATACGTTGTCGCATAATCCTGCGCCACGTAGCTGTCAAAAGCTTTCACCAGTTCGTCAATGTGCATTTTAAGCCCTGCCTCAAGATCTGCAGCTTTTAAGCGTCCTTCTGTCGCTGTTTCCAGGAACTTTGCCTGCTCAGCACGGTACTTGTCCAGTTCTGCCAATGCTTGTTTCTTGCCTTCTTCATCCTTCGCTCCGGTTGCTTTTACATAATCAACAAAATAACCAATATGCGAGCTCCAGATTTCTTTAAATGCGGCTCCGCCTTCTTCGCCGTATACAGAAGTGATGGCAGCTGAAAGGTCATCTGTGTTCTCTCCTAACGCGCCGGCTGCCGCTTCAAAATCTTTCGCACCGTCCGCCCCTTTTTGCATGGCTAAGATGGCAAGTGCCGCATGCTCAGATAAAAGGTGGTTGAGGTCTGCGCGAAGGTCTGCTGCCGGTGTGTCAACAGATTTGCTGTCAAAGTTTTGCGGGAATTGATCCGTGATTGCCCACGATAATCCTTTACCGACTCCATACATGTGATGAACCGATTCTCTTACACTATCATACGTTTTCTCAAAATCTCCTGCTACATAGCTATCAAACGCCCAGACGAGCTGGTTAATGTGAACCTTCAATCCTTCTTCCAGTTCCTTCGCCTTTAAACGGCTTTCTGTTGCTTTATCAAGAAACGCTGCCTGCTCCACACGGTAGTTGTCCAGATCAGCTAACGCTTTTTTCTTTGCTTCTTCATCTTTTGCGCCTGTTGCTTTAACATATTCAACAAAATATCCAATGTGGCTGCTCCAAATTTCTTTAAACGCGGCTCCGCCTTCTTCACCGTAAACCGATGCGACCGCTTTGCTTAAGTCTTCTGTGTTTTGGTTCAGCGCACCGGCGGCTGCTTCAAAATCACCTTTGCCGTCAGCCCCTTTTTGCATTGCCACAACCGCTAGGTAAGCGTGCTCGGAAAGAAGAGCATCAAGTGCTGCACGTAAATCAACCGCTTTGTTGGATACCTCTAAAGATCCTGCGGCATGATTCCCTGAGTGACTTCCGCCGTGGCCGTTCGCGCTTGCGATGCCTGCTGTCGGGATTAAGAGAGAAAGGCTGAGTGGAATCGCAACCAATGATTTCTTCATTTTCATTCTAAACACTCCTTTTATTTTTGTAGATTCATATAAGCTAACGGACATCTGCCTAAAATGGATCACACAAAAGAAAAAAAAGTGATGTTTTTTGTCACATTAAAGAATAAAACCCTGCAGCGGCAAGGTTTTAGACGAGGCGATTTTCATTTAAATGGTGCAAAACCTGCTTTAAATGGGCGAATGTGTTGCGGTTGCCTGCAGGGAGTTCATAGCCTGAGCTTACCATTTGTGCAGACACCTTTGGCTTAATTCCACTTAAGTATACATCCGTACCTACAAGTTTGAGAGAACTGATCAAGTGCCTCAGCTCATTTACGAGCGTGTCATTCATCGCCGTAATCGATGTTAAATCAATAATCAAATGCTCTAATCCGAATTCGACCGATTTTTGCAAAGTATGATCTGTGTTAAACGACACATGCCCTTTTCCAGAAGCCGGATGAAGAGGCAGAACTCCAATTCCATCCATCACCGGAATAATATTTGCTGCCAGGTCATCAATGATTTGCTCTAATTTTTCTTCGTTTTCAATGTAGGTTGTCACTTCCATAAACTCGACAAGACCGCCAATACGCTTTTCGCCCTCATACAGAAACTTAGTCTGCGCGTTAAAGACTCTTCGTTTCCCTTCCCAAACATACTCAATATTATCTTTACGCAGTTCTTCCCCTTTTTCCATGGATAAAGACAGGAAACGTCTGTACCCTGGAACACGTGAGAGAAATTCGTCGATATGAACGCCGATCGCGTCATGTCGGTCAATTTTTAGCAGTTCTTCACATTTCTTATTTACGAAAATCGTTATGTAATTGTCATCAATCATATAAATGCCGTTGTCTATCCTATCCAGTGCCTGAGCAAGCATTCTTTGTGTTCCCCTTTGCACAAATTGTTTTACAGATACTGTTATTATTTGTGAAAAAGAGTAGAATGTCCACCTAAAATGCTTGATCACTTTTTCGACAGCATAATGAAAACCCGCTCACCAATAAGTGCGTACCCCTTTTTGTTCGGATGAAGCTGATCAGAGAAGTACACTTCTTTTTGTTTTCCTCTAAATAAATCATCTGTCGCGATGAACGTGACAGCAGGATAAGCCACTGCCGCCTTTTTCGTTTCATTGTTCCATTCTTGAATCACCTTCTCCACTTTCTCTTGTTTCTCATTTTCTTTCACAGGGTTATATAATCCAATGATATAAATGGGCACGTTCCGCTGGTTGTTCTCTACCTTCTTAAAAGCAGCTATCATATTACGCACAAACTGCATCTTGGCTTTTTCTATTTTCCGTTCATCTAGATTTTGAAGGTCATCCGTCGCTTTCAGCAGGTCATTCGTGCCGATATTAACAAGCAGAATATCGCTTTCCTTTACTTCGTCGAGAAAATCTCCTCGGTTCAGCCGTTTCAGCATATCACTGCTCGTGTCACCAGGCACACCAAAGTCTTTCAGTTCCAGCGTCCTTCCTGTCGCCTTTTCATAACGGAATTTCACATCACCGATGTAACCTGCGCCCTCCTCATCTCCCACTCCAAATGCAAGAGAATCTCCAATAGCCGTCAGCTCGGTTTCGTCTTGATCCTTCAGTTCAGATTGCCCAAACGTAATATACGACAGCAAAACGGCAGGCAGGTTTCCTTTTACCGTTAAAAGTGTGATGCCGCCGATTAATAGAATTGCGCTTGCTGTGATTAACAAAGCTGTCTTTTTCATAACGCCCCTCCGCTTCTTTCAAGTATTAACAAAATACCCATGTAAACAGCTGGCTAATCATCGTTACTATCGAGTTTCTAATATTCTAAATAGAAATTTTTCAATTCATGATGTTTGATGCAGGAAATTCGTCCTAATTTTGGAATATATAGAATATTCGATATATTTTTATCGGACAACTACTATAAAAGGGGGTAACATATTGTCTGCTTGGAACTTATATTTAGCGGAACTCGCTAAATTAAAAGCAAAAAAGGGATTGATCATCTCGGTCATCGCGGTTCTTCTTGTTCCACTCGTTTACGCACTTATCATTCTTTCTCCAACTTGGGGACCGTATGACAATCTCTCCAACCTTCCAGTCGCCGTCGTGAACAGCGACAAAGGAGCCATGTCAGGAGATGAGCCAATCAATGTCGGGAAAGACTTAGTGGCTGATCTGAAGAAAAGCAAAAGCCTTGGCTGGGATTTCGTTACAGCAAAACAGGCTGAATCAGGTCTTAAAAACCAGAAATATTATATGGTGATTGAGATTCCTGAGGATTTTTCGTCTCGAACAGCATCTGTAATGGATGAAAATCCGCAAAAACCAGAACTACGTTATACCCAAAATGAAGGCTTAAGCTTCATGGCGGCTCAGGTCACCAAAAAGGCGACTGAACAGATTCGTGAACAGCTCTCCAACAAAATCACAGAAACGTACACAAAAAATTTGTTCACGAACCTTGGCGGTG
Source organism: Fictibacillus iocasae (assembly GCF_042665465.1). Classification (NCBI taxonomy): domain Bacteria; kingdom Bacillati; phylum Bacillota; class Bacilli; order Caryophanales; family Fictibacillaceae; genus Fictibacillus; species Fictibacillus iocasae. The sequence goes on along the minus strand of NZ_JBHTCP010000002.1, from coordinate 167,766 downwards.
TATCCTCCGGTTTTCAATCCGCTTATGAAGGCGCTGATAAAATTTCCGGTGGAACAGGTGAGCTCCATGACGGCACGAGCAAGATGCTTGAGTCACTGACCGCAAAATCTGCTGACATCTCCAAGCTCGCTGATGGAACAACAAAACTCAGTTCCGGCCTACGCGACCTTTTAAACGGCTTGCAGACGAAAGCAGGAGATATCTCCAAGCTTGCGGCAGGAACAACAGAGCTGGAAAATGGCACCTCTAAGCTGCTTCAATCCCTTCAGGCTAAATCGAAGGATGTAGCCGCGTTAAATGAGGGAGCTGTGAAGGTTCAAAACGGCGCCTCCTCCTTATCGGCTGGAACGGCACAAGTGCTGTCAGGCTTGCAAAGCGCGCAAAAAGGCACGAGCGATTTGAGTAAGGGATTGAAGGAAGAGCTCGCACCGGGCAGCCAAAAAGTAGCGGATGGAGTAGCCGCTGTTGATGCGGCTGTTATCCCATTGACAGCTGGCTCACAAGGTGTGACAGCTGCGCTTAAAGACATGCTTGCCAAAAATCCTGCGCTAGGCAGTGATCCAAACTTCTTAAAGCTGCTCGGTACAAGTCAGGCAGTTTCTGAAGGATTAACAAAGTTATCTGCACAAACACCCGTTTTAAAGGGAGGAGCTGCATTAGTCGCTGGCGGAGCTGCAAAGGCAGCTGCCGGTTCAGAGGCTCTTAATCAAGGTATGGGGACTTTAGTTGCCGGGCAGACACAAGTTAACAGTGGCGCAGCTGCTCTTGCAGAGGGCTCCAAGCTTGTAGCAGGCGGAACAAACAGCATCAATAACGGCTGGGGTACGATTACTCAAGGTGTATCTTCCCTAAAAGACGGTGCTGGAAAAATTGAAGACGGCAACCGTTCGGTTGAAAGCGGATGGGGTACGATGACATCTGGTGTCACACAGCTTCATTCGGGTGCTGTTCAAATCAATGACGGCAACCAGTCTGTTAATAAAGGCTGGACAGAATTAACAGATGGCGTCACGAAGCTGGATGATGGTGCCGGCAAGCTGAACGATGGCAGCTTGCAGCTTGCAGATGGATTAAAAAACGGAGCGGACGACACAAGCAAGCTTAATGTGAGTGATCAGACGATCTCCATGTTCTCATCTCCACTTGAAGTCAAAGGCGAAGAGATCAATAAGCTTCCGTTCTACCGTGATTCAAACGCACCTTATATTCTTTCACTCGCACTGTTCGTAGGCATTCTTCTAATGTCGTTCGTTATCGATTTCAAGAAGCCTGCTGTGATGGCTGCTAACGGCTTCAGCTGGTTCTTTGGAAAAGCGATGCAGCTCGGCACACTCGCTGTCCTGCAAGCGGTACTCGTTTCAATCACGATGCTGACGTTTTTAAACTACGAAATTGAAAGCGGTTTCTTGTTTGTCTTGTTTGCCATATTCGTCAGTTTGACATTCTTGGCCATTGTTCTTTTCTTGGTCGTGCTTGCTGGAAACATCGGCAGACTGGCCGCTCTTGCTTTGATCGTCATGCAGCTCTCTACGACAGGATCCAACCTTCCGATCGACATGCTGCCTGAGAATCTGCGCAACTTGAGCGTCTACTTGCCGCTTACCTATTCAAACGCTGGATTCCGCTCTTTGATTACATTGAACGATTACAGCTACTTGTGGAACAACGCTATGGTTCTACTAGGATTCCTGATTCTTTTCACACTGCTCTCACTTGCCGTATTCGTTGTTCAATACAACAGAAACACCGATTCTCAGCCTGAATTGAACTAGCATACGTACACCGGGGTCCGGTACTCTTCTCATTGAAGGCCTATTGCGACAGGCATATTGAAGAAGAGTACCGGACCCCGACTATTGGAAGGCTTTCTTAAAGTACAAAATAAGAGACGAGACAACGCACAGCGTTTTGTCTCGTCTCTTTCTATTTATCTATCAATCTCTCTTACATTGTTGCGGCAGCACCGGGTGCACGTTTATCTTTATTCATCAAATAATATTGTAGTCCGAGCATACCGGCAAATGCAGCGAGTCCAATCCCGCTCCAAATGCCATCTGGATAGATCAGCAGCAGACCGGCGGCCAATGCCCCAGCCCGTTCAATCAAGTTCAGCTTGCGCATCCAGTATCCAATCATTCCTGCCCCAATCGCAATCATTCCCACAAATGCAGTAAAGATGACCCATGCCGCTTCTCCCCAGGATGTATCTATGAGCATCAGCTCAGGAGAGATAACGAACACATATGGAATGATGAACGCGGCAATAGCTAGCTTCGCCGATATTACACCTGTCCGTATCGGTTCAGCTCCTGCCACACCGGCTGCTGCAAACGCCGCCAGCGCGACCGGCGGGGTGATATCTGCAATAATCCCAAAATAGAACACGAACATATGAACAGACAGCTCCGGCACCGAGAACATGAGGAGCGCCGGCGCAGCGATCGTTGATGTGATCACATAATTAGCCGTTGTCGGCGAACCCATTCCAAGAACAAGCGAAGCGATCATCGTCAGCACCAGCGTCGGAATCAAGTAGCCGCCTGAAAGCTCAAGCAGTCCATTCGCAAGCTTTAAACCAACACCTGTCACCGTAACTACTCCAACAATGATACCTGCAGCAGCGGTTGCAGCCGCTACCCCGAGCGCGGAACGGGCTCCGTCGGCCAGTGTCTCGGCGAGCTGCTTCGGTCCCATGCGTGTTTCTTTATTGATCATCCCGACAAGCACGGCACTCACGATCGACCAAAGTGCCGCTTTCGTGATGCTCATGCCTGACATGAGCAAGAATACGACAACGACAATAGGAATGAGCAAGTACAGCTTTTTCAGCACTTCTTTTTTATCAGGAATCTCATGTTTTTCTAACCCTCTAAGCCCAATCCGTTTCGCTTCAAAGTGCGTCATGATCCAAATACCTGCAAAGTACAAGATAGCTGGAATGGCCGCTGCTTTGGCGATCTCCCAATAGGAAACTCCAATAAACTCGACCATCAAAAACGCCGCCGCTCCCATAACAGGCGGCATGATCTGTCCTCCTGTTGAGGAAGCTGCCTCGACGGCACCGGCAAACTCTTTTTTATAACCGAGCCGCTTCATCATTGGAATGGTAAACGCGCCTGACGTTACAACGTTCGCGACTGAACTGCCGGAAATCGTTCCTTGCAGTGCACTTGAGAAAATCGCGACCTTCGCCGGCCCACCAATACGCCTTCCCGCGATAACAATCGACAGATCATTAAAGTATTCTCCCACCCCTGTTTTAATTAAGAATGCTCCGAATAGAAGAAACAAGAAGATATACGTCGCTGAAACGGCGAGCGGTGTTCCAAGGATTCCTTCTGTTGTAAAAAACATCGTCCGGATGATTCGCTCGATGGACAGTCCTTTATGCTCTAAAAATCCAGGCATATAAGGACCCAGGTACGCATATGCCAAAAAGATGGAAGCGATGACTGTAATCGGCATTCCGACGACACGCCTCGTCGCTTCTAGGACAAGCACAACAGCCAGCACCCCGATGATAAAGTCATTCATTGTCAGCCTTCCGACCCGCATGACGAGTTCGTCCATGAACACATACCAATAAGAACCTACGACCGCTGCCGAAGCTGCTAGCAGAAGGTCATACCAAGGCACGCGTTTCGTCCCAGAAGAGCTCCTTTTTTTTGAAGCCGGAAACAATAAAAAAATTAACGTGAGCGCAAATCCGAGGTGGACCGTGCGCTGAATCTGTGCAGGCAGTACGCCGAAAATAGCGGTGTAAAGCTGAAATAAAGAAAATAAAATAAGACCAGCCAGGGCGATCCAATATAATGGCCCTGCCAGTTTCCGGAATCCCGCTTCCGGATCATATTTCGCCGACAGTTCCTGCAGCTGCTGCTCTGTCATCTCCTGACTTGTTTTCAATGCTGCTCCCACCTTTCAAGATATTCCATAAATTGATTTTTCCGTATTGGATTCGAACCCAGGTGCCCGGTTTAACGATTGTGGAAAAATGCTTTTTTTCGCCTTTTACGATCAGCACATGATCCGCGATCACTCTTCCTGTCCGCAGATCAATATACGGAAACTCTCGGTTCATCCGATCAAGCACATACATGTCTTTAACCTTTCTAAACCGCTCCCCTTTTCCCGCGTTTTCCGGCATTCCCACACCAAAGTTTTTATAAGCGATGGACTTCTGAACAATGAATCCAGATTTCACTATATATGTTTCTATAACGGGTGTTCTATGAATGGAGTGTGTGTATTTAATTTGAAATCTATTGCTGCTGCCTAGCCCTTCATATGCTACAACTGAGCCCGATTGACCATCTTCAAACACCAAAGCCGGCCTGAAGGGAATGAATAGTACAGATGCCAGGGAACTGATGACTAAAGCATACAAAAGTAGTCTTTTCATAAGAAAGACATGGGCTAAAGAAAATCTTCAGCCCATGACCATGTCCTTTCTTTATTTAATGCCCTTTTCATCAAAATACTTTTTCGCACCCGGATGCAGCTCGATGCCCACTCCGTTCAGCGCGTTCTCGCCTTTAATGAGCTTTCCTTTGGCATGTGTAATCTTGCTTGTGTTCTCAAAGATAGCCTTAGTAATTTCATACACTGTGTCTTCGCTCAAATCCTTGCTCGCCACAAGCATCGACAAAACCGCTACTGTCTTCACTTCGGACTCTAGCTTATACGTGCCTGATTCAATCGTGTTTTCAATATAAAATTTGTGCTCGTCCATCAGTGCTTTGATTTTATCATCCGCGATTGGGAGGACCGTTACACCTTTGGAAGCCGACAGCGCTTCAACCGCTCCGGTTGGTGTTCCCGCTGTAATGAACGCAGCGTCAATGTTGCCGTCCTGTATACCTTCCGCTGACTCATCAAATGACAAGTGCTGCGCTTTAATATCATCCATTGTAATGCCGTGAACTTTCAAAATCTGCTCAGCATTCGCATATGTTCCGCTTCCTGGTGCTCCAACAGACACTTTTTTCCCCTTTAGATCATCCACTGACTTAATGCCAGAATCTTTAAGTGTGACAATCTGAACCGTTTCCGGATACAGTGTACCGATCGCCTGTATCTTATCAAGCTTGCCGTCCTTGAACATCTCTTTCCCTTCCGTGGCATAGCTTGCGATATCGGTCTGTGTGAAAGCAAGGTTTGCCTCACCGTCCTGGATGAGTGTCATATTTTCTACACTTGCTCCAGAAGCTTGAGAGCTCGTTTCGTAACCGGCATTGTCTTTTATGATTTTGGCCATTTCGCCGCCAAGCGGGTAATAGGTACCGCCGGTTCCGCCGGTCACGATGGAAATTTTCTCTGACTTTTCTTTACTGCCTGTCCCGTTCTCCGATCCCGCCGGTTTTGTCTCTACCTTTTCTCCGCACGCCGCCAAAGAAAACGCCAGCATACCTGTAAGAATTAATCCAAATCCCTTTTTCATAATAGCCTCCTCTTATGTAAATATTTACAATATTATGTTATCACAGTTATAATAATTTTCATAATTTTCTTTACATCGCGATAATAAAAAAACTTTCCTGAAAAATGCATATGCATCTTTAGAAAAGTAGTAGGTACGATATGGCGGCCCCGGCAGGAATCGAACCTGCGACGCACGGTTTAGGAAACCGACGCTCTATCCACTGAGCTACGGAGCCATGTGACATTAATCATTATAGTCACTTTTCAACCTCTCGACAAGCATAAATTAATGAGAGAGCCCCTTATTCTCTGTCCAGTAAGAAAAAACCTTCAACTCTATACAGTTGAAGGCATCCGCTGCTATTTGGGACGTTCTATGGAAAACCGCTCACCAAGCTTCATATAATCATGACCAGCAAGACGGCCGATTGGCTTTAATCCTGAAGCATCAATGCGCCCTTTATCGTACAGCTCTTCGCTGATATGATAGTGTACCACTTTTCCAATTATCAGGTCTGTTGATGGCTTGCTATTTGTGCCGCCAAGCGGGATGCTCTGCTGCAGCACACATTCCAAACGAATGCTCGCTTCCTTTACTCCGGGAACCGAGATGGCTGTGCTTTTAACCGGTGTGAGACCAGCAAGCTCAACCTCGCTTTCAGCAGGAGGCAAGCTCGCCGCCGTCACGTTGACAGCCTCAATATAGCTTTCATCCGGTATATGGACGACAAACTCTTTGTTTACCAAAATATTGCGGGAAGTGTCCTTCATCTCTCCGTTTTTCCTGCCGACCGAGATGGAAATGAGAGGAGGATCGGCTGTGACAATGTTAAAGTAGCTGAACGGAGCGGCATTCAGTACACCGTTCTCTGTCTCAGATGTGACGAAAGCAATCGGTCTCGGAATAATGCTGCCCGTCAGAAACTTGTAGTTCTCTTTCGCGTCAAGCAAACCAGGGTCTATGGCTATCATCTACAGCCACTCCTTCTTGAAAAATTCGGCTGCAGCTTCCACCTCTGAACGGGTGAGCTGATGCCCCATTTGCTCCCACTTCACTTCCACTTTCGCGCCCACTTGCGAGAGCATCTGCTCCAGCTCTTCTGTTTCATGCGCTGGGCAGATCGGGTCATTTTTTCCTGCACCGATAAAGACAGGCAATCCTGCCAAGCTCGGAATCTCGATTCCGCGTCGGGGCACCATCGGGTGGTGAAGGATCGCTCCTTTTAAGCTCTTTTCGTGATGAAACAGCATGGAACCGGCAATGTTGGCACCGTTTGAATAGCCGACAGCGACCACATTGTCACGATCAAAATTATACCGCTCTGCCGCTTCCTGTAAAAAGTCGTTCAGTTCGTTCGTGCGGAAAATTAGATCCGCTTCATCAAACACACCTTCCGAGAGACGTCTGAAAAAGCGCGGCATGCCGTTTTCCAAAACATTTCCGCGAACACTCAGTACAGACGATTCTGGAGAAATCATTCCGCTGAGCGGAAGGAGGTCTTCCTCGTTCCCGCCTGTGCCGTGCAGCAGCAGCAGGACTGGCTTCTTTTCATCATTTCCTTTTCTAAAAATGTGCTTCATCTTACTTGTCCTCCTTTAATACACGCGCCTGTGCGGGAAGCAGGTTTTCTTCAATCTGCTGGCGGTGAGGTTCTAGCCATGGCGGCAGAAGCAAGTTCTTGCCCATCTCCTCAAAAGATTCATCTCTTGTGAAGCCTGGCGGATCTGTGGCGATTTCAAAGAGAATGTTCCCTTCTTCACGGAAATAAATCGCGTTAAAATACTGGCGGTCGATGACGTCTGTCACACCGTATCCGCTTTGTGCAACATGGTGCTTCCATTGTTCATGGTCGTCATAGTCGCTCGCTCTCCAAGCGATATGGTGAACTGTTCCCGTTCCCATCATCCCTGGCGCTTCGGGAGAACGTTTTATATCGATCACATTGCCGATATCAGCCGTTGACTGGAACCTCACATAATCCCCTTCTTCTCCTATCTTTTCAAGACCCATCACATTCTCCAGCAATTCAGCGGTTTTGTCTGGTTTAGCAGAAAATAATGTAGCGCCGCCAAATCCTTTAATCGCTTTGTCTGCCGGTACACCGCCGAATGACCAGGCACTGTCTTTCCCGTCTTTTCGCGCCACAATCTCCAGATTTAGACCGTGGGGGTCAATGAACTGAAGATACTCCTCGCCAAAACGGGATGTCTTTTCGAAGCTCACATTAAATTTTTTCAACCTATCTTCCCAAAAAGCGAGTGCCCCATCTGGCACAACAAAGCTTGTGACACCGACCTGGCCACTACCGGTCCTGCCAGGATACGCGCCTGGCCAAGGAAAGAATGTCATGATCGTCCCCGGTTCTCCGCCTTCGTTTCCAAAATAAAGATGGTATGTCCCAGGATCATCAAAATTGACCGTTTTCTTGACGAGACGCTGTCCGAGCACCCCGGCATAGAAATCCACATTTTCCTGCGGATCTCCGACTATCGCTGTTACGTGATGGATGCCAGCTGTTTTCATATAAATTCATCCTTTCTTTTATTGAATCGATTATGTACTTTGATCATATCCATTTTACTTACTTTTGTCAAGTAACTATAAAAACAATAAAACGACTGACTCTATTCTTATGAGTCAGCCTTATTTGCCCTTATTTTTGCTCGATAACTTTTGACTGCGTCGAATTCCTTCACTGCTTTAAAAGTTATACTTCCTTAAGATACGAAAAACCACCCTGCTAAAAGCAGGATGGCAATCTGTAAAGCTGTCTCTTCTTCCGGTAAACCACCTATATAGAGGTCCCTCAATGAAACATCCTCTCCGAATTAAAAAACAGCGTTAAAAAATTTTCTTTTTATTAGAAGTCAAAATTATCCGGATCCGGTCCGATGCGGCGGTCTTGATTAAGGCTATTGATTTTCTCCATCTCTTCAGCACTTAGTTCAAAATCGTAGATATCGGCGTTTTCTGCAATGCGGTGCTCTTTAATGGATTTAGGAATGGTAATCACGCAGTTTTGCAGATCCCAACGAAGGATAACCTGTGCAACAGACTTGCCGTGCTTGTCCCCGATTTCCTTTAATACCTCATTATCGAGCAGTTCACCTTGCATAAGAGGGCTCCATGCCTCAAGCTGAATTTCATTTTTACGGCAAAATTCAAGCAGTTCTTTTTGCGCGAGGCGCGGATGGTATTCCACTTGATTCACCATCGGCTTGATTTCGCAGTCAGCTAGAATATCTTCGAGATGATGAATATGAAAATTAGATACCCCGATCGCGCGGACCCTTCCGTCTTTGTAGAGCTTTTCTAAAGCGCGCCACGTCTCTTTATACTTTCCTTTAACCGGCCAGTGGACAAGGTAAAGATCCAAATATTTTAGTCCCAGTTTTTTCATGCTCTCGTCGAAGGCGGCTAATGTTGTTTCATAGCCTTGATCTTTATTCCAGACTTTCGTTGTAATGAATAACTCATCACGCGATACTCCTGATTCTGCAATCGCTTGACCCACACCTTCTTCGTTTTTATAAATGGCCGCGGTATCGATTGATTTGTACCCGTTCTTAATCGCTGCTTTTACAGAAGAAATCGTGTCTGTTCCTTCTTCTACTTTGAACACCCCAAGGCCGAACCAAGGCATTTTCACTCCATTATGTAATGTCACGGTATCCTGCAGATTTGCTGGCATCAGTTATCATCCCTTTCACATGTAGGTTTCGAAGACCATTTTGTCACATTTTCACATGTAAAGGAAACATTTCGACTTTTGAAGGGATTTCCAATATGCCATTGAATTCTATATATATTGAAACATTGATGGAGACTTCTATTAACGAAAAGTAGGTGTTTTCTCGTGAAGGATAATGTGATCGATTTAATTCGGAGACTGGATCAAAAGCAGGCTCCTGAACAAGATATGACGCTCATCAGGGAAATTCTTGAGCTGCTGAACGAATTTCGCAATAATTATCCGGCCGTCACGAAAAAGGCCATCCTGTTTCGGATTGACCAGCTTACAGATGAACTAATCCTCGATAAAGAATTCTAGCAGCAAAACTTTTTTTGGTACAAATTGAGCAGCTGGTCGAGCTCCTGACTGCATCGAACCGTTTCGTTACTCGTAAATCCGCTTAAAGCAGCCAGCTTTAATAACTCACTTTTCTTCATTCCGATATCCTTTTGCAGATCCGCTTTTGTAACGTCCAAAGTAGGCATGGTTATGCACTCCTTTTTATCAAGATAGCTTCCTCAACAAATGTCTTACACTATTATGTATAATTTTATTTGAGAAGAAAATAGATTCTGCAAAAGAAGTGATAATGTTACAAAATCTGTTTCTTTTCTTATTAAAAAAACGACAAAAAGGAAGATTTCGCTATGCTGATGAAATGGTCAAAGGAAGATAAGAGCGAAGCCATACGCAGTATTCAATCCTACTTTTGGGATGAACGCGGAGAAGAGATTGGCGAGCTGGCCGCTGAAGGGCTGCTGCAGTTCGTGATTGAAAACATAGGGCCTCATCTTTATAACAAAGGCGTAGACGATGCCAAAAAGATGACGGAAGATAAGATGATGAACCTTGAGGAAGATTTAGAGTCACTGAAAAGAAGAACGTAAGAAACCCGGAACGGCTCTTGCTGTTCCGGGTTTTCATTTACTGCTTTCTTTCATTGTAATAGTTCACCGCATACATGGATCCTTCGTCGACCATTTTGTTGTCATCCGTATCATATGGATCAGGTACACCGCCCTTGTCAACAGGCAGCGCTTTCGTACGCTGAATTTTTGAAGGCATAAATTTTTGCTTGGCATCCTTCATCATTGACTTTGTTTTAATGCGGTTTGGTTTGGAAGTAAGCCACACGGCAAGTGAAGCGCCGAGCCCAACGAGCATCCAGTTATAACGGTTTCCACGATAAGTCGAATTCATGTGCAACCCCTCCTTTTAAACTTAACGTTCCCTTTATGACCTGTTTTCAAAACCTTTCCTGTTTAACATTCCGATGACAAGAACATGGCCTAAATGCCTATTTACTGTCCATCCGGGCATTCGCCTATACCTGATTTCCAGTTATTCCATATAATATACAGAAACGAAAAAGCAAGTTAATCGTAAGGAGGAAATTAGAATGTATGCAAATGCACCTTTAGCAAACGCACCAATGTACGGCGGTTATGGATATTGTGGAGGTGGAGGGTTTGGCCGATGTGGTTTTGCCATCATCGTCGTTCTATTCATCCTTCTCATTATCGTCGGTACAGCTTACACACATCATAATAAGTGCGACTGATCGCTAGTCGAGCTGCAAACAAAAAAACGCCTCCCCTGGCGTTTTTTTGTTTTTAGGTACCTATAAACACTTTTATGATAAAACGTTTGACATTTTTCTTGGATAGGCTCTCTCACAATCGTTGAGCCATATACTATGTCAGGAGGTGCCTGTCATGAAGAACGTACTGCTGTTTGGCGACCCGGGTATAGATGATACACTTGCGATTATTTATGCCCTATTGCATCCAGAGATCAATTTAATCGGTATCGTTTGCGGATACGGCAACGTCAGCCGGAAACAGACGATTCAGAATACATTTTATTTGCTCAGCCTCGCCAACCGGCTGGACATTCCAGTGATCGGCGGAGCGACTCGCTCCCTGACAGGAGAATACGATGTGTATTATCCTGAAATTCACGGACCAGACGGACTCGGACCGATTAAGCCTCCTGAAAATTTGCCTGGTACGCTGAACAACTTCAGTATCCTATATGATGTGATTAACCGGTACCAACAGGTAACGATAGTCGACGTCGGACGCCAAACATCACTCGCGGCCGCCTATATTCTTGACAGCACCATTATGGAAAGTGTACGGGATGTTTACGTAATGGGCGGCGCCTTTCTCGTGCCTGGCAACGTAACGCCATTGGCAGAGGCCAACTTTCACGGTGATCCCGTTGCTGCCAATGTGGTCATCGCCAATGCCCCGCAAATCACGATTACACCGCTTAATGTCACGAATTATGCCATCATTACACCTGATGATATTCGTAAAATTACCGAGCAATCCACGTTCCCTTTTACTTACCTCATGCAGCCAATATTTGATTTCTATTATAAGGCTTATCAAAAATTTGTTCCTGGCATACAAGGTACACCCATGCATGATGTCTTTACATTATGGGCGTTAATGAATCCAGACAAAGTGCGTTATGTGAGCAAAAAAGTCATGGTAGAAACGAGCTTGAGCGATAAAGGGTTAAGTGTCGCTGACTTTAGGCCGCGCGCTTCTGACGAACAGGGACGGAAGCAGCATATTATCCTTCAATTTGATTACCAGGCGTTTCGAGCCAATTTTATTCGTATAATGAGCGGCATGGGCTAATAGAGCTCCTCTTTATATAACAGAGGTGCACAGAGCACGTATGGATTCAAGTGCTTCCAAGCTGTCTTTACCATTTGCGTGTAGACAGCACATCCCTTCTGCACCGCTTAACAAACTCATACTCAGCAAACTTTTCGCATTAAGCTTCAGCTCTTTGTATTCTAAAAAAATCTGGCAATGTTCAAACTCATTCGCTTTTTGTACCATGCTTTGAATTCTAAGGGAATCCATCTTTTCCGGGAGCAGAAAATACGTTTTCATCGTGTCTCATCCTCTAGCCGCTTGGCCAAATCGTTATACCAACCATTGTATGAACGAGCACGGAAAATATGGTATGAAATTTCTCCTATTCTGCCACATTACTGTTATAGCCCCTAAACAGGAGGAGAAGAGAATGCCCTTTTATGCTGCATGCGATTATGATGAACCAGACCGCGAGTCTTACCGCGGAATTGTGCTGATCAACACGGAAACAAACGAAGTTGAACACCGCTTTTTCAGCGGAAATTTTCATGATGATTATCAAGCTTATCAAGGCTGGCTCTATGACAACGAGCCCTATTATTATGAAGGAGGCAGCATCGCCAACTTTATAGATGATGAAAATGATCTGAATCTAATGCATTGACACAATCAGCTACAGCTAAGTGAGGTATTTTTTAATTCAATAGCTGGTCGCAAACTTCGAGCAGAATAATTCCCCTTGTGAATATGAGTACAAGAGACATTCCCTTTTAAAAAAAATCACCCCCTGCAGATTACTTCAGCCAGGGGGCATTTCTTTGTAAGTTGTCGGTGAATGGACGTTCTTACTTATTGTGAATAAGGGTAAGGATAAGGCACTGGGTAGGGGTACGGTACCGGATAATAAGGGGGGCGGGTAAGGGCAATTCCTGCAATACTTCCTAAGGCGAGTCCAACCAGTGCGGGTCCGATAAACCACCTGCCACCTTCATTTCGATATGGTTGAATATATACCTTTTCATTGTCTACCTTCTGAATGGTTCCATAGTAATCGGTTCCGCAATGGCACACGATTCTCACACTTTGACCTAGATACTGGCAGCAAACGCTATACGCTTGACGGCTCATGCAATAACCTCCTGTCAACATAAATCTCTTTCCTTTTCAGCATATGCGCATGAAAGAAGATGGACAGGGACAGTCGTGTATAGGCAACAAATATGATCAGAATGGACAAGCCCTTTTTAGTGAAGGCCTTTTTACCTGTTTTGCAGAAACACCAACAAAATGCTTTATTAATTGACGGAATATTCGTAAAATAAACAAAAGATGTCAAAGGAAGGAGAATTCTGATATGGCCAAATTACACGTCTGTTTCGAGATGCAGCATGATGGGAGCAAGCGGACTAGCGGTAATATCATCTTCCAAGTGGACATTAAACAGAAGCTCGTACATGAAATGGTACAAAAGAAAATTGCCCAGCAATTTAACTGCCCATTATCATTTATAACCATCACTCAAATATCCGTAAATTAACACAGAAAAAGAAGCGCCTCAGTGCTAATCAGCCTGGGCGCTTCCATATGTATAGGGGTATTTATAGTATCGCATGAACAGGATGAATTGATAAGATTCATAAGTCATACAACATGTGCCCTAAATTATTTCCATAAAAAGTAAAGCCGTACCCCTTATCCTCTCTAGCACATAGCCATGATTAAAAATAGAATGCTTTCTAGGTATAAAGTCTGTACCTTGTATCTCAGCCCTTTTTAATGTCTCTCAAACCATACCTAATTCCCCACTCTCATAGAAGCAAATTAGTTACTTTGAATCTTGTTCACGGCGGACAAATTGGATAAAATAGGAATTACCTAACAGGGTATCTCTCTAATCATCACAATGAATGCAGCCAATGTTGAAAGGGAGGGAATGGGTTATGACAGTATTCGAAGCGATGTCTTTAATGGTCGGGTTTTCAATGCTTGTTCTTACCATCATCCGCTCCAAAGACAATTCATAAAGCAGAGAAAGAATGTTACTTAAATGCTAAAAAGCCGCACATTTTGTGCAGCTTTTTTTTGATTATATCCTTCTAGTGTTGGCGCTGAAAAATCATTTTGTATCTCTTACATTTAACTTTGCAACTCTAAGTTCACCTGTATCCACATCCACTTTAATCCCTGTGATTTCTTCTTCAGCATCCAGCACAATGTCTGTAGCGGCATCCTCAATCTTTTCCTGTATAACACGACGCAGCGGTCGCGCACCGAATGCCGGGTGGTACCCTAGTTCAGCGAGTTTTTTTGTCGCCTCATCTGTTACTTCAATCGTTATATCCTGCTCCTTCAGCTGCTCTTTTAAATCAGCAAGCATCAGGTTCACGATCTTGACCATGTGCTCTTCTTTTAATAACTGGAATTGAACAATGCTGTCAAAGCGGTTCAAAAACTCTGGCTTGAAATAGCTGCCAAGCACATCGAGTATCGCCGACTCTTTCACCTCTTTCGATTCCCGTTCACCAGCGAAGCCGAGCGGCTTCATCTGTTTCACACCTGCGCCTGCATTGCTTGTCATAATGATAACCGTATCTTTAAAGCTTACTGTGCGGCCTTGGCTGTCGGTCAGTCTTCCGTCTTCCATGATTTGCAGGAACATATGCTGCACATCCGGGTGCGCTTTTTCAATCTCATCGAGCAGGATAATGCTGTATGGCTTGCGTCGGACCTGTTCAGTCAGCTGCCCTGCTTCCTCATGCCCCACGTATCCAGGAGGCGATCCGATCAGCTTAGATACGGAATGCTTTTCCATGTATTCAGACATATCAAGCCTGATCATCGCATCGCGGTCACCGAACAGTTCCTCAGCGAGCGTTTTAGTCAGTTCGGTCTTACCAACACCTGTTGGACCTGCGAACAAGAACGTTCCAATCGGCCGGTTTTTTGACTTAATACCAGCACGGCTGCGTCTTACGGCTTTCGCTACTTTTTCCACAGCTTCTTCCTGTCCGATCACCTTTTCAGCAAGTCTGTCTTTCAAGCCTTTAAGCTTAGACTGCTCATCAACCTGAAGCTTGCGTACAGGAATGCCGGTTTTCTTCTCAACGATATGCTGAATGGATTCCACTTCAACAATCGCCGATTTTTTCTCTTCTTCTTTAGCTTTTAATTTTTCTTCTAGCTGCAATTCCTCTTGGCGGAGTTTGGCTGCACGCTCATAATCCTCATCAAGAGCCGCTTTCTCCTTTTCCTTTCCAATGGTGAGCAGACGCTCTTCTATAGCTGATACTTCACCTGTTTCGTGAAGAAGGTTTGCTTTAGAGCCTGCCTCGTCCATCAAATCGATCGCTTTATCAGGCAGGAAGCGGTCCTGCACGTAACGGTGCGACAGCTGCACACACGCCTGCAGCGCTTCAGCACTGTAACGCACATTGTGGTACTCTTCGTATCGAGGCGCCAGTCCTTTTAATATTTCAAGCGCTTCTTCTGGTGTCGGTTCCTTAACCATCACCGGCTGGAAGCGGCGTTCAAGGGCAGCATCCTTTTCAATTTGGCGGTATTCTTTAAGCGTTGTCGCACCAATGACCTGGAGCTCGCCACGTGCGAGTGCCGGCTTTAAAATATTGCCCGCATCCATCGATCCTTCAGCAGAGCCCGCTCCGACTAGCTGGTGCACTTCATCGATAAATAGAATCACATTCTTGCGCTTCTTTAATTCAGCAATCAGCTGCTTCATACGTTCTTCAAACTGTCCGCGGATACCGGTATCGGCAACGAGTGAAGCGACGTCCAGCAAATACACTTCTTTGTTCAGCAGTTTTGCCGGTACCTTGCTCTCCGCAATCTTAAGCGCCAAGCCTTCAGCGATTGCCGTTTTACCAACACCCGGCTCACCGATAAGCACAGGGTTGTTCTTGTTTCTTCGATTAAGCACTTCGATCACACGGCTGATTTCTTCATCCCGGCCGATGACTGGATCGATTAATCCCGCTTTAGCAGCATCACTTAAGTTTCGGCCGAATTTATCAATAAATCCACCGCGTCCTCCCTCTTTCGTAGCAGGACCTTGCTGGCTGCCTTGATGAAATCCGAAAGATTGACCGTTTTGCATCATTTGTTTAAATAAATCATCAAATGAAGAGAAATTCATACCATTACCTCCCGCGTTCATTTCCTGTTTGACTTTATGGTAGCAATCCGTGCATAGCTTATATTGCTTTCTTGTCTGGTTATATGAAACATTCATGTGAATTGAGGCAGGATTTGCATTACATTGTTCACAACGCATGACCATTCCTCCTTAAATTGTAAGTACTTGTTGTAAGGCTGTCGTAAGTAAGGTTGACTTTGACTTTCTTTGACCTTATGACTGTATTATACTTTGACCTTTTTTGACTTTCAAGTACTTTGCTTCATAGTTTTTCAATTTCATGATTCGCGGGAAAGGATTACGAATACGTTTCCCTCTTTTATAGTCCATAAATCCTAAGAATGAAAGAAAACTTGGCTGAATCTAAGCCTTTCAGTCAGTCTTAAGGGCGCGTATCCATCTTTCCTTAACTTTTGACTACGTCGACTTTTTCCCGTATAAAATGATGCTTTCTAAAATATAAAAAAGAGCCTCATGCACTATGCATTCAGCCCCTTTATGGTTAGTTCAATTCGATATCAATGGTTTTTCTGTAATCTTCTGGTTCATTTTTTGCCGTAAGCCAGACTTCCACTTTGTACTTGCCTGGTGGGAGATCTTTAATCAGGATGTCCTGCACATATGAATCACCCTGTTTCACTGTCGCCTCGTTTAAAACCTGCATGAACATATGTTCTTTAGAAAACTCGTATACCACATTCCCGCTTTTGTCGGTTACAGTATAGTCGTAACGCTTGCCTGAAGTAAACTGAAACACCTTCACTTCTTCCGTCTGATTTTTTAGTTCATAGCGAAGCAGGACCTGTCCAGGCTTGTCCTCTAAGATAGAAAGTGAGGGCTCTATGGCACCTGCCACAATCCCTTGTTGTTCTGGACGTTTTTCTTTCCCCTTTTCCCCGTCATTTCTTTGTCCGTCACCCATCACAGCTTCTCCTTTCTGTTTTCCTTGTTCTTCCTTTGTTCCACATCCTGCTGCTAAAATAAGGCAGATAGCGGCAGTGGATAAAATCACTTTTTTCATTGTCTTCACCTCAATGAATAGTGTAAGCCAAATTCATACATTTCATTAAAAACCGCTAATCCACTTATAAAGATACTTTCCTTAAAGACCACTTTTAAAAACAGCTTTTCCCTTCATTCGTAACATTCGCTTATAAATCCCCTAATCCTTTTTATAAAGAAATGCCTAAATTGAGTAATTATCTTTGCAAGAAATTATTTTTCCTATAGTAAAATGGAAACCGGCTGAATGTAACATCAGCCGGTTTCAGTAAATGGATTAATAATTTACACTCTAA
This sequence comes from Fictibacillus iocasae, assembly GCF_042665465.1. Lineage (NCBI taxonomy): Bacteria > Bacillati > Bacillota > Bacilli > Caryophanales > Fictibacillaceae > Fictibacillus > Fictibacillus iocasae. The sequence goes on along the minus strand of NZ_JBHTCP010000002.1, from coordinate 150,548 downwards.
ATTGCTTGATGGAATCATTCAATCCTTCTGCCATATCCGCCAATGCGGTTGACGAGGACATAATCTCTTCCATTGAAGCGAGCTGTTCTTCAGTCGATGCGGATACTTCTTCCGTAGTAGCTGCCGCGGATTCAGCCATTTGCGAGATGGAACCGATAGATTCAGCGACAAGACTTGTGCTGGAACGGATAGCTTCAGCCGCTGCTGCCACTTCCTCCGCCTGCTTGGATACAACCGTAACCGACTGATTTAACAACGTGAACGCTTCACCTGACTCTCTTACATAATCCATGCCATGATCGACTTCAGATGTTCCCTTTCTCATTGCTTTAACAGCCTGTTCTGTAAGACTCTGAATCATATCAATAATCTCCCCGATTTGCTTGGCAGAATTCGCTGATTGGACAGCAAGCTTCCTGACCTCATCCGCGACAACTGCAAACCCTTTACCATGTTCGCCTGCACGGGCTGCTTCAATCGCAGCGTTCAATGCGAGGAGGTTCGTCTGTCCAGAGATATCGGTGATCACTTCTGCAATCTTGTTGATCTCTTCAGATTTATCCTCGAGTCCTTTAACAACCTGTGCTGTTTCGGAGATGGTCTTTTGAATCACATTCATTTGCTTCACCGTTTTGGTGATGGTTTCATTGCCCCCCGCTGCAGCTGAAAGGGAATCAGCAGATACCTCGTTCATGCTAATGATGCTGCTTGCAATCTGTTCCGTGTTTTCTTTCAATTCTGCAATGGATTCTACAATCTGCTCTACACTTCTGACCTGAAGCTGTGTTCCGCCTGCAACTTCTTGAACGGCTGCGGCAATTTGTTCGGTTGCTAACCCCGTTTGACCCGCACTTGCAGTTAGCTCTTCAGCAGATGATGCGACATGCTCGGCACTTACTCTTACCTGGCGAATCAGCTTGGCGAGGTTTGTTCCCATATTATTGATGCCGTCTGCCAAGTCCCCTACTTCGTCTTTGTTTTTTACTGAAATAGGATCCATCGTCAAATCTCCATCCGCGATGTCTCGGAGCATAGCCGTCATTCGGCGCACAGGATTAGAAATCATTCTAGAGATAATAGATCCCGCTGCGATAGCTAATGCCACAACAGATACTCCTAATATGGAAACCACTATAATGATTTCCTCCACTAAAGCCATTGCCTGCTGATTTCCTTCTTCCATCAGCTTCTGCTGGCGCTCAGCCATTTGTTCCGTAAGAGCCTGTATGTTGCGTCCGATTGGATAGACATGATCGTTCGCCTCATCACGCGCCTTAACAAGGTCACTTGATGCTGTAGCAACTGTCCCTTTTACTTTATTCATATATTCTTGATTAAAGCTGCTGATCATTTTTAATTTATCTTGCTCTTCTTTTGCTTGGACGAGCTGAAGGGTTTCTTGAACAAGCTTTTCAATATTTCCGCCGCTTTGCCCAATTTTCGACTGGCTGTCGAGCGACTGTGATAGTAAATATTCACGCATACTGCTGTTCTGCATAGAAGCCTGAAGCTGAATTTCATTCACATTCGCCAGTATTGCGCTGCGCCTTCCAAGTAAATCATTATAAGATGATTCCATTGATTTAAGGTAATAGTAAAACATGCCTGACGCTCCTGCAAACAGAAAAGCAATAATTAGAAATGATCCTGTTATTTTCTTGCGAAGTGTCCATTTCATCCCATGATCCCCATTTCTTCTATTTCGTTCAAAATTTCAGGTATTTCAAGCAATATGACAAGCTGATCATCAAGCTGTACTACACCGTTCACCATACTGCCCGTTTCCATGCCAAGCTCAGCCGGAAGAGGATAGGCAAGCTCAATCATTTCTTTAACGGTGCTTGTTTCATCGACATAAAGACCCGCTTTTTTTCCGCTGCTTTCCACTATTACAATCTTTCCTGCTGCTGTCGTTGCTCGGTCTTCTGTCGAAGCTGAATTCATTAAGTCCCTAAGAGAAACCACGTGGATGCTTTCTCCTCTAATTTCGGCTGTACCCGACGTCATTTGAGCTTTCTCAATCGAGGACACATGATCTACAGAAAGTGCGAAATCATCCACCCCAGCTTTAACGATAATACATTTCTTGGCTGCAGCCATCATAACTCCCAGTCCTTCCTAACACTGTTTCGTTTTATATCGGCTGTGATGGTTATTTTTTTTAATGAATTCCTTAAACGTGAAACAGTCTGGCTTGCATATTGATTGATAAAGATAAGTTAAGTTAAGTAGGCTGATGCCATATTTCCAATTCTTAACGTAAAAAAAGAGTGCCACCATTAAAAGGGACACTCTTCTGACATTCATTAACGCTTTAATTCAATTTTTCGAGTGGTGTTAGCCGGAACCGTCACTTTCACCTCAACAAATTGCTTCGTTCCGTAAAGCTGTGACTGCGAAACCTCTCCAGCTGACGGCGTGTAAGTCCCCTGCTTCATATAGAAAGGAACATATACTGTCGCCGCTTTGTTCCAGCGGTTCGTCAGAGTAGCTGTTTGTGTGACTTGTGTACCGTCGTTCGGCAAAGCATAGTCAATGCTGAAGCTCACCGTTCCTGCAGCCGTATCACCATTTTCATAAACGGACATAGAGCGGTCCGGTCCTTCATACACATAGCCATTAAAGTTACTGCTCGCTGGATCTTTTTCAAACATACGGTAACCGACCCAGGGCTTAGCACTTAGCTCAATCGATGCTGTCGTCGAGTAAAGGATGCCGTCCTGCTCAGTAATGTTATCGATATGCGTGTGACCGTGCAATGAGATGTTCACGTTGTTCTGCTTCATCACGTCGATCAGTTCATGTGATCCTTCACCGTGCCATTGCTGATCATATTTGATGCCTAACTTTTCACCCTTGATTAACGTCGTTAAGCTTCTCGGGTTGTGCTTGGCATCATATTCCTTCCAATATTCCTGCACTTCGCTGTCAGACGAAGGCCAAATGTCTCGGTCACGCCAAATCGGATTATGGTGAGAGAACAGCCCTTTTACTTGGCCAGACTGCGCGTTCGCGGTGTTTTTCGCCAAGTCATCCTTAATCCAATTCATCTGCTCATCGCGGATTTGGCCGCCCCAAGTTGGAACGGATACCGTACCGTGCCCTTGACGGTCAAATTTATGCCAGTCAAATGAATTGTAGCCGATCATATGAGCATACGGACCGTAATCGAAGGAGAAATATTGCGGTCCGAAATACTGCTCCCAATATTTTGCTCCATCTGCAAGTGTTGCGTCTTGTGCGTAATAATCGTGGTTACCAGGCACAATATAGACAGGCACGTTAAATTGTTTAAGCATTCTATATGTTTCTTCATATTCATAAATATATTCCTGCGGGTTCATCTGGCCATACATCAAATCTCCCGTCATCACGACAAAGTCTGGCTTTAACAGGTTGACTTGACGAATTGTTTTTTGAAGATAGAGCCAGCGCTTTGACTTATCCGGATTCCACATTCCTGCTTCAGTTGCGTTAGCCGGATTCGCGATGTTTCTTGGAGAACCTACGTGAATATCCGTAAGATGCATGAAATTAAAATCCTTTTTAAATTCATCCACTACTTTCACGGAGTTAGGTTCATCATCTGTTACACGTGTCCCATTTGCAGTATAAGAAACCTTCATATCATACAGGTTTTCTGCAACATCAGCAGGAATCGTTACCGTGACCGCGTAAACAGAATCACTGTTTTTCCAATATTCCGAGCTTTTTTGAACAGATTTTACCGGAAGCTTGAACTCTCCATCAACCTTGGCGTTTTCCGTTGGATTCAATGAAACATCCCAGCCTGCAGGGTCTTTTCCTTGTGTATCGATTTTCACCGTTAAATCTGTACCCTTTTTCTTAATAGCTGGAGTAGCCATTAAAGGATAAATGATGTTGTCTACTTTCGGATCTACTGCTATATTAGGAACCTCATCTAAAAAATGAGTGGTGTTGCCAATCCCACCATCTTGCTTATCAACAGATGGCAATGCCATAGCATGTCCCATCGGCAATACAAGTGATGAAGCTGTTGCTAGCACTACCGCATTACGCTTCCAGTTCACTGGCTGCACTTCCTTTCAGTTGAATTACCAAGAGGATAGCAAGCGATTGTTACAGCATTGTTACACCAGTTTAAATATTAACGCAGAATATAATGGTAAAGATAGGTAAGGTGCTGAAAGAAGCCTTAAATGACAAAGCACTAGTTATCGTACTGTTTGATACTGTACAATAAAAAAAACTGTCAGCTAAAAAGAGGCTGACAGGCAAACGATGAAGTATTTATGATAGTTGCTGCTCTTGAAAAAGGTCTGGTTCCCACTGCACGATGTCGTAATGTCCTGATTCAATTCGATCACCTTCTGCTTTCAGCGTGTCAATAAGCTCAGAAGGATAGCTTTTTGTTCCCGCATGAAAATCGATGCCGCTATCAGGCGCGTAAAGCAGCACAGTGAACAGCTTCTTTTCTTTCATATCCATGCCGTGCACGTGCAGATACGATAGGTTCTTGATCCGATAAACATAGAATACACGATACCTCTCCATGTCCCCACACTCCTTTTGTATCAGTGTGGGCAAGCGTGGCGCATATTAAACGCCATTTATCGGTGTGTTTTAAACGGCCGCGCAGGAGGATGCGTCGGAAGCAGCACCTCAACCCTCGTTCCCTTGCCTTCTTCAGACGAAAACTCAATCTCGCCAGAATGCTCTTCCATAATTTTAAAACAAACCATCAATCCGAGTCCCGTGCCTTTGTCTTTTGTCGTATAAAAAGGTTCACCAAGAGTCTTAAGCCTATCCTTTGGAATGCCGCACCCTTGATCTTGGATGGTCATTTGAACGGCCAATTCCTTCCTCTCCAGCTCTAATGTAATGATTCCCTCGTTTTCCATGCTCTCAATCGCGTTTTTCAGCAAGTTAATGAACAGCTGCTTGATCTGATTTTCCACACCGTATACAGGAGGCAAATCTTTCTCCATTTTAACTATAATTTGTATGTTCTTAATGATAGCCTGCGTTTCAAGAAGCAGCACCACACTGTTGATGATCTCGCTTAAATTTGCATATTCAAAACTCACTGCCTGAGGCTTAGCCACCAGCATGAGTTCTCCTACAATCTCGTTGATGCGGTTCAGCTCAGACTCCATAATCCGCAAGTATTCCCCTTTGATCTCACCGTCCGCTTCATGAAGCAGCTTCGTGAAGCCCTTAAGCGATGTGAGGGGATTACGAATCTCATGCGCGACACCAGCAGCAAGCTCTCCTAGTACGGAAAGCTTTTCGGATTTGCGGATCAATTCTTCTGTCTTCTTTGCTTTTGTCACATCCCGGCCGAACGTGACAATACTCTCAACCCTTCCGTGATCGTTTAAGATCGGGACACCGTTCGTTTCTACAGTTACCCAGTGTCCATGCACATGCTTTAAGCAGAACTCCACCTGAAATGGCTGCTTCTTCACTAGCACTTGAGTAAAGCAATTGATTAAGTCTTCGGTATCATCTGGGTGAAGAAGATCAACGAGTGAACAGTCTAATATATCACTTGAATAGCCAAGCACGTGGCTGTACGAAGGCGATGCATATTGAAACTTTCCGTCAGGCTCAATAACAGCGATTAGATCTGTCGAGTGCTCGGCGATGAGCCTGTATTTTGCCTCGCTTTCTCTCAGTGCCCGTTCGACCTTCTTTTGTGAGGAGATGTCACGGTATATGATGACAAAGCCCATGAGCCTTCCTTCCATGTCAGAAATAGTGGAGAAGGACACAGACACATCGATCATATCACCGTTTTTCTTGATTCGCTGTGTCTCATAAATCGGGATGGATGTTCCTTCCTGCAGCTGCTCCATAATCTTGTTGGAAGCCTCACGCAAATGATTTGGTGTGATCACAGGCGGTTCATCCTCAAAATCAATGAACTCTTCCTCAGTCCAGCCAAACATTTTTTCAAACGCCTCGTTCACCTTAATGCATTCTCTTCTTGTATTTAAAATCAGGATGGCATCGGTCGCCCCTTTGAGAACAGATTCCAGCAAATCAAGCGCAACACTTAATTCTTCTTCTTTTTGTTTATGCGGTGTAATATCACGGCCCGTAATAATTAAAATGAGCGGGTTTCCGTCTCGGTCAAAGGTGGGCTGCTTGACGAGCTCCAGCACAATTTTGCTGCCATGCAGTGTCTCGATTTCCTCCACTGTTTTTACTGCCGCTCGCTTTTCCCATGCCTCATGGTCGCTTAACCGGCAGCGATGAATGGTTGCAGCGGTTAGGTGGCTTTGCAGGAACTCCGTAGACTTTCCTCTGTAGTTCTCTATTTGTATGCCGAACATATCCAGTGCGAACTGGTTAGCTTCAAGCCATGTCCCATCCGGTTTCTTAATGCAGATAAACTCAGGTATAACATCTATCATTCTCTTAAATGTGCCCAGCGGCGGCAACAATTCGTTATCCAGACTAATCATTCGTCATCACCCTCTTATTTGCATATCCCCCGATTGTACTAATTGGATACTAACTTCCTTTTTCCTTTGCCATCTTCAAAAAAACGAACGACAAATTCATTGCCTTTACGCCATAAAATGACAAAAAGCACTTTCGGAATTCCCGAAAGTGCTTTTTGCTGAATGTCATTTATACTGCTTTTACGGCTTCTTTTAGCGATTTTCCTGGTTTAAAGGCAGGTACGCTGCTTGCTTGAATTTGGATCTCTTCACCTGTTAGTGGATTGCGCCCTTTACGTGCGTTGCGGCTGCGTGTTTCAAAGGTACCAAAGCCGATCAGCTGAACGCTTTCTCCTTGCTTAAGTGCTGAAGTAATGGCTTCAAGCACCGCCTCTACTGCAAGAGTTGAATCTTTTTTATTCAAGTTAGTCGCCTGTTTGACCGCCTCAATTAAATCTGTTTTTCTCATGATAAAACCTCCTAATATACTAAAATGGCGTTTCTTATTAGCCATTATGGACCGGTTTTCATCAAATATACATCTTGCCACGAAATTTTTTGAATATTTTATAAAACATTAAAAAGAGTTCTTAGAAGTAATGGGTGCACAATGAAAGCGAACACATCCGGTGGAGATTGCTGCAAATAAATATTGATCGGACCAAATAAGTATGGTCAAAAATAAACAAATTTCACGGCTGCTAACAAAATTTTCAAGTTGCAAATAAACTTATCAAATTCATAAATAACAAATAAACTTTCCAGATTCGCAAATAAATCAAAATGAAGGTTCGATTCACATAATTTTTCTAAAACCCTTGAATCGTCATGCCGCCGTCAACGAACAGCGTCTGGCCATTTATATAGCCGCCCGCTTCACTAGCGAGAAAAACGGCTGGTCCGACTAGCTCTGGAAGCTCTCCCACGCGCTTAAGCGGTGTGACGGCGAGAATATCAGATAGATAGTCATCATCAGAAAGCAAGTTTTCCGTGAGCGGTGTTTTAAAATACCAGGGTCCGATGGCGTTCACGTTTATGTTGTGCGTTCCCCATTCAAGAGCAAGGTTCTTCGTCATTTGGATGAGGGCTGCTTTCGTAGCGGCGTAGACGACACCTGTTCGCAATGCGACCGTGCCTGCAACGGATGCGATCGTGATGATGCGGCCGCCTCTTTCTTTCATCCTGCGGCCGGACTCTTGTGCGAACCAGAACGATGAGCGCAGGTTCGTGTTCATGATGGTGCTCCATTCTTCATCGGTTACTTCAAGCGCTTTGCTTCGAATATTCATGCCTGCATTATTTACCAGAATATCAAGGGCAATGGCTTGTTCATCTATTTGTTGAAAGACTGACATAACATCTTCCTTTTTTGTAACATCGCACGTAAACACCCATGCTCGTCGACCTATTCTTTCAATCTCTGCAGCAGCGCTTTCTAGATCTGCTTTTGTTCTTGATACTAAAATAAGATCTGCTCCTGCTTCAGCCATTCCAATGGCAAGCGCACGGCCAATGCCTCTGCCTGCTCCTGTAACCAGGACCGTTCTGCTCTCGAGGGTAAAAGAGGGAAGGTATCTCATCACACCGTCACCATCGCTTTTATTTGAGAGACATGATGGCGGTCATGTCCAACAAATTCTAGCATTAAACCGTTCAATGTATAGGGATTTCCACTGTTATCCGTTAGAACACCATTTATCGAAATCGGAATCATCCAGCGATCTTCTGAGAGAGATTCCAGGGAGGTTAGCAGTCGATCTCTTTGCTCAGCTGCTTCGTTGACAATTTCCGATTTAGATTTTCCGTCTATGTAGTGGACAGATTGTGCGTTGTATTCATCATGGTTAGGAAACACGATACCTTGTGAGTTTAAAATGGCTGGCAGTCCTTCACGGTTCAAATAGAGGTCCCAATAAAGCATGTGTCCGGCTACTTCGCGAATGCTCCATTTCCCTGCCTCAATCGGCATGTTCCATGTTTCATCTGACACACTCTCCCCTATTCGCAGCACATCGCTTTTCCACTGTGATAGTTTATTTACCGTATCTTTCATCACAATCTCCCCCTTCTGGTTTGTCTGTTTCTTTCAGTTTAGCAAATTATGCAAAAAAATGGGGGGAAACAGTAAAGGGGTCCGGTACTTTTCTTTAGGCAAGCTGCCAATGCTGGCTGCATACAAGAAAGTACCGGACCCCTTCAATTAGATTTCATTGTTCTCATGCCTCGACCCATTCGTTCCTAAGGGTGAGGATGTCTTTTAGTTCTTCTGTGGAAAGCTCTGTTATCCAGTTTTCACTTTGAATGACCTTTTCGCTGAGCTCTTTTTTGCTCTCGAGCATTTGGTCGATCTTTTCCTCGAGTGTGCCGAGTGTGATCATCTTGTGCACGGTCACAAACTTATTCTGACCGATTCGGTGTGCACGGTCCGTTGCCTGGTTCTCTACAGCAGGATTCCACCAGCGGTCATAATGGATAACATGATTGGCCTCGGTTAAATTGAGTCCCGTTCCTCCAGCTTTAAGGGAGAGGACGAAGATCGACTCTTCGTCACCCTCTTGAAATTTTTCAATCATTTCATCCCTTTTTTTCTTCGGTAAACTGCCGTGAAGAAATAGAACCGGTTTTCCATGCTTTTTCTCTAAATAATGCTTGATCGCCTCACCCATATAAATGAACTGCGTGAAGATGAGGCACTTTTCTTCTTTTTCTAAAATCTGCTCAACAAGCTCCGCCATTTTCGCAAATTTCACTGACCTTTCTTCCAGCTTTCCTGGTCTTATTTCTTTTCCGTACAATGCTGGATGGTCGCAGATTTGCTTCAGCTTGCCGATCATGGCAAGAAGCAGGCCTCGCCGTTTCATACCAACGGCTTTTTCAATTTGTTCAAACGTTTCCTGTACCGTTCTTTCATAAAGAGAAGCCTGTTCTGATGATAAAGGACAGTATTCATTGATTTCCTGTTTTTCAGGGAGATTAAGCTGAACAGCCGGATCCTTCTTCGTCCTCCTCAGCAAGAATGGCTGCACAAGACGGCGCAGTTGAATGAGCTTCTCCTGATCATTGCCCCGTTCTACCGGCTGTACAAACCTTCGCTGAAAAGAGATCTCGCTCCCCAAATAACCAGGGTTCAAAAAGTCAAAGATCGCCCACAGCTCAAGCAGCCTGTTTTCTACTGGTGTACCAGTTAACGCGATCTTATGCTGACCTCTAAGTCTTCTGATGCTTCTAGACTGTTTCGTATAGCTGTTCTTTATGTTCTGTGCTTCATCTAGAATGATTGCACTGAACTCGTATGGAAGTAGCTCAGGTTCATCAAGCTGGGCAGTGGTATAGGAGGTGATAATCACATCATATTTTCTTACCATTTCGGCAAACTCTGGCCCTTTTTTCCGAGTGCCGCTATAGTGAAGTGCCACCTTCAAATCAGGTGCAAAATGCTCCAGCTCCTTCTGCCAGTTTCCGATAACTGAAGTCGGACAAATGAGCAATGCGGCAGATGACAAGTGACCGTCGCTTTTCACTTTCAGCAAGTAATCGATCGTTTGAACGGTCTTGCCAAGTCCCATATCATCTGCTAAACATCCTCCCAGACCGAACCGGCGTAGAAAATACATCCATGAACTTCCCATCTTCTGATATTCCCTAAGCTCACCGTTCAACTTTTCCGCTGCAGCAAGGACAGGAATTTCGGAGGTTTCCGTCAGCTGGCCAATGACACCTGAAAGCGATTCGTCCCATTCAACCGCATAAGGAAGCTCACTCTCATCATCTTTATCCGCCCCTTGCGACAAAAGGTGCTGCTCAAGCGCTTCTTTAAGCTGAAGTCCGTTTTTGTCCACTTCTTTCATCAGCTGCCGGACACGCTTCATCCATTCCTGATCGACTTGATACCAGTCTCCTTGTATTCTCACTAGCGGAGACTGGCTGTTACTCATCAAGCTACGGAATTCCTCCTCTGACAAATCGGCTCCTCCAAGGGACATTCGCCAGTCAAACTGCATGAGAGCATTTATGCCAACAAAGGAAACAGGAGCGCCAGCCGCCTGAGAGGTTGCCTTTATTCTTGCCTTTACTTTTGGCTGATATTGTTTAACGGTGTGCCACCATGAAGGAAGGACAGAATCAATGCCCAAGTGCCTCAGCTGCTCGCTCCGGACCGAAAGAAAGTCATAGGCTTCCTTCTCCGACAGTTTATCTTTCAAACCGTCTCCTTTTTTCATCCAAGGAATCAATTCCTTAATGAGCTGAATCTCCTCTGTGATTTTCTCTCGGTGTTCGCGCCATTCCTCTGGCAGCAAAGTTGCGTTTCCACTGTAGGCGAGCCTCATCCCCTCGCCTTTTTCAAGTAAATAAAGGTTCAGGCTCCACTCTTTATCCTGTTCTTCTTCCGGTTCTTCTAAAACAAACTGTAATTGAAATGGAGCCGGATCTTCACTCCAGCCGATTTTCTGCAGCCATCGCTCTTCGGTCAATGTGCTGTATGCCCGTTCTAATCCCGCGCTGTTTCGCTCAAGAAAATAGCGGCTTGCAAAGTCCGGCTTCTCTTCGCTGTACTTCATCACTTCATTGAGTGCGGCATTGATCCAAGGAATCGTAATCGGTTCATCATCCAGCAGCCAGCCGTATTGCCCGGCTTTCCATGCTGAGAAATCAGGCCTAAGTGTGCCTTGCATGATGGCTCTTTGGGCATGGCGAACTTTACCTGCCATTTCTGAAGCATCCGGTCCAAGATTGTCATCTTGAAAGTAGTGAGCAGGATAAGAGAGAAATAGCTCCCACGCTTCATCAGGCATCAAATATATTCTCTGCGCGCTGTCGGTCTGCAGAAACGTGCCATAAAAGGAAGATTCATGCCATGCAAAAAACAGTGGCTTCCAGTCATTCACATGGATAACGGAGCCATTCCGCTCTGCCCACAGCACGATATGCGGAGGATTGTATTCGGTATGCAGAACTAGCTCGTTCACATCAATCATGGATAAACTTTCCTTTCTTCAGCTCTTCCATAAACGCACGAAGCCGGCTGTATTCAGATGACAATTGGCTGATATAGTCCGCAAACCGCTCTTCGCTGCCGAGTGCTTCATACAATTTCCTAAGTTCCTTCAAATACTTGATAGCAGATTGATACGATTTTCTTGTCCTGTCGTTCACGAGCTTGTGTATGGATTGATGATAGATGGGCAAAAGTGTTCTGGCATCCATCTCTTTAGCCTCTTTTAAATCTTTGCGCTGAATAATGTCTGGGGAGTAACCCATTACAATCTGCAGCTCCGCCCATCGCTCGACCTCGCCGAGCACCATGAGAAATTCGCTGTACTCATAAAAGGTAATCGGAAGGAATTCAGCCAGCATCGCCTCATACTCTTCTTCGTTTCCTGTGTTTTGGGCGTACTTCCAAAAGAAATGAAGATAGTTATGAAAGAACTCGCGTGATTCACTATTATAATAATAATCTTTAGTATGCGTATTGAGCACGGGCTTCAAATACATGAGCCAATGCAGCATCCGTTCCCATTCTTGCTGATCGAGCAATAAGGACAGCCAGGTAGATAAGTACTCTCCTTCTGTCGAATTACCTATTTTATCCAAATCACTGAATGCTTCCGCATCACGTTTGCGGAGGAACGCAAAATGAACAAGAGCAAGCTCCAGCATGACAGAGGGCTTTTGTTCCTTTTCTTCTTTCAACTGATTTTCATATTTTTCGATCCAATCGTCATGGCAATAAAGCGAGGACCATCCAATTTGGAACAAGTAAAAAAGAAGGCCGCTCCATCTCTGCGGCAGTTCAAAGATCTTTTGAAAATGACGAAGGCTTTCTTCAGCCAGGTCATGGTGCTGGTTATACAGTTCTTCTGCCTGGATCTTTTTTATCGTTGCATAGATGCTTTCGGCAAGACGGTCCACTGTCATTTCATAGGTTGCTTCTAAAAAGGCAGGTACTCCGTAGGACTTTTCAAACTGTATAAGCTTTAACAGTGTTTCAATCTGAACATGAAAGCGGTAAAGGTTACCGATGTTCTCGTCAAAAAACTGTCCTGCATTTAGGAGAGCCGGATAATATTCCTTGTAAATGTGAACAAAACTGTACGAATTTTTGTTTCCATCGGCTAGTTCCCGGAAGGAGATATTCTGCAGCTTACGTTTTTCAAACTGATCGAATTTACGGTCAAAGAATTCTTGCCATCCTGAGAGAGATGTGGTGTTCTGTACAAGGCGATCGAACGTTTCTTCATATTCTTGCATCTTCTTCACGGCCAGCCTCCTTCCCATTTTTTGCACTATTAACCATTATAACAAACAGAATGTATATCATTCACTAAAGAAGGCTTTTTGCACATAAAGAATTCAAAACGCCATAGTGCTGATGGTTTTCATTGCAAGCTCCTAGCCCTCATCACTTCACAATTTTCAGCTGCCACTAAGTACAACAGACACATCGCTAAACGAACATGCAGACCTTTCCACAACTAAAGAAAGCTTGGCTCACACCTAATTTAAAGTGTAAAAAAAAACGGCTTCTGCCGCTACTTTCTCATTTTCAAGTATGTGATTAGTCCGTAAAATGATATGCCAGCAGCAAGGATTCCGTTCGTAAATGATACCACGTGTACACCGAACTTCCAGAATGCGATAATCATGCTGACTGCGGCTAGTATCCAGAATATGGACCACGCCGGAATTTGCGGCGTGGAATGCAGCCTGAGTCCCAGCAGGAACAATACAGGCAGGATGAACGCATAGTCACCTTCTAAAAAATGGATGAAGATCGAGAATTCTTCCATCCTAAAACACACCTCCTCTATTAGCTACTATATGCGCGTTTAATAGAGAAGGTATAGGTAACTGCTAGAGTGAAAGGAATGATTTTTTAACGTTGCTCACTTTCCTTCATTTTCTCGATTTGATCGAGTATGATTTCCAGTTCCTTCTCCCCCACTTCACCAGGCAGGACCTCTTTTCTAAGCAGCCGTTCGACTGCCTCATACTCAGCGTAAAGAGCCTCTATCCCCGCTCTTTCCTCTTCTTTCTTTCTCCATTCTGGATGTTCGCTATATTTAACCGCCAGCTCCACTTTTGCGTCCTCGATCTTTTTTTCGTACAATGCGTTCATACTTGAGAAAACAACAGGTGAGATTACATATTCCTTCTCAATTTCCGCCAGCCTTTTTAACGCAGAACGGCTGCGGTGAATGCTGCTTAGAATAAGATCATATTCCATCCTTTCTTTTCCTTCACCTTTTAGCTGAAGCTTATGGATGACCCATGATATGGTGGTTCCTTGAACGAGCAGACTAAAGAATACTACACTGAACGACAAAACGATTATGATTTCGCGGCCTTTAAAATCAACAGGCAAACTGAGAGCCAATGCAAGAGAAAGGGAGCCCTTAAGCCCTCCCCAGTTCAACACATGCTTCCAGTTCATCGGAATCCCTTTTACAGGTATAAGGGTGCCATAAACAGCAGCCGCGCGGGCTGCAAGGACAATTGCAATACTGGCTGCGATAATCCCCCATTTATCCGCCATATCGATATAGGCAATCTCCAATCCCACTAAGAAGAAGACGACACTGTTACCGAGAAGAGCCATCGCATCCCAGAACGAGTGGATATTAATTTTCGTAGTCGGACTCATTCCAATTTTCGCACCATAATTTCCGAAAATGATTCCGGCCGTAACGACTGCGATAACACCTGATACGTGAAACGCTTCAGCTATTGAGAAACTTCCATAAAACAAGACGAGAGAAAACAAAATTTCAAGCGGATAATCATCAAACCATGAAGTCAATTTAGAAAACACATAGCCTAGTGCTCCTCCGACGAGCAGGCCGCCTGCTGCAACTTTTATAAACAATAATACAGAAGAAATGATTCCTGCTGGCCCTTGTTCCATGAACTGCAGCAAATAGAGAGAACTGATCATGAACAGCACAACGGCAATGCCATCGTTTAAGAGACTTTCGCCTTCTATAATTGTAGAAAGTTTCTTATTCACACCAAGGGTCTTGAAGATGCTTAGAACTGATACTGGATCTGTCGCACTCATTAGCGCAGCAAATACGAAGGCGGTCTGAACTTCAAGGCCTAATGTGAAATGTGTGCCTGCTGCTACAAGAAAGAACGTGACTAGTGTTCCAGCAAATGCAAGAACAAGTACGGGCTTTGCACTTTTCTTCAAATCGGAGAACGGTAGCTTTATGCTCGCATCACCTAATAAAATAGGAAGCAGGAGAGAAATGATGATAAATTGAAACATATAGCCTTCTGCGATTAGATTTTTCAGATCTTGTAGTCCTTTTATAGGGAGCAGTCCTATCAGCGCACCCGCAAGAACAAGAGCAATGGGATATGGTTTATGGATTTTTTTTGCAGCCGCTGTCACTCCAACCGCGATCGCTAACAATAACAGCGCAACATTTAATGTATGATGCATCTTACCACTCTCCTCTTATACTCTTATCTTTACCGAACTGGCCATTCATCAAACAGTTATCTATTATTTTTTAGCTAGCAGGGCAGTCCATACTAGATTCTATTTATTCAACAGCATTTGCACCTCACTGTATCTTTTCCTGTTTTTCTGTCAATTTCCCGGGGAATTTGCATGCTGTTTTTTCAGAAAAGTTCATCCTTTCCCATCAATAGGCATCATTTCCTATTTTTCGTTATGTATTTGTCATTTCGCTCTAACAGACCTGTCATATTATATCGATATAATTTCTCTCATAAGGCTTACATCGCCTATTATAGAACGAGGGGGAATTTATTTTGATAAAGAAAATCGCTGCAGCAGGTGTAATGGCTGGTGCTATGCTGTTCTCGCCTGTAGTTGGGCAAGCTGCCATGGGAGACGAGACTCTTCGACAAGGCATGTGGGATCAAGACATTCATGAGCTGCAAGCTAAGTTAAAGGCATTAGGATACTTTAATTATAAAGCAACAACAGGGTACTACGGATCGGTGACGAAAGATGCTGTTACAAAATTTCAGCGTGCAAAGGGCTTAAAAGTTGACGGAATTGCAGGGCCTCAAACATTCTCTGCGATAAACAACAGCAGCTTTCAAAAACGTTCGTTTTCTGTGGAAGCGACAGCATACACGGCAGAATGTGAAGGATGCAGCGGGACAACAGCAAATGGAACAAATTTGAAGGAAACGCCATATGCAAAAATGATTGCGGTTGATCCAAACGTCATTCCATTGAACAGTGTCGTGTACGTTGAGGGCTATGGCTATGCAGTAGCCGGTGATACAGGCGGCGGCATCGACGGCAATGAAATTGATATTTACAAGCAAGAACATGAGGATGCTGTTAACTGGGGACGCAGAACAGTGAAAATAACGGTGATTAACTAAAAGAGATGGCTGATGCAGCCATCTCTTTTTCCTTATTTCATAGAATTAAGTCCACACCAACGAGCTGCATTTCTCCTTGAAATGCTCGGTGTGAGTCTACCAGATTTCCATTTGCATCCATTGTAAACATCGTTACCGCCACATTGGCAGAGCCTGTCCCAATGGTTGTCACTCTCACTCCAAATGTATCTAGATTACATTCAATATCATCGAATGTCCTTACAGCACCTGTTTTGTTTACTCCGTTTAATGCAAACTGTGTGATATAAAAGTTTTGATGCTTCGTTTGATCTTTATTGTTCAGCGTGAATATTTCGACAAGGCAGTCAGTTGAATAGACGCCTTCATTTGAAACACGCAAAACAAGCTTCTGACTGGGTCTTATTCCACTTGATCCTGCCCTGTTTTCTAGCAGGCCTGTCGAGTACACTGGCAATATCGCCACCTCCTAACATAGGTATGCTCTATCATATTAAACGCTATAGCTAAGTGCTTGTACTTCTGTATCGAGTAGGAAATATTTTCAGTACGTGAAACAAATAGAATCGACATCACAAGCAGGAAATGACAATTTCATACAGAAAAAGAGTAGATAGACAGATAATAAGGGGGATCTCATGAATATTTCACAAAAGGTAACGGCGTTTAAACAAAATATCGGAACGGTTCTAATAGGAAAGGAACATCTTGCCGAACTGGCTATGATCGCCCTTGTAAGCAAGGGGCACCTTCTTTTAGAAGACGTGCCAGGCACAGGAAAAACGGTCCTCGCCAAAAGCCTTGCCAAATCCATCAGCGGTTCATTTCGGCGCATTCAGTTCACACCAGACATCCTGCCGGGTGACGTGACAGGCATTCAATTTTTTCATCCGAAGAAGCAGGACTTCGAGCTAAGACCAGGTCCTGTGATGACCAATATTCTTTTAGCTGATGAGATCAACCGCGCCACTCCAAGAACACAGTCCAGCCTTCTTGAGGTAATGGAAGAGCGGCAGGTGACCATTGATGGCGAGACGATTAAGCTCCCTTCTCCTTTTCTTGTCATCGCCACCCAAAACCCAATCGAATCACAAGGGACCTTTCCTCTACCTGAAGCACAGCTTGACCGGTTCTTTATGAAAGTGCCGGCTGGTTATCCTACTTTTAATGAAGAAAAAAGAATTCTGCAGATATATCGTGACGAAGAGCCGTTAAACTCACTTACTCCTGTTTTCACGCTAGAAGAACTTCTTCAGATGCAGGAAGAAGTTAAGAATGTTCGCATTTCCAGTGATGTGGAGGATTACCTTCTTTCCATCATCCATTTGACGCGCAGCCACGAATACATTGAAACAGGTGTAAGCCCCCGCGGGACGCTTGCCTTCATGCGTGCTGCTCAAGGATCGGCTTATGTGAATAACCGCCTGTTCGTCACACCTGACGATATTCAGCGCATTGCCGGATATGTCCTGTCACACCGAATTGTTTTATCAATGGAAGGTTCGATGCGCAAAACCAAATCACAGGTGATCAAAGATATCCTTGATACCATTGCCGTACCTGTTGAATCTGGGGCAGGCATGTAATGATTTGGCGCGAACAGCATTCCATTTCTAGGCTGCTTCAAACGATGCTTTTACTTGTCCCGTTAATCCTATTTATCAGTATATATAAAGGAATGACGGCTCTTTTCATATTAGGCGTACTCGTCCCCTTCCTTTATTGGGGAACTCTCGCCTTTTTTAAGTCAACCAAAAACGCATTGTATATCATGAATGAAAAGCGAACGTACAGACTTTTCCCTGGTGATACAGAAACCATCACCTTGGACATTGGATATTTTGGGAAATGGCCGTCACTTAATGGACATTTGTCTGTATCTTATCGCGATGTAATTAAAGATGTAAATAATGAGAATAATGCCCTCGGAGACAAAAAGCTGCAAACATTCGAGAGAACCATCTCCACTGGCAGCGGGCAGCAGCAGCGCTGTACATTTCATATTAAAGGTTCGAGACGCGGCGTCACACGGCTGAACAATATTAGCCTTCAGCTGAGAGACATGTTTTCGTTCGGCATTCAATATTTAGAATATGACAAACTTTATCAGACAGAAATCGTCGTATACCCTGAACCCTTGCCGGTTTTCGGTCTTGAAAAGCTTCACCAAGCAGGTTACGGAGACTATCACACGTCACACTCTCTATATGAAGATGTTACGTTTCCTTCTGGAGCAAGAGAATATAAAACAGGGGATTCTTTTGGCAGAATTCACTGGAAAGCCACGGCAAGGACCGGTGATCTTCAGACAAAGGTCTATGAGAAAACCACATTGTTCCGCTGGACGTTTTTGTTTACGCTTCCAGCAGGACAGCATGAGAAGAATTCAATGAAGGCTGAGGATTTGGAAAAACAAATCAGTTATCTGGCTTTCATGTGCCGGTTTGCCTCACATAAAAACATACCATTTGAACTATTCATCAACATTCGTGTACCAGGTCCGGGCCAAATCATCAGAATGGAACCGGGTGAAGGGAAAGAGCATCTTGTTCAGGTGCTCGAAACGCTCTCACGAATCGATATTTCGAGCATGGCCACATCACCTGAGAGCATGCTTGCCAAAGTGGATGGACACCTTCTTTCCTCTCAGCCGTTTGTCATCATCTCAGGAGCAGAGCTAAGCGGAACAGCCTGTTATGCCTACATGCAGCGATGGAAAAAACGAGGCGGAAACGTATATCAGGTTGCACAAACCGGTTCTGAGGCCTTTTTGCTTTCTTATTTTGCCGAAAGGAGAATTTCCTCATGAATGCTCGGTTTAGAACGGCTATTTATATGCTGAACTTATCCTATGAAGGCACGCTTTTCTTTATGGCAGCTGTTCTGCTTGGCGGGGAAAGTACTTGGGCATTTGCAGGAAGCTTCACCTTCTCTTTTCTTATGGCTGCGGCCCTTCCTCTTCTGCTCTTTCTTCGTTCAGATAAACCGGCGGGATGGATGCTTTACCTATTTATTCCGCTCTCTTTTCTGCTGTTTTATTTCGCAGCCGGGTTGCCGCCATTTACCGCTGCCATAATGAGCACTGCTTTATTGTGGCGTTCTTTTGTCAACTGGACTGAAGGCAAAAACAGTGATGCGGAGAAAATACTTTTCATAACACTATTCATCTTGCTTTTCATCGCCTTCTTTTTAGATGAAGAAAGAATCTCTTTGCTCCTTATCAGCGGATGTTTGCAGGCCTTTCTGCTCCTATTGCTGAAAATGGTTTATCGATGGGACAACATGACGAAAAGCATCGCGTTAAGAGAAGCTTCCTTTGCAGGTGTCTTCATGCTGGTTATGATTTCTGCAGGTTTACTTTTAACCGTTTTCAAAACAATTATTTCCACTGCTATGATATCTGTTTTTTATATGCTATATTTTTCGGTCATCCTGCCTCTTATCTCACTGCTCTCACATATTCCGCTATTCAGTGATTGGCTGAATACAGTAAAGGAAAAATCAAACGAGGTCTCGGATAGTCAAAAAGCTGAAGAGCCCCTACAGCAGATTGCATTAAATACTAATCAAACAGACCTTGCATGGGCTGGATGGTCGCTTGCTGCAGTACTTTTAGCTTTAGCACTATTCTTTCTGTATAAAAAGAAATTTAATTTCTCTCAAGCTGAATCTGGAGCAGTGATCGCTTCATCGTTTCACCCTTCTGCCTACAGCCGTAATAAGACCAAGAAACAGTGGTTTCAGTCTGATAATGTGATACGCAGACAAATGGCAGCTCTTGAAAAAGAGCTGCATAAAAAAGGGCTTGACAGGCTTACTGGAGAGTCAGCAAGCTCTTGGTTTCAAAGGCTGAATCTGCAAAGTGAATCTGCACGGCACGTGTTATCACTGTATGAAAAAGTCCGATATGGAGAGCTATCCGAAAATACCATAGAAAGAAAGCAATTTAAAGCGGCTATAAAACATATCCGCCAAGAAATAAAGGAGCAATAGATCATCAAACACACGCCGGGGTCCGGTACCTTTTTCTTTATCCAAAGGCTAGCGTCACTTGGATTGGATAGGTACCGGACCCCGCTCCTGTCTTCCTGACCTGTGCAGTATGTTTGTTTAAACAGAGATGTTATTATAAACTATCACTATCAATTAAGCAGGAATACATGGAGGTTATTGCGATGGATAAAAAGGTATACGTAATTCATGAAAACAATGAGTGGACCTCGCCTCTTTTTCAGCGTTTAGAAGAAATGGGTGTGCCTTATGAGGACTGGCATTTAAGCAGCGGCCAGATCAACCTTGCACAAGAGCCTCCAGAAGGCGTGTTTTATAACCGCATGAGTGCTTCTTCCCATACGCGCGGACACCGGTTCGCTCCTGAATATACAGCTGCTGTGCTCGCATGGCTCGAGAGCTGGGGACGCAAAGTGTTTAATAATTCGAGAGCGCTTCAGCTGGAATTGAGCAAGGTCGCTCAATATTCCGCACTAAAATCCTTTGATATTCCCGTACCGCGCACAGCAGCCGCTGTTGGCAAACAAGATATTATCCGTGCGGCCTCATCCTTTGAAGGAGCCTTTATCACGAAGCATAACCGTGCTGGAAAAGGACTTGGGGTACAGCTATTTCAATCAGAAAATGCATTGGCCTCTTATGTGAACGGTCCAAGCTTCGAGGATTCGGTTGATGGCATCACATTGATCCAAGAATACATCCGCTCCTCTGAACCGTACATTACCCGCTGTGAATTTGTTGGCGGGACGTTCATGTACGCCGTTAAAGTAGATACCT
Source organism: Fictibacillus iocasae (assembly GCF_042665465.1). Taxonomy (NCBI): domain Bacteria; kingdom Bacillati; phylum Bacillota; class Bacilli; order Caryophanales; family Fictibacillaceae; genus Fictibacillus; species Fictibacillus iocasae. The sequence goes on along the minus strand of NZ_JBHTCP010000002.1, from coordinate 129,984 downwards.
CGGATGGCTTCGAGCTGTGTCCCGCTGACGCTTGTCAGATCGGCGACACCATGTGCCCTGTGGGGGAAGAACCGGCACCAAAATTTCAGATTCTAACAGACTTTTCGCATCCTCTTATACCGAAGTATGAAAAATTCCTTCGAGCCAATGGAATTACGTTTTCAGGAATTGAGATGATAGAGGATGAATGGGGTAACGCCTTCACATATGATGTGAACACGAACACAAACTACAATCCTGATGCTGAGCGTAAGGCGGAAGTATACGGAATGCAGGAAATCGCCCGTTTTCTGGCAGCCCAGCTCGAAATGGCTTGATATTTTTTTAACAACTGTTTAATTTTTTTATCTCCCTCCATTGAACGATTATTGTTGGCGTTCACTTTATCAACGCTAAAACCTTATCCTGATTAAAAGTGTAAAAAAGCTGTCTATCACAGACAGCTTTTTTACACTTTTGGGTTTACGGTATTTGAAGAACTGCGGGCTCTTTCGCCAGACTTTCCCACAAGTAGTACGTCACATACGTGCGCCATGGAACCCAGTCCTTTGCGAGCTCGCGGACTTCCTCCTCTGAAGGCTGATGATCCATGTCCCATACCAACTTGACACCGTTCCGAAGGCCAATATCAGCAGCCGGTAGAACGTCTGGCCTCCCCATCCCGAAAATAAGCAGGCACTCGATCGTCCATCTGCCGATCCCTCTAATGGGAAGCAGAATCTGCATAATCTCTTCATCTGTTTTATGCCATAGTTCATCGAGTGCTAACGTGCCGCTCGCTGCCATCCTTGCAAGATCAATAATATATTCCGCTTTTCGCTGGCTGAATTGGAGCTCCCTTAATTGTGAATAATCAAGCATCGCCACTTTCTCAGCTTCAGGAAACAGCTGAAACGATTTTCCGTTATGTTCTATTTTAGTTCCGGCCAAATCTGTCAGCCGGTTGATCAATGTCCCTGCAAACGTTAAATTAACCTGCTGCCCGACAATAATTTTTGTGATGGCTTCAAAAAGATCAGTATCTGTTACAAGCTTGAGACCGTTAAATTGGCGGCATAAGGATGAAAGCTTGTTTTGCTTTGCGAAGCCTTGATAAAATTCCGTTAAATCCACCTTGAGCGAAAAAATACGTTCAACCGCATCCTTCATGTCTTCCTCGGCAAGGTCGCCTTCAATCATTTCAGCCGTACATAAGATCGACGGTTCATCGACACTTCCTTTGGAATTGACTCTTAAATAAAAGGCTGCGCCTTTAAACCTAACCACTCGTTCGTATTGAGTTAAGTCATCAGAAATAAGCACAAGCTGCGTTTTTTGCGCACCAATCAGCCTTTTCATCATTTTTTTAAAATCAAACGGAGGCTGAGGTGAAAACTCAAGAATCATGGCATTCCCCTTTCCGCACAAGCAATAACGATTCATCAACCATCCTTACTGCTGAGCCCTTTTATTGTCCTCTTTTTTTACATTTGGATTGTCTTCTAAGCGGTCAACTGTATGCTTGTACGAGTATCCTTTTGATATGGCCGCTGTAAAAATAACAAGAATAAACAGAATGATGACAAGTGATATCATCATCATCACAATCATGAATGTGCTCATAGCCGGAATCCCTTCATTTAGTGTTATACTTAGTTTAACATACAAATATTCACAGCTTTCTCACACTTCTCTTCAAAAGTTTTTTATTAGCGGTTTGAATTTATTATAAAAAGGGAAAAAGTACTTTGTTATTTCTAGTATTATTTTACCAAGGGGGCTTTTGCAGTGTTCACTGTAATAGAAGATGTCGTACTTATCAGCCAGTACTTGAAAGACAACGCTCATGATATTGCTCTTTATTTACAAGAGCAAGCAGAGAAAAATCAAAATGAGCCTGTCAGCCAAGAACAAAGAGAAATGGGAATTAATTATACGGTCGCATTCTTAAATCAAATTGCCGATCTAATGGTCGACGATGACACAGAAGCAGCAGCTGGAAAAATGAGAGCACACGGGGAACAGCTTGGAAACATCGCCGTTCAGATGGGCGCTGACTTAGATGACGCCTTAAGGGGAACACCCGATTTCCGAAATGGCATATGGACGTTTGTCGGCGAAAAGGCTAAGTCATTAAATATGCCAATCGACAGTCTGTTGCTTGTTTCTTCACGTATTGATCCCTTGCTCGATCAAGCTGTTCATGGTTTTAGCGCAGCATATGTGAAAAATCACAAGAATATGATGAGAAAATTCAACGATAGCTTGCAGGAACTTTCTGTGCCCGTCGTCCCTCTGTCTAAAGGTGTCGGCATTCTTCCTCTTATCGGGGAGATCGACACACACAGAGCAAATTACATCATGGAAGTAGCACTGAACAGGAGCAAAGAGCTGCAATTGACAGCATTGATCATCGATCTTTCTGGTGTTAATTATATTGATACTATGGTAGCGCATCACATTTTTAAGGTGATTGAAACGCTGCAGCTGCTTGGGATTGATGCGATATTAACAGGCATACGCCCTGAAATAGCCATGACTGCAACGACATTGAATTTGGATTTCAGAAGAATCACCGTTAAGTCTTCATTAAGCAAAGCGGTGCTTGATCTTGACTTGTTGAAAACATAATCGCTGCAGCTTATAAAAAAAACCGGCAGTCCTTTGACTGCCGGTTCCTTGAAAGCTCCTGTTTAACGGGGGCTTTTTTCTATTAATGGAAAGGATAATGTTTAACCCGCGATGATAAGTCGAAATCGCAAAAAGCTAACTTTTATTGAGTAGCTTCAACTAAAGCTGACGCGAAAGACTTAGCTTTAGCTTTCTTTATTTTTCTTGGAATGTTTCTTTCATGACCAGGCTTTCGATCGGGAATCTTCCTGAGGGTTTGGCTGGTGCGGACGGATAACCGAGTGTAATCATCATAACAGGAATATATCGCTCGGAAATGTTCAGCGCTTCAACAATGCCATCATGATCAAATCCTGTCATCGGACACGAATCAACACCAAGTGCTTTTGCGGCGAGCATGAGCTGCATGGCACCAAGAGAAGCGTTCTTAAGAGCCTCTCGTTCACCGAACTCACGCCCGCGTGCGTAAGCGCCATTTATGTTGGAAAGGAGCGTGTCACGTGCCTGTGCGGGTGCACCAGCAAACACTTCTGGTGCCACTTTATGCGCCTCTGTATCGCCAATCACAACAATAACAGCTGAAGCATCGAGCACTTGCTGCTGTTGATAAGCGATAGGGAAAATCTTTTCTTTTTGCTCCTCTGATGTGATCACGATAAAGCGCCAATGCTGCAAGTTCCAGGCTGATGGGGCCTTTCCTGCCAGCTCTAAAATTTCATGAAGTGCCTCTTCTGAAAGTTTCTTGTTCTTATCATAATGGCGGATAGAAGAACGCTCCGTCATCACTCTTATGGCTTCATTCATGCTGTATCTCCCCTTTTTATAAAGTAAAAGAAAGATGCCAAGTGTTCAGGCATCTTTTTATTATTTCTCCAAAGTGCTGTTCTTACTTAAGCGTTTTGGTTCACATTCGATAAATTCACTGCCAGTTGTGACGCCTTTTCCTTAGCAGCAGCAAGAATTTCATCTGCCTTGTCTGGTGCAGCTGCAGTACCTTCCACAAAGACATGATGATAATCTGTGATCCCGATAAACGCTAGTACGCCTTGAAGGTAGCCGTTCGTGAACTCAAAGCTTTGGGCTGGACCTTCTGAGTAGACGCCTCCACGTGACTGTACATGAATAGCTGTTTTACCTGTCATCAAGCCTTGTGGACCTGATTCTGTGTACTTGAACGTTCTGCCTGCCATGACGATATTGTCGATATATGCTTTAAGCATTGGAGGGTAGCTTAAGTTCCACATTGGCGTGGCGAATACATAAGTGTCTGCTGAGAGGAACTGTTCAAGAATCTCATTCATTCGTGTCACTTTCTCGCTTTGTGATGGTGAAAGTTCTTCACCTGCTGCAAGTTTTCCCCATGCGTCTAATACTTCACCATCAATAAAAGGAATGACTTCATCGTAAAGATTGATCGTTTCAATTTGGATTTCTGGATTTTTCTTTAGAAGCTCTTCTAAAAAGTGGTGTCCGAGCTGCAGGCCATACGAGTGCTCCATAGCTTTTGGATTTGAGTTAATGTAAAGAAGTTTTTTCATCTTAATCTCTCCCTTAGTAAAAAATGTAAACAACAAACTTTTTAGCACTTACTTTATTTTCGTTAGTGCTTTCGTATCTAGAATAGTACGGTCACTTACTTTTGTCAAGCAATTAACTTAAAAATATCAATAAAAGATTTGTTAGTGTTTGCCAACTAAAAAAGCCTGTGTCAGCGCACTTGCACTGCCAGGCTTATACGGTAGATAGATGTAAAAAAATCTTGATTTCAAGAGTTATCCCATTAAAAAGAGCTTGTCCCTTTGTAAAAGTTGTATTCGTCTAGACCACTAAAGCATTGAAGGCGGTCGCCTAGGACCAGGCCAAAATCAATGTAAGCATGGCTTTTGGCGGTGAGAATTTTCCGGTCTTCTATAAATGCTTTGTTGATCTGTCTCCCATTCATATAGTTAGCAGCTTTTAACGCTTCTTCATCGGAAAGGCTGGCTGTGTATTGGCGGTTAAGGAGTACACCTGCCCTCCCGAGAATAACCGTACCGTTACCAATAGCAGCAATTCGAATATTTTCCTTGTCAAACATCTGAATGACGTGCATCAATCTAGGGTGATTTTGGGCGTTTGCCTGTTTCCCCCCGGGGATGATTAACAGCTCGTAATCACGCGGATTAATATTTTTCAGCTTCATCAGCGGCTGAACCTGCAAGCCACATTCGCTTGTGACTGTTCCCGGTAACAGCGAGAAAGGCAATATTTCATACCTTTTGCTAAGGATGGAGAGTGCAGTCATGATCTCAACTTCCCTGAACAGTGGATAGAGGTAAACAAGTACCCTTTTTTTCATTCAGCTTTCACCCATTTCAATGTGACTATTTTCCTTGCCTCTGGTCAGAAATAAGGCATAATCACATTTTAGCAGTACAAAAGGAGGGTGTGTATTGGGAAAAATGATGGGAATACCCGCTATTCAATCGTTCTACCCATTCAGCATTTTCCCAATAGGACATAAGTTTGAACGATATCATATACGGGGATAAAACCTTTTTATCAGTTTTTCATCCCGGCGGACGCGATTCCCCTTACATAATACTTCTGGAAAAATAAGAAAATGATCAAGAGAGGAATCGTGGCCATAGTAAGTGCAGCCATAATGTGGCCATATTTGACTGGCGGCTGGTGAAAGAAAAATTGCATACCGACTTGCAGCGGTCTGACATTTTCATCAGTCGTGGCGATAAGAGGCCACATAAAATCTCCCCAGTGAGTGATGAAAGTGAGCAATGCAACCGTGATAAATACGGGCTTTGAAAGAGGGACAACGATCTGAAAGAAAATCCTCAATGTCGAGGCACCGTCCATACGGGCTGACTCTTCCAGTTCCTTTGGAAGGTTCAAGAAAAATTGCCGGAACATGAAAATATTAAACGCATTGGCGATAAACGGAACGATCAAAGCTTGATACGTGTTCAGCCAATCCAGCTCATCGACAATTAAGTAAAGAGGAAGCAAAATGCTCTCAAACGGAATAATGATGAGCGCAACAACTGCAGCAAATAAAAAATCTCTTCCTTTAAAAGACATGCGTGCAAAGGCATATGCTGCCAAAGAATTCACGAACAAGCCAAGAACGACAATCACACTCACGTATACCGTACTGGTGACGATATACCGGATAAACGGTATCCGATTAAACACGGCCGCATAGTTGTCGAGTGAAAAGGCAGTCGGCAAAAAGGCATGAAAAGATTTTAAGTCCATGAAAATGCGTGACTCTGTTTTAAATGAGGAGATCACCATCCAAACGAGCGGAAACAGAAACAATGCCGCAAGCAATGTTAGCAGAACATATAAGAGCACTGTTTTTAGCGGCGATTTCTTCAAAATAACCCCTCCTATTCACTCGTATCGCGCAGCCACTTACGCTGTGCAATCGAAAGCAAAAGCACAATGATAAAAAATAAAATAGCTAACGCGGAAGAATAACCAACATCACGAAATTTGAATCCTGTCTCATACACCATAAAAACAAGCGTTTTCGTTGAGTCAAGCGGTCCTCCCTGAGTCATGACGAATGGCTGTATGAACAGCTTGGTTGCCGCAATCATGGTGACGAGCGCAATAAATACAAGAATGTTCCGGATTCCTGGAATAGTAATGTGAATCAGCTGCTGCCAGCTGTTCGCCCCATCGATCGAGGCAGCTTCATATTGATGTTCCGGTATGTCCTGCAGTCCTGCGAGAAAAATCATCATCTGATAACCAGCACCCTGCCAAACACTCATGAAGATGATGGAATACAATGCCTGATCTTTGTCCATCAAATATTGATAAGGGCCCAGTCCGACGATGCCAAGTATTGAGTTGGCAAGTCCCGTATCCGGGTTATAAATGAACGTCCATAGAATGGAAACGATGACCATAGACGTAACGACTGGAGCAAAAAAGGCTACCCGGAAGAATTTGATTCCTTTAAGCTTCTGGTTCACTAAAAGAGCTAAAGCTAACGCCGTCAAAGTTTGCAGAGGAACGACAATCGCGGTGAAGATCGCCGTATTCTTTAAAGATTTAAAAAAAATGGTGTCTTCCGCAAGCCTAGTGTAGTTTTCAAAGCCAACAAATTTACTCAGCTGCGGAGTAAGCAGATAATAGTTGGTGAAGCTGTAATACAGCGCGAGCAGTGCCGGAAGAATTAAAAAAGCAAACAGCAGCACAAGTGCTGGCCCCGCGAACCCCATCCCCGTCCAAAATTGGGATCGGCCCTTGCTTCGTTTGATTCCAGCCATCCCTTTTCTCGTACCCAGCTGTGATGAAGGATTCATTTTCAGACTCCTTTCGATAATTAGAAAACTAGGCTGACACCATGCCTTTACGTCAGCCTTAATTGCACTTTTATTTCATACCTAAACTTTTTGACTGCGTGGCATTCCTTCACTTTTTTAAACGTTATATTGTCTTAAAGTACGTGAAAAGGAGTGGTGTAACGCACTCCTTTCCTTTCTTTTATTTCTTGAACCGCTCCAATTCCCGCTCCGTATCTTCTGTTGCTTTGTCCAGTGCCTTTTTCACATCCTGGCCGAGTGCGGCAGCCTGGAATGCTTCAGCAAACTTAGAAGTCAGTACAGGATAAGCGGGCGTAGAAGGACGGGCAGTTGCGGATTGGAGCACTTGATCTTTGATTACCTTTTTCGGCATCTCATCATATTCTTTCAATTCATTAAAAGCCGATGAACGAGCAGGAGGCATACCTGTTATCTTAGAAATTTCCACAACCGATTCTTTGTTGCTCATCCACTTCACCACTTCTGCTGCTTCTTTTGGATATTTCGATTGGCTGGATACCCCAAATGCCCATGAACCCGACGGTGAAGCGGGTTCTTTCGCGTAAGGAAAATAGGTGATGCCCCAGTCCAAATCTTTATACTCATCAAATCCCGGAATGAGCCACACTCCCCCAAGCATCATCGCTGCACGGCCTTCTTCAAAATCAGCCGGTCCGTTCGACATGGATACAACTTTTTCCTTGAAAAGCTTCTGTACATACTCCAGTGCTTCTACTGATTCTGGCCCGTTCAAATAGCCTTCAGCCTTCTTGCGGTCCTCGCTTAGCAGGTCCCCGCCGTTTGACCAGACAAATACTGAACCCATGTACGTGAACCATTCCCCGACACCGAGATCCATGTGCATCGTTAATCCCTTTGTTTTATCATTCGTTAGCTTTTTGCTATTCTCAAGAAACTCATCCCACGTCCAGGCATCCTCCATTTTCTCAGGCACTTTAATACCTGCTTCACTGAGCAGCTTTTTATTGTAAAACAGCACCACGGAAGATTCCATCGCTCCAAGCGCATAAAGTTTCTTATCATATGTACCCTGCTCGATGATGGATTTTGCAAAATCTTTCTTGTCTTTGTCTGGAATGAACGAATCGATTGGAGCTAAAATTCCAGTAGCTGCATAGTTCCCAACGAAAGGCCCGTCCATATCGAGCACATCCGGTAGGCCATTGGATGTCGCTGCCGCATTGATTTTATCTTCATAGGCATGTCCTGCACCACTTGGAATAATCTTAAGTTCGACATTAATTTTTCCTTTGTATGCGCTGTTAAAATCATCGATTCTCTTCTTATAAAAGTCCACTTCCTTCGGCTGGCCTTGATGTGCCCACATGACTAGCTGCACTTCCCCATCCTTCGTTTTTCCCGAGCCCGTATCATCGTTCGAACAGCCGGCGATTAAGGTGATGACAAGCAGCAAGCAAAGGAAAACCCATCTCTTTTTGTTTTTCATCCTTCTTCCTCCCGGAAATTTTTTTACGTGCACACACGAGAAACATTCCCTAAAAGTTCCAAAAAGAAACCGGTTTCAAATGATCAATTTGTTATACTGATAAAAAAACAATTTTAAAAAAAGCCCTCAAAAGAAGGCTTCTTCACTTCATTCCTTTTCCTTTTGTCAGATGGCATGGTACTCCTTTTCCTAATGCCCCCGGTTCAGACATCTTTTCGATATAGGCGATGCCTCTCGCACACTGAGACTTACAGGAGATGCATGTTTCGCTCGTCACCATTTTAATGGTATGCTGATATTTATTGAAACCGCTGTCTTTCAGGTTGTTCTTTTTTGCATTTTTCTTAGCCACGATAAGCCCTCCCATCTGTTGCTCACATCATATGAAGAGAAATGGGCTTTTGACATTCAATTTAAAAAAACTCTTCTAAAAAAAGCAAAAAAAAGACTACCCGATCAGCAGGTAATCTTCATCATATTTCATTTCCATGTCTACAGCGGAATGAAGGGCCAGCGAGTAAATATACTCACTGTCTTTTCTATCATACGACTGTAAAAATTCTTCAAGAGGCATATGATACTTTTTCCAGATTACATCCATCAGCCAATAGTGGCTGATTTCGAAATACTCGCCGTCAAAACGGTCTACTTTAATTCTGTTACCTGCAACCATCGCCATTACTCCCTTCTAGAGGTCGTGTTCAGCAATAAGGATAACAACGTACAAACCTATTATCGGATATTTTGTCAGAAAAGTCAAATAACTTTCCTTTATTGTACATTCCCGAACATAAAAATGAACATACCTTAAATGGAGAATTCCCATTTTTGCAACTGATTCACCATTATTTTGTATACCTTTCTGTGGATGTTTACCGAATACATGACACGCTAAAAAGTATACTAAGATTACCATTCACCGCCAGACATATGGCCTGCAGCTTTGGTGAGGAAATTCCAAATGCCTTTCATTGTAAAAATATTACAAGATATTGTATGATGGAATGGTTACATTTTCGTTTTCTATTGAGTACATTTGGGGTATATGTTAAAAAAGAGTTAACAAAGGAGTAGTTATGATGAGTTACATTAAACAACATTTTCTGCCGCTGTGTCTCCTGCTCTCTATTCCTTTGCTGAATTTAATTTATGAAGCACTGAACCATGGAGAAAGAGGAGCACGGCAGCTTATTACGACGATTGACCATAGCATTCCTTTTTTAGAAATATTCGTTGTTCCCTACATGCTTTGGTACGCGTTTATCTTTATCATGTTGGTTATTTTCTGTTTGTTCGATAGAAGGATTTATTATAGAACACTGCTTAGCTTTACGACTGGAATGCTGATATGCTATACGGTTTATTTCTTTTTTCAGACGACTGTACCACGCCCAGAGGTTATCAATGAAGGTATACTTACCTCACTCGTCCTTTACGTATATGGTGCAGATCAGCCGTTTAACTGTTTCCCGAGCATCCATGTGTTAAGCAGCTATCTGATGATTATTGCGATGCGCCACAGCAAGCTATGGACGCTCAAGCGGGATATTGCTGTTTCTCTTATATCTTATTCGATTATCCTCTCTACTCTGTTCGTCAAGCAGCATGTCGTACTCGACGTTATCGCTGGCGTTTTGCTTGGCAACCTGCTGTTTAAGCTTTTCTATTTCCTTGAGCCCACAATGGCCTCTGCATTTCTTAAACGGTTTTCTAAAAACAAAAAAGTTACCGAATCATAAAGATGTATACTGTAGTCATTTTCATCTAGTATAAAAGGAGCCGTCATCCCAAGCTTTGGATGACGGCTTTATTTATTTCTAGGCTGTTTGCGTAAACATTGTTGCGTTTAGAATTCGAGAAGAGGCTGATCTCCGTTACAGGTGCACGCTTTCCGCGGGATGAGCGGTGAGCCCCTTCGTCGCACGCGCCATTGAAGGGTCTCACCTTCTAACTCATCCCGCAGGATAAGGAAGGCATCGAAGAAAGACTTCGCACGAAGAAAATGTGATGTTCATTTTCGAGGAGTCCGCACCTTTCACTACGATCAACGAATCAATGAAGTATTCATGTCGATTAAGCTAACGATTTAGAAGAAGTCATTTTATGATAATGCAAGCAATCCTTATAGATATCGTATTGAAGGATGATGTACTACACCTTCTCATGGTCGTTCAGGCATTAGCAATAATCTCTGCGAAAAGATTTTTAAAACGATATGTTCATAATTGTATAAACACTCATAATCGCCATGGCAACTAAGATGATTCCGCCAAACAGTGTAAGCCACCTAGGATGATGATAATTTCCGACAATTGCTTTTTTGTGGGCTGCCACCAGCATGACGCCAAGGCTGATCGGAAGAATCAATCCATTAAGAGCCCCAACTAAGATAAGAAGAGTCACTGGCTTACCGACTGATGCAAATATAGCGGTAGATACTAATATAAAGATAACAATAATCCCTTTTTCATGCTTTTTTATCATGGGGTGCAGCGTCTTAATAAATGAAACAGATGTATAAGCACTGCCGACAACAGAAGTAATGGCTGCCGCCCACATGACGAGTCCAAATAGTTTATAACCTACATTACCTGCAGCTAGCTGAAAGACAGATGCTGGAGGATTATCTGGGTTCAATTGAAGTCCTTGTGAGACAACACCAAAAGCAGCAAGGAACAGCATGATCCGCATGATGGATGCGATTAAAATTCCCGAAACCGCTCCCTTTGTCACTTCCGGAAGGGAAGATTGGCCTTTAATGCCAGCCTCCAATAAACGGTGTCCACCAGCAAATGTGATGTAGCCACCTACCGTCCCCCCAACTAAGGTAACAATGGCAATGATATCGATTTTCTCTGGTACAAACGTGCGATACGCCGCTTCCCCAACTGGAGGACTTGAAGCGAAAGCAACATAAACGGTTAGAGCGATCATTAAGAATCCAAGAATTTGTGTAAAACGATCCATCAGCTTGCCAGCTTCCTTAACAAGGAAGATGCCAATGGCAATAACCGCGCTGACTACCGCCCCCATTACCGGTGTCATCCCAGGAAACAGAACATTCACCCCCAGTCCCGCTCCTCCAATGTTACCAATGTTGAAGGCGAGTCCGCCGATAACAATTAGAATGGCAAGGAACGTTCCTAGTCCCGGGAGGATAATATTTGCGATGTCCTGCGCTCTTTTTTCAGAAACGGCAATGATTCGCCAAATGTTCAGCTGTGCTCCGATATCTAGAATGATGGAAATGAGTATAACAAAACCGAAGCTTGCAAGAAGCTGTTCGGTAAATACGGTCGTTTGTGTCAAAAATCCTGGCCCAATCGCTGAAGTTGCCATCAGGAACGCAGCTCCAAGCAAAACGGACCATTTTCCTGCTGTCTGGCTGTTATCTTTCATTTTTTAAACTCCTTTCTTTGCTGCAGATTGTGGTGAAGTGATTGCGACCTCTTCTTTTATTAGCGCTTCACGCAATTTACGGGCAAACAATAAAGCGTGATCGGCATCTCCGTGTATGCAGATTGTGTCCGCTTGGATAGGAATTACTTTTCCTGTCAATGTTGTTACGGTTCCCTGCTTGATCATCTGGATAACCTGCCGCACTGCAGCCGTATCATCCGTGATGAGCGATCCGTCCTGTGAGCGAGGAGTTAACGTACCGTCTTCCTGGTACGTTCTATCAGCAAATACCTCATGGGAAACAGTTAGCCCCACCCGCTCACCCGCTTTTGTCAGCTCTGATCCTGAAAGGCCGTACAGCAGCAATTCAGGATCAAATGCATGAACAGCGCGGGCGATTTCTTCTGACAGCTGCTCGCTCACCGCCGCCATGTTATACAGTGCTCCGTGCGGCTTTACATGAGATAGCTTGACTCCCTGTGCGCGTGTGAACGCTTCAAGTGCTCCAAGCTGATACAGAGTCAGCTCAAAGGCTTCTCCCTTTAACAAAGCCATATTCCGGCGGCCGAAGCCCTGCAGATCAGGCAGACCAGGGTGTGCGCCCATTTTTACACCCTTATCAGCAGCAAGCGCGACTGTCCTTCGCATCGTCGCATAATCGCCGGCATGAAATCCGCAGGCAATGTTGGCAGAGGTAATATGATTCATGATGTCATCATCGCATCCGAGGACGTACTGGCCGAAGCTTTCACCTAAATCACAGTTTATATCGACACGTTTCATTATGACCAATCCCTCCATTTCAGCTTAGCGGCTGTCTTGATCTGTTCAAACAGCTTGTTCTCCTGCAGCAAAAGCGTCTGGGCTTCCTTTAAAGGAACCTCTTTAAACGTGATGCTGCTATGTGGAGACATTTGTGCCACAATGGGCAGGTCAACGGAGATGACCTGCCCGATTTTCGGATAGCCTCCCGTTGTCTGCCTGTCCGCCATCAAGATGATTGGCTGCCCGTCAGGCGGGATTTGAATCGTGCCAAAAGAAGCAGCCTCTGTAACAAGCTCTCTAGGTTCTACTTTCTCTATTTTTTCACCGTGCAGCCGGTACCCCATCCGGTCTGAATTCGGCAGTACAGTATAGACACCCTGCTCAAACATTTTCTGTGATTCTTCTATAAACCAGCTATATTGCGGGCCTTTTATAAAACGAACCTCCGCATGCTTTGCTGGCCGTTCATTCGCGAGCGGCATCAGTCCCCAGTTCAGCTTTTCTCCTATAGAACATGGCAGCTTACTTTCTAAAAGCTCAAGCACGTCTCCTGAATCAAGCTTCTTCCCTTTATACCCGCCGAATCCTGCTCGCAAATATGTACTTTTGCTGTTCATTTTCTCTTCCAATGCCAAACCACCCTTAACAGCAAGATACGAGCGGCAGCCTTTGCGCAAACCTTTAAACGTTAACTCTGCCCCTTTTGAAACCTGCACTGGCTTCCACATGCCCATACTTTTTCCATCAAGCATCGGATGCAGGTCGCCTCCTGTTACACAGATGATGGCACTGCTGTTAAATTTCAGATGCGGACCAAGAACGGTCATTTCAAGAACCGCCTCATTTTCCTTATTACCGAGAAGAAGATTTGCCATTTTAGCCGAGAAAGCATCCATCACACCGCTCACAATAACCCCGTATTTTTGATACCCTGTTCGGCCAAGATCCTGAACCGTTGTGAGCATGCCGCCTTTTTGAACTGTAATGCTCATCGTTTCTCTCCCCTCACATATTCGTCATAGTCTTCCTTACTGATAGGGTAAAAGTTAACGGTGTCACCAGGGCTGATCAGTACCGGTTCTTCGTTTTCCGGATCAAAAAACTGTAATGGTGTGCGCCCGATAATCTGCCATCCGCCAGGTGTCTCAATCGGATAGACTCCTGTCTGGCTTCCCGCAATACCTACCGACCCTGCAGGAATTTTCTCTCGTGGTGAAGCTTTCCGCGGCATCGCTAGTTTTTCTGGCATACCGCCTAGAAACGGGAATCCTGGAGCAAAACCAAGAAAATAAACATAATAGTCAGCTGAAGTATGCAAGGAGATGATTTCTGAAACGGAAAGGCCAGTGTGCTGTGAAAGAACGTCAAGATCCATAGCAAATGGGGATTCATAGCAAACAGGAATTTTTACGGTTTTCGATAAAGAGGTATGTATGCCTTTAGCCTTTTGCAATGTATCCTTTATGATGACCTTCACTGCTTCATAGGGAAAAGGATCGTTGACTAGAACAGGATCATATTCGACAGCAAGTGTAGAGAATGCCGGAATAAGCTCCTTCATACCTTTAAATGGACTTGCTTCAAGCGCAGCAGCTGCTATTTGTACTTGTTCGTTCATTTCTCTGCTAATCCCACTTCCAAACTGAAGCAGCACAGCAGAATCTCCCAGCGGTGTCATAGTATAGTCCATATATCCATCCCTCCTAATGAAAAGTATTCGCAAAAAACGTCATTTGTTTTAAGGTGCCCCTGCTATTGCCAAAAACTTAGTAAAGAAACATCTAATGAAACTTACATAATCATAAGATTTTTTCAATAATAATACCATGGATGCATTTTACAGCTAGCGTAGTAGATGAAAATCTGTTTGTAAAAATAGATAGTTTTCCTCGTATTTCTCTAAAAAGGCTAGACCAAGTAAAAGAAAAAAAGACTGAATAATGAATTCAGTCTCTTAGCCGTTATCATATCGTTTTATTCTGCAGCCTGTAAACCTGCTTGGTTCAAGAAATGCCATGGTTTGTTGTAGTGTGGCTGAAAGAAGAAATCGACATAGCCGAGGTCTTCCATCGTCATCTCGTTTTGAATGCAGACAGAGAGTGTGTTCATGCTTTGTGTAAGGTCAGCCTTGGACAAGATCTGCGCCCCGACTATTCGTCCTGATTCTTCCTCATAGACGACTTTTAAATGGACCGTTTCATTTTCCGGCATAAAGCCTGGTCTATAGTCGTCATTGATTGTGATACTTTTCACATTCAAATTCATAGCAAGTGCACTCGTTTCTGTCAGCCCTGTTGAGGAGATGTTCATATCGTAAAGCTTTAATCCGGATGTTCCTTGTGTTCCCCTGTATTTCACTCTTCTTCCTTTTAAGTTCTTTGCAGCCAATGTTCCCATCCGCACAGCGTTAGTCGCGAGCGGAATATATTCATGCGTGTGTGTCGGATTATATATCACAGCACAGCTGTCACCCGCAGCGAACACATCCTTCACGCTTGTCTCCATGAATTCGTTCACTTTGATCGCGCCGTTAGGGAGCATATCCACCTGCCCCTTTACAAGATTGGTGTTGGGACGGATGCCGACACAAAGGATAACGAGGTCTGCTGGATGTTCACCTTTTGACGTCCGGACGGCCGAAACCACTCCATTCTTTCCACTAAAGCCGGAAACCATTTCGTCCAATGCAAGAGTTACACCTTTAAGGTGAAGCTGATTCTCGATGACTTCCGTAAACTCCTCGTCTAAATATTTATTTAGAATGCGGTCAGAACTGTCAACAAGTGTCACCTTTTTCCCCGCTTCACTGAACGCCTCTACGAGTTCGATGCCGATATAACCTGCACCGATAACCGAAATGTTCTGTGCACTTTCTGCTTTTTCAATAATGCTTTTGGCATGCTCATAGTTCTTGCAAAGTTCTACGTTCTTTAGATGAATGCCTTCTAATCGCGGCACAATCGGCCATGAGCCAGTTGTGAGAATCAATTTATCATAGGTATCTTCAATGATTTGACTGGTCTCCATGTTCTTGGCAATCAGTTTTTTTTCTGATGTGTTGATCTCCAGCACTTCATGACGCATGTTCATCTTCACACCGATTTGAGATAGCTGCTCGGGTGACGAATAGAACAATTCTTCCGCCTTTTCTACCGTACCGCCTACATACAACGCGATGCCGCATGATAAAAACGATATGTTGTCGTTCTTTTCGTAGACGGTCACTTCAGCTTCTTCATACTGTTTGATGATATTCATAACTGCCGCTGTCCCGGCATGTGTACATCCAATAACGGCTACTTTCATGAGTAATTCCTCCTGTAGGTACGCTTGAGTGTTAGTTATGTGAAATATTTCACATACTTCTTAATTCCATTATATGAACCTCAGTTTCAAATTGCAATAGTTTTATGTGAAGTTTTTCACAAAAAATTTTTTTCATAAGAATACCCATCAGATAAAGGGCTATCTGATAGGCAATTTGTTTATTATTGTGTAAGCGGTTCTGCAGGCACACTGCCGATGGTTATGCTTTCTGTATGTTTAGGTGTTGTACTCTGGCGAAGCCTCATGCTGGCAGACCCGGTGGTTCCGCTTGCAATCTGGACGTTGAGCACTTTTTCTGCGTGACCTGTGCTGTCGGTCGTTAGCGAGAAATTACTGCTGTATTCATACGAAGCAGGCCATGTACCGTTGCTGTTCTACACTTTTGCGACTTGTGTGCCGCTTCCGTTATAGATGCCAAGATTATAGTTCCCAACGCAAAAGCTTCCATATTCACACAAGCAAATTGCTAAGCCAATGTTTCAAGGACCTTTGGCGGAGATCCAACAACTTTCTTTAAACAGACATATTGCTTGCACAACGGCAATAAAATGAATGTGGGAAGGAGTTGATCAATTTTGTCAGAAAACCTGGAACAGGAACATACAGATCAAGAAGAGCTAGATCGCGCAGGGCAAATGCATTCGCTGTGCAAGCAGTGCGTGTCTTATCATGTACTGGCTAAAACAAAAGACGGACAGCAAGTAGAAGGCATTATCACGAACGTCGACAGACAGAATGTGACCATGATGATTCCTCAAGATATGGAGCCGCAGGACACACAGTCTCAGGGGCAGTCTACTCGTGAGGGCCGCCCTTATTGGGGACCGCGATACCGCCGTTGGTATCCTAGGATTTATCCGCTCGCAGCATTGACCGCTCTGTCACTGTTTCCATATTATCCGCCATATCCGTATCCACCCTATCCCTATCCGTATCCGTATCCCTACTATTGATGGCAAAAAGCCTGATTTCCTCAGGCTTTTTTTCATGCGCCGACTATCATTATGTTTTCTTCTTTTATGTCGGGGAATAATGGAAGATGACCGAATAAAGGAGGAAAACAAACATGGCTAAAATTCTTGTGCCTTATTACAGCTCATACGGCCACATTTATAAGATGGCTCTAGCAGTGGCTGAAGGGGCAAAAAGTGTGGACGGATGCGAAGTGAAAGTCGTCAAAATACCTGAGTTTGAGGTGACAAAGCAGTTCATGAGCCAGCAGGAGGCTTATGTAAAAGCTCAGGAGCAGCAGGAGGATATCCCAGAAGCTACTACAGAAGACTTAGAATGGGCAGACGGGATCATTTGGGGCATACCGACTCGATATGGCATGATGCCTGCGCAAATGAAGCAGTTCCTTGATTCTGCAGGCGGACTTTGGGCGAAGGGTGCACTAGAAGGGAAAGCAACGGCTGTTTTCTCGAGTACCGCGACCATCCACGGCGGCCAGGAATCTACAGCCATTACCACATTTGTGCCGCTTATGCATTTTGGCATGATATTTGTCGGTCTTCCTTATGGAGAGAATCAGGAGATGAACACATCAGATTCAATCGGCGGATCACCTTACTCTGCATCCACCATCGCGGGCAGTGACGGAAGCTTGCAGCCGCAGGACGCAGAACTGAAAATGGCCTCTCGTCTTGGTGCGCGCGTGGCTAAAGTTTCCTCAGCATTAAAAGGGAAATTATAAATCCTGTATTGAAAAAGCCGCGGCATGCAGCCTGTCAACTGACATCTGCTTGCCGCGGCTTTTGTTTGTTATTGTACGTTCTTCACGTCATAGCCTTGATCTTCAATGGCTTCTTTTAGTGTGTCTGCCGTAATCGCACTGTTGCTGTATTCTGCCATAACTGTTTTTTCTTCTAGACTGACATTGACTTTCTCCACACCGATCTCTTCCAGTGCTTTTGTTACCGCCATTTTGCAATGATTGCATGTCATACCTTCTACTATTAGTGTTTTCTTTTCCATTTTTATTCTTCCTCTCTTTTGTTTAGGATTTTAAACTTCTCAATGAAGAATTCAAAGATGATTATGATAAAAGAATTTGTGAGATGACGTACAAGCAATCCACAGAGTCAATCCGGCAGCAATAAGTTTGCACAAGCAGACAGTTCTAAAGCAACAATCTCTACTAAAAGAGCCTTTGTTTAAACTGTTGTACTCTTTAATCGAAGTGCATTGGTTACGACTGAAACCGAACTGAATGCCATTGCCGCACCGGCCACCCATGGTTCAAGCAGACCTAGAGCGGCAATCGGAATGCCGGCTGCGTTGTAAAACAGCGCCCAAAACAAGTTCTGCTTGATGTTTCGCATCGTTTTGCGGCTGAGCAGAATCGTTTTTGGAATGTGATTTAAATCGCCGCCAACAAGCGTGACATCCGCGGCTTCAATCGCCACATCAGTTCCTGAGCCGATGGCCATTCCGATGTCAGCTGTTGCAAGAGCAGGAGCATCATTGATGCCGTCGCCGACCATCGCAACTTTTAATCCTCTTTCTTGAAGTTCTTTCACTTTTTTTGCTTTTTCTTCTGGCAGTACTTGGCCGAAAACGTGATCAATGCCGACTTCAGCAGCAATCGCCTTTGCTGTGCGTTCGTTATCACCCGTGATCATATACACGTCTATACCCATTTCTTTCATCGCGGCAACCGCATTTTTGGACGTTTCTTTTACCGTATCCGCGACAGCGATAATGGCGACGAGCTTACCATCAACTGCAGACAGCATTGCTGTTTTCCCTTTTTCCTCGAACCTAAGCAGTTCTTCCTCATATCCTTCATAGTCAACAGATCGCTCGTTCATCAGCTTTCGTGTTCCCACTAGAAAGTTCTTGCCCTCAATTACCGCGGTAATTCCGTGACCCGGTACAGCTGAAAACTCTTGCACCTCAAGCTTTTCCTCACCTTTTCCATAATTCACGATCGCTTCAGCGAGTGGATGTTCAGAGGCGCGTTCTGCCGCGATAATATACGGCAGAAACCCTTCACTCAGCTCGATCACATCGGTCACTTCCGGCTTCCCTTTCGTCACTGTACCTGTTTTATCTAATAGCACAGCGTTGATCTTGTGGGCGCCCTCCAAGTACTCTCCGCCTTTAAACAAAATTCCTTGTTCGGCTCCTTTACCTGTTCCAACCATGATGGAAGTAGGTGTGGCGAGGCCGAGCGCACACGGACAAGCGATAACGAGAATCGCTATGGCCACTTCAAGCGCCTGCGGAAGATTGCCTGGGTCAACAAGAAAATACCAGACAGCAAACGCGATGAGTGCACTTCCAACAACTATCGGAACAAAAATACCGGAAATGATGTCTGCCATTCGCTGTATCGGTGCCTTTGACCCTTGAGCTTCCTCTACGATCTTAATGATTCCTGCGAGCGCTGTTTCTTTCCCGATTTTCTGCGCTTCCATTTTTAACACACCATTTTTGTTGATGGTAGCACCGATCACACGGTCCCCTGTTTTTTTCTCGACAGGCAAGGATTCACCAGTGATCATGCTTTCATCCACTGATGAAAGACCAGTGATCACGATACCGTCTACCGGTATTTTTTCTCCAGGCTTCACAAGAAGTAAGTCGGATACCTTAACTTGATCTAGAGGAACTTTAACCTCTTCATCGTTTCGGATAACGGTCGCTTCTTTCGCCTGCAGGCTGAGAAGTTTCGAGATTGCTTCTGTCGTGCGCCCTTTCGCAAGTGCTTCAAAGTATTTACCGACTAGTATAAGTGTGATCAGCACGGCACTCGTTTCAAAATAAAGCTGCGGATGATAATGGTCTGCCCCAAGCGTTTTAAACGCTTCAGCCAAGCTGTAAAAGTAAGCAGCTGACGTTCCAAGTGCTACGAGAACATCCATGTTTGCGCTTTTATTACGGAGCGCCCGGAAAGCACCGACGTAAAATGGCCCGCCAATATAGAATTGTACAGGTGTTGCAAACAATAGCTGGAACCACGGATTCATAAGAAACTGCGGTACAGGAATACCAAAATCATACGGCATATGCCCGATCATCGTGTAAAGCAGTGGAAGGGATAGGATGATCGAAAGAAAAAGCTTCATTTTTTTGTGTTTGAGTTCCTCTTCTTTTAACGTCTGCTTTTGCTCACGTTCTTGTTTCACGCTTCCTTCATAGCCGAGCTTTTTAATTTTTCGAATCATATCTTCAACAGATACGTGAGCGGGGTTATATTCAACACTTCCTGTTTCTCCTGCAAGATTGACTGCTGCACGAGAAACTCCGTCCATTTTAGAGAGCCCTTTTTCAATTCTGATCGCACACGCCGAGCATGTCATGCCTTGAATATCGAGCTCTACTTTTTCCTTCAAAGTACCGTATCCCAGCTTTTCAATTTTTTGTTCAATGGTATCCAGCCCAGCTTTATCTGGGTCATATTTTATCGATGCCTTTTCCATCGCCAAGTTAACATTCGCTTCTACTCCGTCCATTTTGTTAAGCACTTTTTCGATGCGGATGGCACAAGCAGAACAGGTCATTCCCGTAATACCGATAGTCGCTTCTTTTTGACTCATGGCAATCACCTTCTTTTAAGATTTAGAAAACTGCTGAAATACTTTCATCAGTTCAGCGATCGATTCATCGCCCTTTCCAGAGGTAATGGCATCTGCCACACAATGCTGGGTATGGTCTTCAAGAAGCTCGAAACCCACCTTTTTCATCGCTGCATTAATGGCGGATATTTGAACAAGAATGTCGACACAATACCGGTCGTCTTCAATCATTTTCTGTATACCGCGAACCTGGCCTTCAATTCTCTTCAGCCTTTTGATCAGCAGTTCTTTATCCTCTCCGCAGCGGTGAGTCGATTTATCCATGTAGTCACTTCCTTTAGAGATGTTGTAGCGCTTATGACTATAATATACTATACCCCCCTATAGTATGCAACTGTCATCTTCTTGATTTTGTAAAAAATGCACAGATGCCTACGAACCCAACAACGGCAAGAACCACTTTACCTTCAGTTCCCCACACTGTTACCGCGTTTACTGAGTACGCCTCCAGCAGAAGTGCAGGTGCTTTCCCGATTGTAGATGCCACGATAAACAAACCTGTAGATACCCTGCCCATTGCAGCGGCGAAGGTCACGATGCCTGAAGGAACGAACGGAAGCAGCCTCAGTGAGATGATCAAGGTAACAGCTTCCATACCGTCCGTTTCGATCAATCGTTTAAGCTTAGGATACTTCTCCACTTTTTGATTGAAGGACTGTTTGAAGCCTTTTCGGTAGAGCCAGAATGAGACTGCAGCCCCAATCGCCTCTCCGGCAAACGATAACGCCGTTCCTTCCCAGAATCCAAAATATAAAATATTGGCCGCCGTAATAAAAACACTCGGCACCATGCCCAAAACAGCGACGACAACACTTAACAATAAACTAAGGATAATGGCTGTTTCGGGCATTTCTTTCATGATGGATAATAGATGTTCTGTCATTACGCCTTTTCCTTTCTATACCCTATGGGGGTTTCCGTTCTATGCACATTTTAAAGCTTAACAAAGAAAAAAGCCATGCATCCGCATGGCGAGTTATTTAAGGAGTGATGGTCATTTCCCTTTTCAATTTGATCTTTTTACCGTAGGTCAATGTTCTCCATATCCATTCGAGCGGTCCCATCGTGAACCGTAAGAGCCACCATCTGGCGAAAAGAAGCTGTGCACTGTAAATAAGCATGGCCAGAAACGCACCGAATAGCGGACCGGTCGAACCATATAGACCAAGACCATAGCTGTAAAAAATAGCGGTGCAAATGACGGACTGCATTAAATAAATCGTAAAGGCCATCCTGCCGGGAGCTTCAAAAACACCCAGCCATCTTTTCCCTTTATCTGTTTGATAAAGCAACGCAATACATGCCAAGTAAAAAATGCTCATCCACGCACCGCCAAAACTATACCCCCATATCCAGGAGATGTCATACGCACCGCTCTCCCCTTTTTCGCTATAAAACAGGACGGGCAATGCCTTGCTTCCCGCACCTAGAAACAGCGCAATCCACCAAATCTGCCAAAGCTTACTCCTTGTATATCCCTCCCGTTTTTTGGCCGCATGCATGCCGAAAAGAAACATGGGAATCAGTGAAATAACAGACATGAAAATAAACGCATTGAGATCTTTCCATTCGCTCAGCCTTTCCTTCATAACCTCAGCGAAACTGCCCGCGCTGTACACTATAATTTGCTCTTGAATGATCGTCGCATTTTTTTCATCTTCTTTCTGCTGCACCTTTAATGGCTCGCCTGTCGCATGATAAAGCGCCGTAGCGGAGGTCATCAGTGCTGCATACAGCGTCAAAATCACCAAGCCTGTCACAAATAGTGTTTTCGGACTGAGCCGTATAAACAGAAGGGCAGCCAGTCCAATCACCGCATAGTTGATCAGAATATCTCCATGCCAGAAAAATATGACATGAATTGCTCCAAACAATAACAGCACGAACTGCCGTTTTATAAAAAAAGGCAAGAACTTCGATTTTTTTAATGAAACGCGCTCCTTCATAATAATCATCCCAAAACCAAACAAAAAGCTGAACATGGTTATAAAATTGCCTTGTACAAAGAAATCAAGGAACACGTTTGCTGCCACATTATATGACTCGTTCCAATACTCATAGCTTAAAAACATGATATACGAATCAGGACCGGAAAATGATTTCATGTTCACGAGCAGGATCCCTAAGAGAGCACTGCCTCTCATCACATCTAGAACCCTGATCCTCTCCTTTTCTCCAACCGGATTTACCTCCACTTTTAGACACCTCGTTTTTATTTACTTGCATTTAATCATACAGGAAATGCTGCTTCTTGGTTTATTTTACCTTAATAGTGCAAAAAAGTTAGAAAAAACGTAAATGTTTGTTATATTGAATGAATAACGCAAGTATTTTGAAAGGGTGTGCACTAAGCTTTGAAAAAACGAACACTGCCAATCGTCATCGCTATATCTGGTTTTTCCGCTCTTCTTTTTCTTTTTGGTCTCGGCTGGGCGATGAAGGACCAGCTCTTTGACAGCCATACAGAACTTCAGCCGTCTGCACAAAATACGTCCTCCCGTCCGGAAACAAAGACTCAAAAGAAAGACAAAAGCAAGATCAAGGTGGCTGCACTCGGTGATTCCCTCACACGAGGGACCGGTGACGATAACGGAAAAGGCTATGTCGGATACTTAATTGAACAGTTAAAGAAAAAATCCGACAAAGATATTTCCATTGCTAATTCAGCGATTAAAGGCGAACGCTCGGATGGACTATTGGAGCAGCTTAAGCAGCCACAAATTCAGCGCCAGATCGCAAACGCTGACGTAATCGTCATGACCATCGGAGGGAACGATCTGTTCCGCGGCGGTGAAGCGCTGGAAAATCTCGAAACCGGCGGACTAGAGGAAAACAAAGTTCAATATATTAAGAACCTTGAGGCGATCTACACAGCGATTCGCAAACAAAATCCTCAGGCAGAGATTTTCCATGTCGGCTTGTACAACCCTTTCATTAACATGCAAGATGCAGACTTAACGACAGGTGCCGTACGTGACTGGAATTTCGCCGCTGCAGATACAGCCGCAAAATTTGAGAAAATCGTTTACGTCCCTACGTTTGATCTGTTTCAGCTTCGTGCAGAGAATTATTTATACAGCGATCAGTTCCATCCGAACGCAGAGGGCTACAAGCTGATCGCCGAACGTGTCGCTTCACTAATTACCTTACAAGAGGAGGGCCAAACCAAATGACAGCGATTCCGGCACTTGAAGTAAAAGACTTGCGCAAAACGATCAAACGCAAGGAAATCATTAAAGGCATCTCCTTCTCCCTCTTCCCTGGTGAAGTGTTCGGTTTTCTCGGCCCGAACGGCGCGGGCAAAACAACGACGATCAGGATGCTAGTCGGACTGATCAAACCTACATCAGGCACGATTACGATTGGCGGCAAAAGTGTAACTTCACAGTTTACAGAAGCGATGCGCCACCTCGGCTGTATCGTAGAGAATCCTGAATTGTACCCGTATTTGACAGGCTGGGAAAACCTCGAGCATTTCGCCCGCATGGATAAGTCGATTCCGAAATCGAGATTGAATGAAGTCATTGATCTCGTCGGTATGGATCGCCGCATCCATGATAAGGTGAGCACCTATTCCCTCGGCATGCGCCAGCGTCTCGGCATCGCGCAGGCATTGCTCGGCCGGCCGAAAGTGCTTATTTTGGACGAACCGACTAATGGACTCGATCCTGCCGGTATCCGTGAGATGCGCGAATTCATCCGCCGCCTCGCCCGTGATGAAGGTTTGAGCGTGCTCGTCTCTTCTCACCTTTTAAGCGAGATCCAGCTGCTGTGTGACCGTGTTGCCATCATTTCAAAAGGCAGCGTCATCCGCACAGATACGGTTGAGAAGCTGCTTGCCGAACAAGAGCGCGTGATTTGGCGTGCTGAACCGAAAGACGTGGCTGCCCGCCTGCTAAGTGAGGAAACGGATGTGAAAGAAGGTCTCGATCATACATTGATTACCTTTTATGATGAAGAAAAGGTTCCGCTTTGGAACAAAAAACTGATCGAAGCGGGAGTCTTGGTGTCTGAGATGAAAACTCAGCTGCCTTCTCTTGAAGATCTGTTCCTTGAACTGACAGGAGGGGAAACCATTGACTAGTCTCGTGCACAACGAAATGCTGAAGCTGCTCCGAAAAAAGCGCCTGTACGTTATCATCCTGATTATCGCTTTTCTCGTCCCGCTGTTTACATACGCTCAGTTCAAGCAAGTGCAGACGGCTGCCGAAAAGCTCGGTACGGATGACTGGCGCACAAGGCTGCAGCAGGAAATCGTTGATACGCAGAATCGGCTGAGTTCGAGCCGACTGCAGGACGAGTGGCGCAAGTTCTTAAAAGTCCGCCTCACTCAGCAGCAATATTACCTGGACAACGATATCAATCCGCAAGCACCTGGCGCTCCAACCTTCATGCGGATATTTGCAGAAAACTCGATCGACCTGCTTCTTCCCTTGCTTGTGATGGTTGTCGCAGCTGACCTCGTATCATCCGAGGCGAGCGGCGGAACGATCAAGCTGCTGCTCACCCGACCGGTCCAGAGGTGGCGGATCTTGCTGAGCAAGTATCTTGCCCTCCTGCTCAGCGTTTCGTTTATCGTGTTGATGGTCGGAGTTCTGTCTTATGTCATTTCTGGTGTCGTCTTCGGCTACGGTGGCTGGAACCTGCCGCTTCTGACAGGATTCAGCGTACAAGGCGATGAATTAATGACAACAAATGTCCACATGGTGCCGCAATGGCAATATATATTGATGGAATTTGGCCTCGTCTGGTTCGTCTGTGTCGCAGTCGGCACACTTACCTTTATGCTCTCAGTGCTTCTCCGCAGTACAGCTGCCGTTATGGGAATCATGCTTGCTGCCTTGATTGCAGGTGCCATTCTCGTAAACATGGTTTCTAGCTGGGAAAGCGCGAAATACTTTTTCATGGTGAACCTGCAGCTCACCAATTATGTCAGTGGCATGGCGCTTCCAATCGAAGGCATGTCACTCGGCTTCTCGATGGCGGTACTCGCTGTTTGGACCGCTGCTGCTTTAGTCATCTCGTTCGTCGTATTCACAAAGCGTGATGTTTACTAAAAATAAGTGAAAAAGCCGATTTAGGTTGTGTTGTGACAACCTAAATCGGCTTTTTTTAATAGATTGTACTGACTTTCGAGCTTATAGTTAGCTTATAATTAGAAAGTTTCAGACAGCTTGGCGAAAACTGGTCGTTTTGGAGTTTCAGAATTTGCGGCGCGGGCGTGTTCTACGCAACTGCGGGCGCGTTTCGGTCATCCGCGGCTGCGTTCTTCACATTTGCAGGCGTAATTTGATAAATTGCGCTCGCTAAACATCGATCGCGGCCATAATTCCATTTTATAGAAACGCCATTCATCACAAAGAAAAAAGCCACACTCCATTCAATATGGAGTATGGCTATAATTCTTTTTATTGCTCACTAGTTTGTTTTTTATTTTTCATGCTGTTTTTCTTAAGTTGTCCAGCAGCAAGAACAGCGATGATAACTAAAATTTCAAAACCATATTTAATCACCGCATTTTCAAAGTAACCTTTTGTAAATTGATCATCAACGATCATTTTAGCTGCTGTCCAAGCAAGAATAGCAGAACCGACTGTGATGATCCAAGGGTATTTATCCATTAGCTTTAAGAAAAGGGTGCTTCCCCAAACTACGATTGGAACAGAGATTAAAAGGCCGATTACAACAAGCAGGAAGTTGCCGTGTGCCGCTCCACCGACTGCGATTACATTATCAAGACCCATTGCTGCGTCAGCGATAATGATGGTACGGATGGCTGCAAACAAGCTATCCTTTGCTTCAATGTCATGCTCTTTCTCTTCTACTAACAGTTTGTATGCGATGTATACTAGAACGACTCCTCCTGCGAGCAGCAAGCCAGGGATCTCAAGCAGCCAGACGACTGCCAGTGTAGCCACTGCACGAATTGCGATTGCTCCTACCGTTCCCCAAATAATAACCTTTTTTTGCTGGTCCTTAGGCAGGTTTCGCGCTGCCAGGCCGATGACGATGGCATTGTCCCCAGCCAGTACGAGGTCAATGACAACAATTGCTAAAAGTGCTGAAAAAAATTCTGCCGAAAATACTTCCATTTTTTTTATTTCCTCCTCAAAAGATGCTGTTTTGTATTATACCCTATTTTTCGCAGTGATAGATACTGTTTATACCGCCGTTTTCAAACAGCCTTATGATATACGCAATAAAAAGGCGTCAAGCTGCCCTTACAGCTTATCCACCTTCTTCATATAGTAGAAGAAAGGAGGTGCATTTTTATGTGTAATTGCAATCAATGTGTTTCTCAGGCGCTATCATGCTCATCTTGTGTGTTGTGCGGAACCGTGCCGATTCTCTGCTCTCCGGTAAGCCCTTGCTGCTGTCCGACCGCTGTCCCGCCTACTGCTGCCTCACCGTTTGTGGTGTTGTGCTCGTGCGGGTGCGGTGCCAGAAAAGGAAACTGCCGAAAAAAAAGTTCCTGCTGCGATGATTGGGACGAGTACTATTAACAGCTGACATCTACTATACGATGAAAAAGAACTTAAGTTTCACACTTAAGTCTCTTTTTTTTGAAAGCTGTCTATACTTTTGATAAGACTGCTGACGGGAGAAAAAAGCATGAATTTGTTTCGAGAATGGGGAAAACGCATTTTAGAAGATAACGTGTTTGATTTGTCCGCTCAGCTCGCTTACTACTTTTTAGTTTCATTGTTTCCTTTTAGCTTTCTTGTCTTTACATTGCTCGGCTATTTGCCCATCTCCACACACTACGCTCTCACTCTTTTTCAATCGGTCGCACCTGAAGAAGCATACCGGCTGTTAGAATTCAGTTTAGTCCGGCTGTTAAATGAACAGCGCGGCGATGTGTTGTCGCTTTCTCTCCTGATCATGATTTGGCTTTCATCTATCGGCATTCATGCAATTATCCGGGTCTTTAATCATGCCTATCAAATCGAGGAGAGCCGTCCGTTCATAAAGGAGCTTGCACTTGGCGTCCTATTAACGCTTGGCCTTGTGTTTGCTGTATTCACTGCCCTTCTGCTGCCCGTGTTCGGACGGATATTGAGCGAATATGTCTTCAACCGGACAGGCTGGTCCCATCCATTATGGGACGCATGGCAGGCGGCACGCTATTTTATCAGTTTCTTCGTCCTGTTCACGATGTTTGCTGCACTTTATAAATTTGCTCCATACCGCAAGCTCTCTTTAATGAACGTCTGGCCGGGTGCACTTTATTCTGCACTCGGCTGGCATGGAATCTCTTATATTTTTTCTCAATATGTGACGTATTTTGACTATAGCCAAATTTACGGCAACCTAGGTGCCCTGCTGACACTGATGATCTGGTTCTATTTATCTGCCATGATCCTAATTACAGGCGGGCAGCTGAACGCCATCCTGACGATGAAGACGAGATCACCATAGAAACAACAATTTTCATAACATTTACACAGAATGATTGACTTTTCTTTTGATGCGTATAATGATGAGGATATAACCTTTGGACGGACGATTTATCAGGATCTTAAGGCTGCAAGAAATGTAAGGGGTTGGGAACTTACCTATGACGTTAAAAAACTTAATTCTGATTGTTCTTCTGCTTGCCGGCATCTTTATTTTCGTGTTCTACAGCATCCCATTATTGCTGGCGCTTGTGACTGCCATTATGCTCGAAAATGTTGTACAAGTCCTCATGAAACGCTTCAAAATGAAACGGCTGTTATCTGTATCTGTCGTATTTATCTTGTTTCTTGCCGGTTTCGGCATACTTTCCTGGTGGCTGACAACTAACCTGGTTGTTCAAATCATTGAGTTCTCGCAGATTATCCCATCGTATTCCGTACACATCTTCAACATCGCAGAAAACACGTTTTACGAGTGGGAAAATTTTTACAGCACGCTGCCTCCTGAAATTGTGAGAACAATTGAAAGCGGACTCGACGGGCTGCAAAATTACGGAGTCAACTCCGCAACAAAACTGACGAATGCCATTATCGGGGTAGTCACCTACATACCTGAACTGTTAATCTATATCGTGATCTATCTTGTTGCCGTGTTTCTGTTCTCCCTTGACCTGCCAAGGCTTTACGCAGAATTTTTGAATTTATTCACAACATCTGCGCGCGAGAAAGTCGAGATCGTTTTCTCTCAGCTTTCAAAAGCAACCGTCGGATTCTTCCGTGCACAGATTATTCTCAGCTTTATCACGTATGTGCTGGCCTTTATCGGCCTTGTTATATTGGATGTTAAATATGCCGTCATTCTGTCATTGCTTATTGTGATTGTTGATATACTCCCTATTTTGGGAACGGGATCGTTTCTCGTTCCTTGGGCGCTGTATAACTTCTTCGTCTCGAACAACGACCACTTGGCGATCGGCTTGCTTATCTTGTTCGGAGTCATCACTGTGATTCGCCGCATCATTGAACCAAAGATACTCGGCTCAAGCCTCGGCATCTCAGCACTTGCCGCCCTCGCCTCTCTGTACATCGGTTTCCAGCTGCTCGGATTCATCGGTTTGATCGTCGGACCCGCCTGTGTCATTGTATACGAAGCTTTAAGAAGTGCAGGGTTCTTGAAAATAAAAATAGACTTTTAAACTGCCGCTCTCCTTATTGGGAGCTGTTTTTTTTGTTACTGGCTAGTTTTCAACAATTTCGGAATGGGAATAATAGAGAGAGGAAGCAAATTGGCATCACTCTTCGAAATGTATGGATGCGATATTGCAGTTGGAGGAATGGTCATGAGTCAAGCAGCAGATGCACAGAAAGAAAGAGATTATTATTTCGATAACGCTAAATTCATCCTTATTTTCCTAGTTGTTTTCGGCCACTTTATCTCTCCTATTAAAAATCAAAACGAATGGCTTTATACCATCTATAATTTTATTTATACCTTTCATATGCCCGCTTTCATCCTGATTGCCGGTTTTTTTACGAAAAGCGTGAATAAGGAAGGATATTTACCAAAAATTTTCCGCAAAGTGCTCGTCCCTTACATCGTCTTTCAAATCATCTATACGTTCTTTTATTTTGATCTGTACAGCAAGGACGAAGTCAAGCTGGATTTTTTTGATCCCCATTGGACGCTTTGGTTTTTGTTAAGCCTCGTGTTCTGGAACATCCTGCTTAAGCTGTTCGTCAAATTTAAGTACCCGCTAGCGATTGCTATTGTCATTGGTGTGCTGGCTGGCTACATTCATGATATCGGCACGTTTTTAAGCTTGCTGCGCACGTTTGTCTTCTTTCCTGTCTTTTTACTCGGCCATTTGCTGGAGAAAAGAGATTTCAAGAGAATTTTGCAGCCTTCTCGAAAAGCGGCTGCCGCAGCATTCTTGATCGTACTCTTCGTCACCTACCACTTTGTTTTTCCAAACGGCACGAAGGAATGGCTGCTTTCGTCTTCATCTTATGCAGAAATACTTGGAATCTACAGCTGGGCGGGTGGCTTTATCCGGCTCGGCATGTATGCGGTCATGTTTTTAGCGACGTTCAGTATTCTTGCGATTATTCCTAGACGAAGGATGTTCTTTACCGAGCTTGGAGAGCGGACATTGTACATTTATCTGCTGCACGGATTTGTTGTAAAATGGCTCTTCACGACAGAGCTCTTTAAGTCCATCGAGCAGAATGGCTGGTACATCATACTCGTCCTGCTTGCGATGATGGTCACGCTGTTTCTTGCAAGCAAGCCCGTTATTGCCATCGCACAGCCGCTGATCGAGCTGCGCTGGAGCAAGCTCAAAAAAATGCTAAACTAACCGGGGTCCGGTACACACTCATCTTTAAAGTAATAAAGATGCTGGAGTACCGGGCTTTTTTTGTGTCAATTTTTCTTTCAGTACCGTACCCCAAACCAAGGTTCCATCTACATTGTTAGGCACTTTTCCTAAATTTTAGGCATACATATATGTGGATGATGAAAAAAGAGAGGTGGTACAGCTATGCCTTTTCCTCCAGGGCTGCAATTTACGCCGCTGCTGCTTGGAAGTGGATTTCTTTATGATTCAGCGGGAGACCAGTCCCCTGCTGGAACGGATCTTGTCGGGACCGCTACACAGTTTCCGGTAGCCTATATCGCTTATGATGAGACAAATGTTTACTTTCGAATGCGTGTTAACAGAGATCCGAGAAATTCAGCGCAAACTGCGTTTCAGAACTTTAACTGGGGTGTGCTTGTTAACACGAATGGAGTAGCCGGAACCTATCAGTATTTAATTGGGGTTTCTGGTGTAAGGAATCGAATAAACATTATTCAAAATACGGTTCAGCAAGTAAATAGCTGGACCGATACCGCCGAAGGAACCGGCGGCGGTACTCCAAATAAAACCTATCCTATTGTCAATTTTGACGTCGCTCGTGTTTCTTCTGTAACAGATGGCTCAAATTTCAGCGGAAATCCTGACTTTTTCATTGATTTTTTTGTTCCAGCTACAGATTTTTTCAGCTTATTAGGTGTGAATGCAAGCAGTCCTCTTCGCTTTGTAGTCTACACATCTACAAATGATAACAATTACAACAAAGACTCTCTGCGCACAAACGAAGGGTTTCAATTTACCAATGCGTTTACGAATCCTATCACACTTGATCAAGCGAATGTCAAAGCCAAGCTTGAAGTAACGAAAGTCCAAACAGGCGGACCAACCTCCGTTTTCACAGGCCAGGTTAATACGTATTCGGGTACGATCACTGTAACAAACAGCGGAAAAAATCAGGCCATAAACGTGTTTGCGACTGACGTGTTTGGATTAAATTCCATTTCATCTGTCACCATAACAAGCACTAGCCGAGGCACGGCTGTTTACAACGCTTCAACTGGTGTCATTTCGTGGACGATCGGAACCATTCCCGCTAATCAAACGGGTATACTGACATTTACGGCGACAGGAATCTTTACGGTGTCAGGTACACGACCGCTTGATACGGTGACGGTTACTGGAACTGATTCATTCACAGGTACAACGCTGCCTCAGCAGCAGGCAACGGTCAATATTAACGTTACGGCTTCTGGCGGTGTAGCAGGACAGGTCACGAATTCATCAAACGGTCAACCCATTTCGGGCGCTCTTGTACAGCTTCGTACGACGGGTGGTGTCCTCGTTTCGCAAACGAATTCTGATGTTAACGGAAACTACGGATTCGCCAATATTGCCCCAGGTACGTACAACGTCGTCGTTTCGGCCGCTACCTTTGTTACCGGTACAGTTGGAACATCCATCGTTTCTGGCCAAACGACCACAACGAACGTCGCACTTGCGCCTGTACCGGGAACTATTAATGGTACAGTCACGTCAACTGGAGGAGGCGCTATTTCAGGAGCTGTCGTACGACTGATTGATACGTTTGGTGCCGTTGTGGCAACAGCCTCTACTAACGCTTCAGGAGCCTATTCCTTTGCCAGTGTCACGCCAGGAACCTACTCCGTAAACGTTAGTGCCTCCGGATTCCAAAGCGGCTCGCAGTCTGTCATTCTTGATAATGCAGAAACAGAAACCGTTAATTTTGTCCTCTCTCCTACTCCAGGGACGATCTCTGGTACCGTAACGAGCACAACAGGGGCTCCTATTCCCGGTGCTTTTGTTGAGGTTCTCAACGTAAACGATCAGGTAGTCGCAACGGCCACAGCCAGTGCTGGAGGAACGTATACCATTAACAGCCTGGCACCTGGTACGTACAGGGTCAGGTTCAGTGCAACCAACTTTGGCACAGTTATTATCGGTGCCACAGTTACCGCAGGCGCGACAACAACCGTAAACGCCCAGCTCCCGCCAAACCCTGGAAGTTTAAGCGGTACGGTTACGGATTCCCAGACTGGCGCTGTTTTAGTAGGCGCGTCTGTTAGAGTAGTAGATAGCCAAGGTACTACAGTCGCTACACGAGTAACGAACGCTTCGGGTACTTATTTCGTAGCCTCTCTTCAGCCAGGATCATATACCGTCATTTTTGGCCAAGACGGCTATGCCTCTCAAACAATTGGAGCGATTATTACATCAGGTGTCACAACTACTGTTAACGCCGCACTAAGAAGAGAAGCCGGTATCTTAAACGGCACGGTCACGACGGTTACAGGAACGGCTATACCCAATGCTAACGTCCAAGTCTTTCAAAATAATACGCTCATTGCCGCTACAACAACCAATTCATCAGGATTTTATGAGATTAATAATCTGGCTCCTGGCGTGTACATTGTTGATGCCTCTGCAGCTACTTTTGTAACGCAGCAGCTTGGTGCGACCATTAACGATTTACAGACAACCGTCCTTAATTTCCAGCTTGAAGGAAGCCCCGGCACTCTCACAGGAACAGTGCGCTCTTCAGGAGGTGCACTTCTTCCAGGTACAGCGATTACGGTAACAAACAACCTCGGACAGATTGTAGCGAATGCCGTAACCGATTCGTTCGGTTCTTACACAATTGGTGGTCTTCTTGCCGGAAACTACGTGGTAACTGCATCGTTAAGCAGCTTCCAGACGGGAATCAATGGGGCGATTATTACACAGGGCGGCACAACCGTAAGCGATTTTACATTAAGCCCGAGTCCTGTCTCCATTACTGGGACGATTACCAATGCTCAGACAGGGACACCTATATCGGGAGCAAACGTTCAAGTAAGAGTGCTCGACATTAACGGTGTTGTTATCGCGACAGCGTCATCCAATCCGAGCGGAGTGTATCTTGTTGATCAGCTGCCGCCTGGCACGTATACGGTTGTAGCTTCAGCTGTCGATTTTCAGACCAGTTCCGGTTCGGTTACCGTTGCCGCTGGGCAGCAAGGTGTCGTTGACTTAGCGCTTGAGCCAAATCCTGGACGCATCCAAGGATTAATTTTTGATGCGACCAACAACCAGCCAATTCCTGGAGCCTCTGTCAGTGTGACAGACAATAACGGTTTCTTAGTGACGACAACCGTTACCGATAGTTTTGGTAACTATACAGCAGATG
Organism: Fictibacillus iocasae; assembly: GCF_042665465.1. Taxonomy (NCBI): domain Bacteria; kingdom Bacillati; phylum Bacillota; class Bacilli; order Caryophanales; family Fictibacillaceae; genus Fictibacillus; species Fictibacillus iocasae. The sequence continues at coordinate 96,587 of NZ_JBHTCP010000002.1, read as the reverse complement.
GATTGCCACCGGGGTTTTATATTGTAGTCGCGATTGCCGCCAGCTACCAAAACGGTTTTACTGGGGCGAACGTATTTGCTGGCGCCACAACTGCAGCAAGTATTGGGCTGCAGCCTAATCCTGGAAGTATCGGCGGAACAATAACACCTGGCATTTCTGGAACACTCGTGGAACTGTACACGAACGATAATATTTTTGTAGCTTCCATTGTGACCGATAATACAGGAAATTACCGTTTTGATAATCTGGCGGTTGGCAATTACAATGTGATTGCCTCTGCACCAAATTTCTCTACTGAACGCGCTGGTGCTTTTGTACAGTCCGATCAGCTGACAACGGTAAACCTAACGCTCACACCAAATCCTGCCACCATTTTAGGGCAAGTGGTGGATAATACAGGAACTCCGATTCCTAACGCAACGGTTCGTGTGTTTGATCAAAGTGAGGTGCTGCTAGGAAGTGCGCAGACAGACGTTAACGGAAATTACTCAATCGGGCAGCTTCCTCAAGGAAATTTAACAGTTATCGCATCTGCAACTAATTTCTCAAATGACTTTACGGGAATCTCTCCTGCACCGGGCGAAATTATTACTGGCGTTGATTTTGTCCTCACGCCTGATCCGGGAAGCATTACAGGTCAGGTGACGAACAGTACGACGGGCGAAGCATTAGCAGGAGCGAATGTAGAACTAAGGACCGAAAACGGCTTAAATATTGCTACAACGGTCACCGATCCATTTGGAGACTATATTTTCACAGGGCTTGCTCCAGGATCTTATAGCGTCATTGCCAGTCAACCTAATTTTGCAACTGGTTTTGTCGGTGCCAATGTACTGAGCAATACCTCCACTGCTGCTAATATTGCTCTTGTGCCGACAGTAGGTATCATATCTGGTCAAGTGACGGATACGAGCGGCAATCCTATCACAGGGCCGTCCATTCTTGTCAAATTGTTAGACGCGCAAGGCAACACGCTTATCACCATACTCGCAAACACGGACGGCAGCTTTATTTTCCCAGATCTTGCGGCAGGCAACTATTCTATTAATGCCAGCGCGCCTGATTTTGCTGCTAATACGGTTGGAGCTATCGTAAACGCCAATCAAACCACCACCGTAAATGTTCCTTTAACTCCACTTCCTGCAACGGTTACCGGCTCTGTCACGAACAGCTTGACCGGCCTTCCGATTGCTGGCGCAACCGTTACAGCATCTGGAAATAACGGTATCGTCCTATCCACTTCGGTAACCGATCAGAACGGTGACTTTATCTTTACTAACCTGCCTGCTGGTGTGCTTGAAATTTCTGCGACTGCACCGAATTTCGGATCGGATTCCAGACAGGTTGCGACAACACCGGGTGGAACGTTCTCTACTTTCTTAGTTCTGGAACCAAACCCTGGTAGTCTGGAAGGATTTATTACAGACCTGTTTACCGGACTTCCGATTGAAGGCGCTAATTTAACGCTGCTGGATAATACGTTCGCTGTTGTAGCAACAGCTGTCTCCGATAACCGAGGATTTTATACGGTTAACAATCTCGCACCGCAGCGATATACAGTTCGTGTTGAAGCGCTGAACTATGGAGCTGACGCAGCGAGTGCGGATATCTTCTCTGATCAAGTTGTTGTACTTAGCTTTGCACTGCGATCCAATCCTGGGACCATTTCTGGGCAAGTCGTTGATGCGGTCACCAACCTTCCAATACAAGGTGCGACAGTAAGACTTCGCCAGTTCAGCCCTGTCGGAAATGTTATCGCCGTTCAGCTGACGGATGCTCAAGGAAACTATCAGTTTACTACCGTTTCAGCGGAAACGTATGCGGTGCAAGCTTCAGCTGACGGCTATGTTACCGCGGCAGCTACTGTGGTCATCACGCCTGGTGAGCAAGAAGTGGTGAACTTATTTCTTGACCAGCAGCCAGCAAGTGTTCGTGGTACTGTGACAGATGCCCAGACCGGCTCACCGCTCATTAATGCTGCCGTCCGTTTGGTTGACGTGAATGGCGTACTGCTGCGTGCCATTCAAACTGATGCTAACGGTCAATACCAAATTAATGATATCGCGTCCGGAACGTATGATATTACGGCTATACTCACCTCGTTCCAGCGGCAGACATTCGGATTTACGGTTGGACCTGGAGAAACCGCCATCGTAAACTTTGCTCTCGATCCAAACGCCGGATTTATCGCAGGAACGGTAACTGACAGTGAGACTGGAAGCCCAATAGTCGGAGCAACGGTTGACATTTATTTTGCCAATACGACAACATTGGCAGCCAGAGCGCTTACGGACTCATTTGGGTCTTACCAGACTAGAGGTCTTGTACCAGGTGTTTATACCGTTACGTCTACTGCAACGAATTATGGAACCTCAACTGTCGGTGCGACTGTCATCTCAGATCAAACAACGTTTGCCGATTTGACACTTGATCCGTTCCCAGCATCCGTGAGCGGCACCATCTTTACTCCAGAAGGTGTACCTCTGTTGAATGCCTCGGTACGCGTCATTGATCAAAATAATATTGTTATCGGCTCTGGTGTGTCTGCTGCAGACGGGACGTACTCCATCGGCAACCTGCCGCAAGGAAACTTTACGGTCGTTGCAACCGCAATTGGTTTCCAGAGTGCGCAGGCTGGTGTCATTCTAACGCCCGGATTAAACGTGACTGGCGTTGACTTTACACTTTTGCGCAATCCAGGGTTAATCACAGGTGTTGTGACAGATGCGTTTACCGGCGCCACGCTCGGTGGAGCTAACGTATCCTTTTTCTTAGATAACAACCTGATCGGTTCTACCGTGACCGATGTGAACGGAAACTATAATTCTCCTAGTCTCGCACCTGGTTCTTACGTTGTGCAGGGCAGTTTAAATCAATACGGAACCAACAGTGTCGGAGCTGTAGTCGTCAGCGATCAGACCGTTCAAGCGAATATTGCTTTATCACCGATTACCGGCAGCTTGACAGGTTCTGTTATTGATACAGATGGCAATCCAGTCACAGGACCAAACACGGTCATTCAAATTCTGAATCAAAGCGGAATTGTCGTACAGACGGTTGCCGCTGATGCGAACGGCACGTTCAGCCTTGTTAATATCTTGCCTGGAACGTATACGCTGAACACAAGTTCGCCTGGTTTTGCGACAGCCACAACTAGTGTAACCATCGTGGATAACACCACTACGAACGTCATTATTGTGTTGCAAGAAATTATTGCGAACTTGAGCGGAATTGTCGCCGATCCTGCCGGAAATCCAATAGGAAACGCGACGGTAACTGTTACAGATATTAACCAGATTGTCATCCGTACGGTGTTAACAAACAATCTAGGAAACTTTGTGCTGCAAGATCTGCCTACAGGAAGCTTTACTGTTGCAGCGACTGCAACCGGATTTGGATCGGCGTCTCAAGCCGTTACTCTCGAGCCGTTTGAGACCGAGTTTGTTTCTCTCACACTGACCGCTAACCCTGGAAGCATTACGGGGATTGTCAGCGATCCGGCGGGTGGCGTTCCTATTGCTGGTGCAGCCATTCGTGTTACCGATGCGACAGGAGCTCTTATTACAACTGTTTTAACCGATTCAAACGGACAGTTTTTAATACAAAATCTTTCGCCAGGAAACTATCAGTTAAATGTAAGTGCAGAAGGATTTGTTAGCACGGTCGTTGGTGCAATCGTAACATCTGATACCGTAACAACCGTGAACGTGTCACTGTCTGCCGTTCCTCCAGGGGCCGTGCAGGGTATTGTGACGAATGCTTTATCTGGCGCGCCGATTGCGGGTGCTTCTGTACAGTTGCGTGTTCTCAGTCCGTCAGGTCCAATTTTTGCAACCACTATTACAGATGCTGCTGGACAGTTTTTTGTCGGTAACCTTCAGCCTGATACGCAGTACACCGTGATTGTGAGCGGAACAGGGTTCGGAACTGAAACACAATCGTTCTCTGCTGCATCCGATCAAACCGTTTCTCTAGCTTTTGCATTAACGCCTAATCCAGCTAACGTACAGGGTCAGGTTGTCAGCTCGACCGGTGCACCTCTAGTTAATACACTCGTGCGTCTAACCGATACGGTAACAGGAGCTGTTTTAGCAGAAACGCAGACAAATGCACTTGGATTGTATTCCATTCAAGGATTTGCGCCAGGCACCTACGATTTGGCTGTAAGAAACGATTTATTCCAAAGCCAGGTCCAGGAGTTTACAGCGGCTGCTGGAGAAACTGTCACACTAAACTTTATCTTGCAGCAAAATCCAGGTGCACTGACTGGTCAAGTGACTGACTTAACCGGAACACCGCTTACCGGCGCGGTTGTGGAGTTATTCTTAGGCACCGTTCCTGTTGCGAACACCGTAACTGACAGCTCTGGTAACTACAGCTTTAACGGATTAGCGCCAGGAAATTATTCTGCCAGCGCAAGTGCTGTAAACTTCACATCAGCGACGCAACCTGTCACGATCGTTTCTAATCAAACAGCAACCCAGAATTTTGCGCTCTCGCCTGAGCCTTCATCTATTAGCGGAACGGTATCATCAAGTGCTGGCGGCCCGCTCGCTGGAGCATCCGTAAGGGTATTAGATCTGAACGGTAACACCATCGCTAACGTTACGACAGGAAGCGACGGCAGCTATACACTAACCAATCTGCCAGCCGGAACGTTTGATGTAAGAGCAGAATCGTCCGGATTCCCGAGTTCAACCATTCGATTAACACTAACGATTAATGAGGACAGAACAGGCGTTAACTTCGTCTTGCAGGCTGTTCCGCCAAGCACGGTCAATGGAGCACTGTTAGATGAGACAGGAACACCGGTTGCCAACGGTTCCATTCAGGTTCTGGATGCATCTGGTCTAACGGTCGGTACAGCCATAACAGATGCTTTTGGTAACTTTACCGTGCTGAACCTGCCAGCAGGAACATTTAGCGTTAGAGGATCAGCCGCCGGCTTCGTTGATGGATTTACAGGTATTACTCTTGCGCAAGGGCAAACTTTGAACAATGTCGTGGTTGTTGTGACAAGAATTCCAGTTCCAGGGGCCATCACAGGTAATGTCATTAACGCGCTAGGCGGACCGATTGCCGGAGCTCAGATCGCCGTCCGCAATCAGTCAGGAACGATCGTACAGACAGCAAACACCGACGCATCAGGGTTCTTCAATGTCACGAATTTGGCACCTGGATCGTATTCTGTTACCGCCCAAGCAGATGGATTTGGAACAGGATTTACAGGAGCGCTCGTTACCGAAGGCGCTACAACAAACGTCACGATTACGCTCTTAACAGCACTAGGCAACGTGAACGGTCAAGTGGTCAACGCGGAAACCGGGGGACCGATTCCGAATACGTCCATCATTATTTCTGAAGTAGGTACTGGTCTTATTGTTACAGAGGCTGCGACAGATGCTAACGGGTTGTATTCTGTGCAAAATCTCGCTCCAGGCGATTACCTTGTGACGGCCAGAAATCCGGCGTTCCAGATTGCGATTGAATTCTTAGGATTGGCTGCAGGAGAAACTGAAACAATTAACTTTGCGTTGCTGCCTGCGCCAGGTGCCGTAACTGGAACGGTTATTAATGCAGAAACAGGAGAGCTGATCACCGGTGCGGTCATTGATATTCTTTCAAATCTAGTGGTTGTTGCGTCACAGGCAACGAATGTTTCAGCCGTCTATTCGATCGGGGGGCTTGCGGAAGGGTTTGTTTCCATCCGTGCTACAGCACCTGGATTCGAAACCGCGACTTTCTTAGTTCAAATTATTGGCGGTCAGATCGTTGTTCAGAACTTCGCGCTTCTTGCTACTCCTGGATCAATATCTGGATTTGTTACAGCAGCAGATGGCTCGCCTGTACCAGGCGCTGCAGTTCAAGCCTTTAACGAAGCAGGCGGTCTTCTCGGAACGGCCATCGTGCAGGAGAATGGGGCCTATACGCTAAACGGTCTGCCCGCAGGGAATATTACACTCATTGCAGTTGCTGCTGGTTTTGCCAACGTATCTCGCGAGGTCACGTTGCAGCGGGGGCAAAATTTAACAAACATTAACCTCGTTTTCCCTGATGAAGATCCTGCATCTGTAAGCGGTACGGTAACAGATGTGAACGGTGTTCCGATTCCAAATGCGCTCGTTCAAGTTTTTGACAGCTTAAACAATTTGATTGGCACGGCGTTAACAGATGAAAACGGTGATTATATCGTTGAAAACCTGCCAGCTGGATCGTTCAGAGTCGTTGTTTCAGCTACTGGTTTCCAAAGTCAAAATACCGGCATTGTCCTCGTCCCTGGGCAGGATTTAACAGATGTGAATTTCGCCCTTGTATCTGCAGGAGCCCCTGGTATTCTTACAGGCCAGGTTACTAGCGATACGGGTGCCGTCATTCCAGGAGCAGAGATCATCCTGCGTGATCAAAACGGATTTGTCGTCGGTGTAGAAGTTGCAGATAGTAACGGCAACTTTACGTTTGAAGCCTTATCCGCAGGCACGTATTCGGTAACCGTAACAGCAGATGGATTTGGAGCGTTTGCAGCTGTTGTTTCCATCGTGTCTGGTGAAACAACCCTATTAAACCCTGTGCTGGAGTCGGATCCTGGTTTTATCACAGGAACCATCACAAACGCCGACACTGGAGCTCCTCTGCCTGAAACGCTTGTTAGAATTGTTGATGCCAATGGAAATGTGATTGCTGAGTTGATTACTGATGCAAACGGCAACTTTACAAGTCCAGGACTCGCTGCCGGTTCTTATACAGTAGTTGTAATCAACCCAGACTTTTTAGGTGAAGTAGTTTCTGTTACGGTCGTATCCGGTCAGACAGAAACCGTGAACATCGCGCTTGAACCAAATCCAGGATCACTTTTTGGAACCGTCGTAAACAGTGAAACAGGAGAACCAATCGCTGGAGCACTTGTGGAGATCTTCCTCGGTCAGAATCTCATCACCACTGTGTTTACAGACGCGTTTGGCGAATTTGAGGTCAGCGGATTGCCTGAAGCGATATTGACGGTCACTGCAACAGCTCCAGGGTTTGCGATTGATACAGAGGATGTTGCGGTATTTGCCGGTCAGCAAAGCACGGTTAGTCTCGCATTGCTGCCAAATCCGGCCACTGTATCCGGGTTTGTCATAACAGATACAGGTGCTCCAGTTGCCAACGCTTCTGTTCGTGCGATAAATGAAGCAGGAGAAATCGTTCAGACTGCAACGACCGATAGCCTTGGCCGGTTCACATTGACCAATCTGCCTCCTGGAACATTGACGATTATCGCCTTTGCAGAAGGCTTCCCGTCTGCGTCTGTTGATGTCACACTCGCTCAGGGTGAAGTGCTGGAAGGGGTAACCCTCGTTCTTAGCCAAGAGCCTGTCGGGACAATCAGCGGTACGATCACGGATGTAAACGGCAATCCTGTTCCCGGCGCTGTTATTAATATCTTCGATGAAAACGGCAACCTCGTTGGAACGGGAATCACAGATGAGAACGGCAACTTTAGCATTACTAACCTTCCATCTGGTACGCTGACAATTGATGTCACGGCGCTAGGGTTCGTCTCACAAGAAAGAGATGTATTCCTGCAGCCAGGTCAAACGCTGCCTGGAACAGACTTTGTGCTTGTTCCTGTAAGTGGTTTCGGATCGGTTCAAGGGACCATCACCGATAACCGGGGCCGTCCAGTAGCTGGGGCGCTCGTTGAAATTCGTGATGCCAATGGTGTTCTTGTCGATACAGAAGTGACGAACGAAGCAGGCAACTTCTTCGTTGATGGCCTCCCGGCTGGAACATATACGATAACGGTCATTGCAGCAGGGTTCCAAACCGCAACAGCTGCTGCAACCGTTGTGGCTGATCAGACGACAACGGTCAACGTGACGCTGTCTCCGGTTGTTCCGCCGATTCCACCTGTTCCGCCGACGCCAGGACCTGCACAGCCAAGCAATAAACTCTTCCTCATCAACCAGGGAACAGGTCAGCCGCTTTATTTAGGAGGACTTACCTTCCCTACTGAGTTCGTTCTTGTCAGGGAAGATCCAGCAAGCGGGTGCTCGATCTTCAGTTATCAAGATGTCAATGCGAGCGGAGATATTATTACACGAAATTATGTCACCGATCTCTCCTGCTTCTCTGTTGTGTTCCGAGCATAATTGATAGAAAAAAATAGTCAGGAGTCAGGGGGTCCGGTACTTTGGTACCGGACCCCCTGACTCCTGACTATTTTTATAAGCATTTATGATTTGTAAAATCATACATATAAAAAGATGACTGAATAAAGCGAGGTGCTAAAGAGATGCCATTTCCACCAGGGCTGCAATTTTCGCCTATTTTGTTTGGAACAGGTTTTATCTATGACAGTGCAGGCGATGAATCACCCGGCAGTACCGACCTTGTCGGAACAGCTGCTCAATTTCCCGCAGCGTATGTCGCCTACGACGAAACGAATGTTTATTTTAGAATTCGAGTCAATGAAGATCCTCGAAATTCAGCACAAACAGGCTTCCGAAATTTTGCATGGGGTGTACTAATCAACACGAACGGTGTAGCCGGGACGTATCAATGGTTAATTTCGGTGTCAGGAAATTCAAACAGAGTCAATATTATCCGAAATACAACTCAGCTAGTAAACAATTGGAACGATCCAGCTGAAGGCACTGGCGGTGGCACACCAAACAAGACGTATCCTATCGTTAACTTTGATGTGGCTCGTGTGTCCTCTGTGACAGATGGTTCAAATTTCAGCGGAAATCCTGATTTTTTCATTGATTTCTTTGTACCAGCTGCTGATCTATTCACACTGCTCGGTATTAATGCTAATAGTTCATTGCGATTCGTTATCTTTTCATCAGCCAATGATAATAACTTCAATAAGGATTCCTTACGAGCTAATGAAGGCTTTCAGTTTGCAAGTGCATTCACCAATCCCGTAACGCCGAACGACGTAAATGTTAAAGCCAATCTCACCGTGGTTAAACAGCAGACAGGAGGACCAACTTCGGCCTTCACCGGTCAGCTGAACACTTATTCAGGTACGATCACGGTCACAAATACTGGGAAAAACCAAGCTATCAATGTGTTCGCAACGGATGTATTCGGATTTGACCAGCTTTCTACTTATTCAACAACAAGTGTAAGCCGCGGTACCGCGGTCTTTGATCCAAACACGAATGTACTGAGCTGGAACATCGGCAACATTCCGGCTAACCAAAATGCCATTTTGGCGTTTACAGCGAGCGGTATTTACACAACAGCCGGTACGCGACCTCTCGACACGGTCACCGTAACAGGTACGGATAGCTTTACCGGTACTGTGCTGCCTCAAAAGCAGGCGACTGTTAATATTACCGTTACTGCATCCGGAGGCGTTGCTGGACAAATTACCAATTCTGCCAACGGACAGCCGATTCCAGGTGCGACTGTTCAGCTTAGAACAACCGGCGGGGCTCTAGTCGCGCAAACAACGGCGAACGGTACCGGTTTTTACGGCTTCTCCAACATTTCACCTGGCACTTATAATCTTGTGGTTTCTTCACCAACATTCCAGACCGCAACGGTGAGCACGACGATTGTCTCCAACCAGACGACTACAACGAACGTAGCGCTTGCTCCTGTTCCTGGTAACATTAATGGATCAGTGACAGCTGCTGGCGGAGGAGCCATTTCAGGCGCTACCGTCCGGCTTGTGGATACATTTGGTGTTACTATCGCGACAGCCACAACGAATGCTGGAGGTTTCTATTCATTCGTAAACGTAACACCAGGAACGTATACACTAAACGTGACCGCCAACACCTTTCAGTCGGCTTCACGATCCATTATTTTGGATAATGCCGAAACCGAAACCGCCAATTTTGTCCTGCAGCCCAGCCCTGGTACGATTAACGGTACCGTCACAAGCACGACAGGTGCTCCTATCTCTGGCGCTTTAGTTGAAATTTTAAACTTAAACGGTCAGGTCGTCACGTCGACCACCACAAATGGCAGCGGCCAGTACAGCGTTGCCAACCTTGCGCCTGGCACGTATCAAGTAAGAATCAGTGCTGCGAACTTTAATACGGTACAGATCGGTGCTCAAGTCTCTGCCGGCCAGACAACTACCGTCACCGCTCAATTGACACCGAATCCAGGAAGCCTATCCGGAACAGTGACCGATCAAGAAACAGGTGCACCATTAGTCGGAGCCAGTGTGCGTGTAGTCGATAACTCGGGCTTCACGATAGCGACCGCTACGACTGGTGCAGGCGGAACCTACAGCATCTCTTCCCTGCCGCCGGGTTCGTACGCCGTCACGTTCGGCCAGGAAGGCTATGCTTCACAAACAATTGGTGCCATCATTACCTCAAATCAAACAACACAGGTGAACGCACAGCTCCGAAAAGAAGCTGGAAGACTGCAAGGAACCGTAACGAACACGGGAGGCACACCTTTAGCAAATGCTTCGATTCAAGTGTTTCAAAATAATAATATTGTCGCCACGACCACCACTAATGCGTCTGGTTTTTATCAAATTAACAATCTTGCTCCTGGTGTGTATATTGTTAACGCATCGGCTCCTACCTTTGTCACACAGCAGCTCGGTGCCACGATTAATGACCAGCTGACCACTGTGTTGAACTTTCAGCTTCAAGATAATCCAGGGACGCTGACTGGAACGGTAACGGATACAGGCGGTGTACCGATCTCGGGTGCATCTGTTCTCGTGACGAACAATTCTGGCGTTCTTGTCGGCCGTGGCTTAACGGATAATAACGGCAGCTATACAATCACCAATTTACTCGCCGGCAGCTATATTGCGATCGCTACAGCAGATAATTACCAAGCCGCTCAAAACGGTGTTGTCATTAATGAAGGAGCCTTGACGACAAGTAACTTCCAGCTCGCTCCAAATCCCATCTCTATTACAGGAACTGTCACGAACACCCAAACAGGAACACCTATATCCGGCGCTAATGTTCAAGTCAGGATCAATGACGCGAACGGCAATACGATTGCCACTACGCTTACGGATTCCAATGGTGTTTATCTTGTTAATAACCTTGCTCCTGGTGTTTATACAATTGTTATCAGTGCCAATGATTTTCAGACAAACTTTGCTACTGTCAATATTCCTCCTGGCGGTCAAGGTATAGCGAATATCGGGCTCACTCCAAACCCAGGCAGAATACAAGGATTAATTTTTAATGCAACCAATAATCAGCCAATTCCTGGTGCCATCGTCAATATTACGGATATTAACAGCACACTGATTGCCACAACGGTTACAGACAGCGTGGGTAATTTTACGGTTGACGGTCTTCCGCCTGGCTCTTACACGCTTGGCGCTATCGCAGAAAATTTCCAAAATAACTTTACAGGTGTCATTGTATTTGCAGGAGCGACGACACCTAGAAGTTTGGGATTGCAGCCGAATCCTGGCAGCATACAAGGAACCATCACGCCAGGTGTATCAGGGACGGTTGTTGAGCTGTTTACAGCAGATAATCTATTTGTGGATTCTGTAGTAACAGACGAAACAGGAAATTATATTTTTAATAATTTAGCTCCTGGTTCTTATAACGTTGTCGCATCTGCAGCGAATTTTTCAACAGAACGTGCCGGAGCTTTCGTTCAGTCTAATCAAGTCACAACTGTTAATTTAACTCTTCAGCCAAACCCTGCCAGTGTTTCAGGTACAGTTACCGATCTGAATGGTGTGCCGATCGGCAACGCCACCATTCGTGTGCTTGATAGCAACGAAGTCATTATCGGCACTGCGGGAACTGATGTAAACGGAAATTATATTGTGGAAGGACTTCCCCCTGGTAGTTTCACAGTTATTGTGACGGCACCAGATTTTTCGAGCTCCTTCACTGGGATCGCTGTTTCTCCCGGTGAAAACTTAACGAACATTAATTTCAATTTGACACCTGACTCTGGATCTATTGCAGGACAGATAACAAACAGCACGACTGGTTCACCTATTGTTGGTGCAACCATCGTCGTACGTACGACCACTGGTGTGTTCGTTGCTTCTCTTCCATCAGGACCATTCGGAAACTATGTGATTGAAGGGCTGGCACCTGGGTCCTACAATTTGACGGTAAGCCAGGATAATTTTGCAACTCAGGTTATTGGAGCGACTGTGCAGAGCAATACGCAAACCGCAGCCAATGTTGCGCTTGTACCGTCTGTAGGAAGGATTTCAGGAACAGTTACGACCAACGCAGGCACACCAATAACGGGCAGCAACATTCAAGTTAAGTTATATAACGATCAAGATGTGCTTATTCAGACGTTACTAGCCGAACCTGATGGTACGTTTGTATTTACCGACCTCGCTCCGGGAAATTATACCGTGAATGCCAATGCACCGACGTTTGCAGCCAATACAGTTGCGGCAATCGTCAATGCCAATGTAACTACGGCGATTACAGTCCCATTATCAGGGCTGCCTGCTACTTTAACAGGCTCGGTGTCAAACTCACAAACAGGTGATCCTATTGCTGGAGCTACCGTAACTGTTCAAAACTTTAATGGTGTGGTTCTTGCAACCACCGTATCCGGTCAGGATGGTACGTTTGAGTTTACTAACCTTCCAGCGGGTACACTCGAAGTGACAGGGATTGCTCCATCTTTTGGAACTGATTCGCGACAGGTGACAGTCACACAAGGAGGCACAGCTACAACCTTCCTAGCACTTACACCAAACCCTGGTACACTTCATGGATTTATTACAGATTTGTTTAGCGGTCTTCCTATTCAAGGTGCAAATGTTGTCGTAACGGATAGTACAGCTGCTGTTGTGGGTACAGCTGTAACTGATAATCGTGGAGAATATACGGTGCCGAATCTTGCACCAGGGCGGTACATTGTCAATGTGTCGGCATTAAATTATGGAGACGAACTATCATCTGTCGACGTTCCTGCAGACACAACGGTCGTGCTTAGCTTTGCTTTGCGCTCTAATCCTGGTACTGTGTCTGGTCAGGTAATCGACAATGACACCAATCAGCCAATTGAGGGTGCGACCGTCCGTTTGCGGCAATTTAGTCCGACTGGTGTCATTATCGCTACACAAATTACCAATGCATTAGGAAATTATTTATTTACCAATGTGACGGCTGAATCTTATGCAGTGACAGCTACAGCGCAAGGATTTACATCGGATGCTGCATCGTTTGTTATCACGCCCGGTGAGCAGGAAGTTGTAAATCTTTTCCTTGAAAGCCTTCCGTCAACCGTTAGAGGTACCGTTATCGATGCTGTGACCGGAAGTCCGCTGCCTGATACTCTCATGCGTCTTGTTGACAGCAATGGTGTGTTGGTCAGAGCGATCCAGACAGATGCGAACGGTCAATATTTAATAGACGCTCTAAATCCTGGTACGTATACATTGACCGCTATCAACTCCACGTATCAACGGGAAACCCTCGGATTTACGGTAGGAAGAGATGATGTGGCGACAGTCAATTTTGCGCTGCAGCCTAATGCGGGCTTTTTAACCGGTGTAATCACTGACAATACGACTGGAACGCCGCTTAGCGGAGCAACAGTCAATATTTATTTCGCACAAAGCTCGACACTTGTTGCTCGTCCAATTACCGATGGATTTGGTCAATATCAAACAAACGGACTTACTCCAGGTTCATACACGATTACAGCTACAGCTAACAATTACGGAACATCTACAGTCGGAGCTACTATCTTTTCGGATCAAACAACAACGGCAGATTTGTCACTAAACCCATTTCCTTCAAGTATTTCCGGTACCGTTTTTACACCTGAAGGAACACCGCTAACCAATGCCTCCATACGTGTGATTGATTCAAATGGTGTTGTCGTTGCGACGGGAATAACAGGAGCTGACGGTACTTACGCCATTTCCAACCTGCCTCAAGGCAGCTTTACGATCGTTGCAAATGCAACAGATTTTAGCAACAGTTCTATAGGAGTAACGTTAACACCGGGGCTTGTTGTGAGCGGTATCAATTTTACTTTAGAAAGAAATTCCGGGACGATTGTAGGGAGGGTAACGGTAGCCGAGACAGGATTACCGATTGCTGGAGCGAACGTTTCTTTCTTCCAAAACAATACACTTATCGGTTCAACTGCTACTGATTCCGATGGGTTCTATAGTTCAGGCACCATTGCTCCTGGTTCTTACATTGTTCAGGCAAGCAGAGATGGTTTTGCTACAAACAATACGGGTGCGGTCGTAAACAGCGGGCAGACGACCACAGCGAACATAACCCTCTCTACACTTACAGGAACGCTTTCGGGATCGGTCATTGATACAGATGGTAATCCAATTACAGGGTCTGGTACCATCATTCAAGTCATCAATGAAAGCGGTATTGTTCAGCAGACAGTTGCAGCGGATAATAACGGCAATTTCATCATTAACAATCTGCTTCCAGGAACATATATCTTAAACGTTACCGCTACAAATTTTGCTACTGGCAACGTTACCGTTACTGTAGTTGAGAATCAAACGACGAACGTAATCGTCGCTCTCGCTTCTCTTCCTGCAACCTTAACAGGGCTGGTCGCTGATCCAACGACCGGAAATCCAATTTCAGGAGCTTCCGTTACCGTAACAGATCAGAATGGTGTTTTCATCTCCTCAGGAACAACGGACAATAATGGAGGATTCGTCATTCAGAATTTGCCGGCAGGCACATTCAACGTAACAGCGAATGCCTCTGGATTCGGCACGGACTCTCGGTCAGTTACGTTAACTCCTGGAGAAACGGAATTCACCCAGCTCAGTCTCCTGCCCAACCCTGGCAGCATTACAGGAATTATTCGAGACGCTGCAGGCACTCCTGTTGCAGGGGCAACGGTTAGGGTACTTGACTCGACAGGGGCTTTTGTCGCTACTGTTCTGAGTGACTCGAGCGGTTTATACCTTGTTCCTGGACTGTCGGCAGGCAGCTATCAGGTGAATGTTAATGCGGAAGGCTTCCAAACGGTTGTAGAGGGGGCTCAGGTAGTCTCTAATACGGCAACAACACTGAATATCACATTAAGCACCGTCCCTCCTGGAGCGGTTCAAGGTATTGTCACAAGCTCTGTCACCGGACTGCCGATTGCTGGTGCATCTGTGCAAATCAGGCTTCTCAGTCCTTCCGGGCCAATTTTTGCGACAACACTTACAGATCCTGAAGGTGAGTTTTTTGTTCATGGATTGCAGCCGAACACGCAATACAGCGCCATCGTAAACGGCACGAATTTTGGCATACAATCTCAAACGTTTACAGCTGTATCCGGAGAAACCATCTCTCTCGCTTTCTCATTGACACCTAATCCCGCCACTGTGACAGGGCAGGTTGTCGGATCGGATGGAACACCGCTCGTAAACTCTGTTGTCAGATTAGTAGACAGTGTAACAGGCGCCGTTCTTGTTGAAACTCAGACAGATCGATTAGGCGTGTACACCATTCCTGACTTTGATCCGGGTACCTATAACCTAGTTGCTTCAAATCCACCTGTTTTCCAAAGCCAGGTTAGTACCTTTACCGCATCTGCAGGAGAAACGGTAACCGTAAATTTTATATTGCAGCCGAATCCAGGAAGTTTGACAGGAACCGTGACAACAACAGCAGGTGTCCCGATAGCTGGAGCTGTTGTTGAACTGCTGCAAGGGACGATTCCTCTCTTAACTACCATTACAAATAGTTTAGGAGGATACTCATTTGAAGGAGTTGCACCAGGCTCGTACACAGCTACGGCTACAGCGGCTAATTTTACGACGGCCACACAACAGGTGACAATAGAAGCAAACGAAGAGAGCGTCCAAAACTTTGCACTCGCGCCTAATCCTGGATCGGTCAGCGGGACGGTGACTTCATCCACTGGCGGTCCTGTTTCTGGAGCTTCTGTAAGGGTACTCGATCAGCTTGGGAACGTCATCGCCAACGCCACTACAGCATTAAACGGCACCTATTCCATCACTAACCTGCCTGTTGGAACGTTTAACGTGCTCGCTTCTGCTGAAGGCTTTCCGAATGAGTCCCGTTCACTTTCGATTAGCGCAGGGCAAAATGTTACTGGATTTGACTTTGTTCTGCAGGGAGCTGTTGCACCGGCTTCAGTCAGTGGCGCTGTATTGGATGAAAACGGTCAGACCGTTGCCAATGCGACTGTGCAAATTCTTGATTCTTTAAACAACGTTATTGGTACAACGGTTGCCGATGCGTTTGGTAACTTTAGCGTATCCAACCTGCCATCGGGTTCATTTACTGTTAGAGCAAGTGCTGCAGGCTTCGCGCCTGGCTTTACAGGAATTACACTTGCAGCGGGGCAGGATTTATCGGATGTTATCGTACGTCTCACGTCCATTGCTTCACCTGGCACGATTACGGGATTGGTTCAAGATCCTTCAGGTATTCCGATTCCTGGTGCCGCCATTGTTATTCGTGATCAAAGTAATGTAGTCATCGGTACCGCGAATACCGACGCAAACGGAGCCTTTACCGTGTCTGGTCTTGCTGCTGGTTCTTATACGGTCGTTGCTTCAGCTGATAATTTTGGCACGAACACAGTAAGCACTTCCGTCTCAGCAGGTGGAACATCAAACGTTGTTATCACTCTTTCTGTTAACCCAGGTACGGTTACAGGCCAAGTGACAAACGCAGTAACAGGAACGCCGATTGCAGGTACCTCTATTCGAATTGCTGACTCTGCTGGTACCACGGTAGCTGAAACGGCAACAGATGAAAATGGAAACTACACGGTCACTAATTTGAGCCCGGGAGATTATCGAGCAGTTGCCGTCAATCCAGCATTTCAAGTTGCTATTGAAGCATTCTCCCTCACACCGGGTGAAACAGAAATCATTAACTTTGCCCTGCTGCCAGCTCCAGGAACTGTTATTGGAAATGTTGTGGATGCCGAAACGGGTGAAATTATTCCTGGTGCCACCATTGAGGTACTGTCTAACCTTGTTGTAATCGCCTCTGCTGCGGTTAACAATTTGGCAGATTATATAATTGGCGGCTTACCTGAAGGGCTTGTAACTATTCGTGCCAACGCACCAGGTTATGCAACGGAAACGTTCACAATCAATGTTATTTCAGGCGAAATCATTACACAGAACTTTTCCTTGCTCTCATCACCAGGATCCATCAGCGGAACGGTTACAGATGCAGCAGGCGTTGCTGTTGTCGGTGCCACGGTTCAAGCATTTGACTCAATCGGCAATTTAATTGGAACAGCCGCGACAGATCAAAACGGAGATTATACGATTCCTAATCTTCCATCTGGTAATATTACCGTAATTGCTTCTGCACAAGGCTTCGCTAATGCTTCAACAGAAGTAACACTTGCCAGAGGTCAAAACTTGCTCGATGTTGACCTTGCTTTCCCGTCTGGCCTACCAGCTTCTGTAAGCGGTACAGTGACGAATGAAGCAGGTGTTCCAATATCAGGTGCAACCATTCAAATTCTTGATGAGGATGGCAACTTAATTGGCACGGCCACTTCAGACAGCAATGGAGATTATACGATTCCTAATCTACCGGCAGGTTCTTTTACCGTGTTTGTGTCTGCTGTCGGATTTCAAAATGAAAGTCTTGGAATCACGTTAGCTGTTGGTCAGGATTTAACAGACGTTGACTTTGCTCTTGCTGCAATCGGAGCTCCAGGCACACTTTCCGGTCAAGTAACGAATGCCACAGGAACGCCAATCGTTGACACATTAGTCACAGTTAGAGATGAGAACGGATTTGTTGTGGCAACAGCCACGACAGGTCCTGATGGCACCTATACTATAACAGGTCTTGATCCTGGTACCGTTACTGTAACGTTTACGGCAGTAAATTTCTCAACTTTTGTTGGCACAGCATTCATTGAAGAAGGGCAAGTAACCATCTTGAACGCGCTGCTCACTTCAAATCCAGGATTTATTACTGGAACCGTAACAGATGCCGCAACAGGACTTCCACTCGGAGGTACGACAGTTAGAATATTGGATGAAGCAGGTAACATTTTAGCAGAACTGATTACAGATGCCAGCGGGGCTTTCACCAGTCCTGGTCTTGCTGCTGGAAGCTATACAGTTGTCGTCATTAATCCAGATTATCAAGGTTTTGTCACAGACATTACCTTAGCTTCTGGAGAAACAGTAACATTGAACATTGCACTTCAGGCAAATCCAGGTTCCATTACCGGTTCTGTCGTCAATGCATTAACCGGACTGCCGATTGCTGGAGCTTTCGTTGAAGTATTTCTAGGATTCACCCCGCTAATTTCTGGATTTACAGATCTTAATGGCAACTTTACGTTTGAGGGTCTTCCAGAAGGACTGCTTACGGTTACAGCATCTGCACCAAGCTTTGCCATTGATTCAGAGGATGTGACGGTGTTTGCAGGAGAACAAAGTATTGTTAACTTAGCTTTGATTGAAAATCCGGCCTCTGTGAGCGGTCAGGTTGTCACGAGTACCGGAACACCTGTTGCCAATGCCACGGTAAGAGCGGTTGATCAGGCTGGTCAAATCATTGCCACTGTAACGACCGACTCTCTTGGCCAGTTTACGTTCGACAATCTGCCACCAGGTGTCATTACCTTGCTAGCTTCAGCAGATGGCTTTCCATCTTCTTCTACTGATGTCACCCTTGAGCCTGGTGAAGTGCTGACGGGCGTCCTTCTCATCTTGCAGGAGACGGTAACATCAGCTATTAGCGGAAATGTAATCGATACGAATGGAAACCCGGTTGCTGGTGCTGTTGTCAGTGTGTTTGATGAAAACGGCAACCTTGCAGGAACAGCAATTACCGATGAAAATGGAGGTTACACTGTCGATAACCTGCCATCAGGAACACTGACGGTTAATGTAACGGCTTTAAACTTTGTTGACCAGAGCCGCGACATCTTCCTAGATCCAGGTCAAATACTGCCTGATGTTGATTTTATCTTGTCACCTGTTACCGGTTTTGGTTCTCTGTCAGGTACAGTTACCGATAATAGAGGGCGTCCAGTAGCAGGAGCGCTTGTTGAAATTCGCAACGCCAACGGAGCGCTTGTGGACACTGAAATTACAAACGAAGCAGGCAGCTTCTTCTCCGATGGACTCGCAGCGGGAGGCTATACGGTTACTGTTACAGCAGCAGGCTTTAGCCCTGCATCTGTTTCAATAGAAATCTTTGTTGATCAGACAACAAACGTAAACATTCCGCTGACATCCATCGTGCCACCAGTTCCTCCTGTTCCGCCTAGTCCGGGTCCGGCACAGCCAAGCAACAAGCTGTTCCTCATTAACACAGGCACCGGTCAGCCGCTGTATCTTGGAGGACTGACGTTCCCAACGGAGTTCGTGCTTGTCAGACAGGACGTTTCGACCGGCCTTACTATCTTCACCTACCAGGATGTAAACGCGAACGGAGACATTGTTTCAAGAACGTATGTGACGGATCTATCTTGCTTTAGCGTCGTGTATAAGGTGTAATAAAAAGACAGAAAGTCGGGGTCCGGTACTTTAAGTACCGGACCCCGACTTTCTGTTTTAATTTAGCGAAGCTGCCCCTGCACTTACATCAAGATAATATGTGCCGCTTCCTTTGCTTGAGGATACGACCACTTTATAAGCGCCTGTTTTAGTTGGCTTGAACGCTGTATGATCTTGGCGTTCGTTTTGTGATGAACTTGCAACTGTTGCTCCTGTTGGGTCAATCAATGATACTTTATAGCTGTGCGACGGACCGAAGATTAAGAATCCTGGTGACCAATCAGGTGTAATGAGTGTAAGCGATATCGGGAAAGATGTGCTGTTCACATTTAACGTGTACGTGTGGCTTGCACCTGAACTCAAGCTTGCTCCTTTATAAAAATGATTCGGTACAGCCGGTCCTGCTCCGTTTAAATTAGCAGCTGTTGTAATTGCCGCATATCCGTCTAGACGGCCGTATCCATATTCGCTGTCCTTTCCTGAAGGGCCGAAATCCACCGCTGTTGTATAAAGAACGTTTTTAATTTCAGGCTCTGTAATCCCAGGCTTCGCGTCTTCCATCAGCGCGATCGTACCTGCGGTGAAAGGAGTGGCCATACTTGTTCCGCTGTAAGATACATACTGATTGCCGGAGTTCGCTTTTGCCGCTGTAATGTTAAAACCTGGCGCAAAAATATCAGGCTTCACGCGTCCGTCAGCTGTCGGTCCGCGGCTTGAGAAATACGTTAAGTTAAAGCCATTCTCGCCAAGATCGGCTCCTGCTCCGACCGTGATGGCTTTTTCTGCAGCACCTGGCGACCCGATTGTTTTTGATGTCGGTCCATCGTTTCCTGCTGCAACCGCGACAGCAAGACCCGCTGCAGATGCATTGTTAACGGCTACCGAGGTAGCATCCTTTCCATCAGAACTGCCAGATGTGCCAAGGCTTAACGATAGTACTTCGATTCCGTACACATCCTTGTTTTGAACAGCCCAATCGATACCTGCAGCAACTGTACTCATGCTGCCCGATCCTTGTGCATCAAGAACTTTAACGCCGACTAGCGCGGCACCTGGAGCTACACCTTTATGAGCAGGATTAGCATCGCCATCACCCGCCACGATGCTCGCGCAGTGTGTTCCGTGACCTTGGTCGTCATATGCCGTTGTTCTGTTGTTCACCAAGTCTTTCCACCCGATGACTTTTCCTCCGTCAAGATCAACGTGTGCTGCGTCAATTCCTGTATCTATAACCGCTACTACTGCGTCGTTTTTTGTGTAGCCGCGCTCATTTCCATCCATGTCACCCGTCAAGCCGTAATCGGCGCGAACTTTTTCTGTACCGAATGAAGCGTTTGCTGTTGCCAGATTCATTTTAACAGGTGCATCGTATTCTACCTGCTTGATAAACGGCAGCGCGTTTAATCGTTCAATCTGCTTAACCGTCATCGTCGCCGCCATGCCGTTGAACACTTTATAATCAAAGCTCTTTTTGAAAAAACCTAGTTTTTCAGATAACACGTCATATGCTTTGCCGCCAGCAAAGCTTTCATTGAACTGAATAATCACTGGCACTTTTTCGTCAGCGTTCATTTCCTTGATTTTCAATTCAAGATTGTCCTGCATTTTGTTGCGGTTTGTATCCATCATGACATCCGCCAGCGCGCTTTCTGCAGCCGCGTTCGGACTTGCTGCCATTACTGAAAATGGTGTCATTAATAATGTTCCTGCTAACATGGTTGCTGCCCATTTCTTTTTATTCACCTAAAATGCCTCCTTTGGATTATAGAAACTGCGAATGTTGTAATTTTCTGGTGATGCTCTTTCATCTTAAATTCCGCGAGAGCGCTTTGTGATGAGGCAAAATCATTATTTTGTACTTCATGACTTTCAATCTAGTAAAACATACAAAAAATCCACACATTGAAATGACCTATGCTTTATGTAAAGAGTTTTCCCAACATTAATAGTCTTTTTTGCCTATTAAGCTAAAAAACGTGCTGCTGCCACATTCACTCTAGTTCTTTTGAACAAGAAAAAAAGAGAGCCGTTTCAGCTCTCTTTTGAATAATTCGCATAAAATTGCATCAATATATATGCTGCCAAACGGCTCGTCATGTGACGGAAATCAAGTGTAGGATCGATTTCCACGATATCAAGTCCTTTTACATTTCCGTGTTTGGCGAGCCATACCATTCCCTCAATCAGCGTATCGCTATTCATGCCTCCTGGCCCGATGGCAGGACAACCCGGAGCGAACGCCTGGTCGAGAACATCCATATCGAGCGATACATACAGCACATCACACGACCTTCTTAATCTCGTAACGCTTTCTTCTAGAATCGTGATACAGCCTGTTTTTCTCACATCGTCCATTGTATAAACGGTCACACCATTATCTGATGCAAAATCGTGGTACAGTTTACCATTCGCAAAATCTCGAATGCCAATCTGGACAAGCTGATCTCCGTTGATGAAGCCATTTTCAATAAGCTGGCGAAAAGGCGTTCCGTTGGAAGGACCGCCATCCTGCAAGTTGCGCAGATCGTGATGAGCGTCAAACTGAATGATGCCGACTTTTCCATGAGCTTCTGAGAATGCGGCGATTGTTCCGGCAGAAATGGAATGGTCACCGCCAAGAAAAACAGGTGTCATATGTGGGCATTGCTTTAACAGAGAAGCTGCAGACTCTTTTATTCTACTCTGGCATTCTGCTAAATCCGTCACATGCATCGTAACATCGCCAAAATCTGTGATGCTCTCTCCCCATAAATCATGGCCGCTGCCGATCTGATAGGTTGTGAGCGTGTGCATCATCGACCGAATTGTTTCTGGCGCAAGATGTGCGCCAGAATGCGAGATCGATGTTTTGGATAATGGAATGCCAACAATCCCTATACCTGATACGATGCTTCCGTCCCACGGCGTAAGCAATTCTCCGGATTTTTTGATGCCGCGATCTATAAATTTTGCTAGGTTAGCCGGTTTAAGAAAAGGAACGGATTTCATACGTCTCTTTCCTTTCAGCCACTTTTTTCCCCTTTTTCCAAACCGTGTTCACATGGTTCACGCCATAATGATAGGGGATATAGTGATAGTTCGGCGCGTCCCACAGCACAAGATCCGCAGCGCGTCCTACGACAAGCGCTCCTGCCGTTTCACCTCTTCCGATCGCGTGTGCAGCATTAACGGTCACCGCGTTCCAAATTTCCTCCGGCTTCATTTTCAGCTTCAATGCGGCAAGTGTCATGATCAGCTGAATGTTTTCAGTCGGCGAGCTTCCTGGATTAAAATCGGTCGAAAGTGCGACCGCTCCGCCGTTATCGATAATAGCTCGAGCTGGCGCGAAGCTCTCTTTGTTCAAATAAAACGTCGTGCCTGGAAGTAAGACGGCGATCGTATCGTTTTCACCAAGCATCTTCACACCCGTTTCACTTGCTCCAACTAAGTGGTCAGCACTAATCGCACCGATCCCACACGCCATCTCTGTTCCGCCAAGCGGATCAATTTCATCCGCATGAATCTTTATACCGAATCCGTATGACTTCGCTTTTTCCAAAAAACGCTTTGACTGTTCTACAGTAAAAACACCAGTCTCACAAAAAATATCAACAAATTCAGCGAGATCGCGATGCTTGATCTCGGGAAGCAGCGTGAGCATTTCTTCTAAAAACGCATCTGGCCGTCCGCGGTAGTTTTCTGGAATGGCATGCGCGCCAAGAAACGTTGACACGATGTCAATGGGGTGTTGGTCGTTAAGCTTTGCTGCTGTTTCCAGCTGCTTCAGCTCGGTCTCACGATCCAACCCATACCCGCTCTTCACTTCCATCGTCGTCACACCATAACTTAAACATCTGTTTAAATGAAACATCCCTTTTTCAAACAATTCATCATCCGTCGCCTGTTTCGTCGCCCGGACAGTAGAGAGGATGCCCCCGCCTTGTGCAAGAATCTCTAAGTATGGAACACCTTGCTGCTTAAGTGAAAGCTCATGCTCACGAGAGCCACCGAACACAAGGTGAGTATGTGGATCAACGAGCCCAGGCGAGAGCAGCTTTCCTGAAGCATTCATTTTCTCTTTTGCTTCAAGGCCAGCGGCTTCTTCCGCTGTTCCGATAAATGCAATCCTGCCATTCTTAATGCCCACCGCACCCTTGTCAATTACACAAAGTTCTGCCATGGCTGCACCCTTTAGAGGGCCTCCATCACTTTTAGGCGCAATCACCTGACACGAAGTAATCAATAAATCGAGCATGTGTTTCTCCTCCTTAGTTTTCAAGCATTGGCATAGATACGCCTTTTTCTTTAGCTGTTGTGACAGCCAGGTCATAACCAGCATCCGCATGGCGGACAATGCCCATGCCCGGATCAGACGTGAGAACACGCTCTAACCGGCGTGCGGCATCCTCTGTTCCGTCTGCGACGATAACCATGCCGCTGTGCAGTGAATACCCCATTCCAACTCCGCCGCCATGATGAAGCGATACCCAGCTCGCTCCGTTCACCGCATTGATCATCGCGTTAAGAATCGGCCAATCCGCGATCGCATCACTGCCGTCTTTCATGCTTTCCGTCTCACGGTTCGGCGAGGCGACAGAACCGCAGTCTAAGTGGTCACGACCGATGACAATAGGTGCGGAAAGCTCTCCGTTCGCAACCATCTCGTTGATGATGCGGCCGAATTTCGCGCGCTCGCCATAACCAAGCCAGCAGATGCGTGATGGAAGGCCTTGAAACTGTACTTTCTCCTGCGCCATCTTAATCCAGCGGCATAGGTGCTCGTTTTCACTGAACTCACGCAATATCACTTCATCCGTCTTGCGAATGTCTTCTGGATCTCCCGATAATGCGACCCAGCGGAAAGGTCCCTTTCCTTCACAGAATAGCGGACGAATGAACGCCGGTACGAAGCCTGGGAAATCAAACGCATCCTTGACTCCTTCATCAAGCGCGACTTGGCGGATGTTGTTGCCATAATCGAACGCGACCGCACCTGCTTTTTGCATATCAAGCATCGCCTGCACGTGTACCGCCATCGAGTGCTTCGCTTTTGCGATATAGTTTTCAGGGTCGCGCTGGCGAAGTTCTGCTCCTTCTTCTATTGTTAGTCCGATCGGCAGGTAGCCGTTTAGCGGATCGTGAGCACTCGTCTGGTCTGTTACCATGTGAGGAATCTCTTTCATCTCAACAAGCTTCGGTAAAATTTCAGCCGCGTTGCCAAGAAGACCGATAGACAGCGGTTTTCGTTCTTTCATCGCTTTCTTAGCAAGTGTTAGCGCTTCTTCAATGCTTTTGCACTTCACATCTAAATAGCGTGTTTCGATGCGGCGGTCAATTCTTGTTTCATCACACTCGATCGCGATTACAACACCATCGTTCATTGTCACCGCCAGAGGCTGAGCACCTCCCATTCCGCCGAGTCCTGCAGTAATTGTCAGCGTCCCTTTTAAATCGCCGCCAAAATGCTTTCGGCCTGCTTCAGCAAACGTCTCATACGTCCCTTGGAGAATACCTTGGGTACCGATATAGATCCAGCTGCCCGCGGTCATCTGGCCGTACATCATCAACCCGCGTTTTTCCAAGTCACGGAATGTTTCCCAGTTCGCCCATGCTGGCACGAGGTTCGAGTTCGCCAGTAAAACACGAGGCGCATCGGTATGTGATTTGAACACCGCGACAGGCTTGCCTGACTGCACGAGTAATGTTTCGTCGTTTTCAAGTTTCTTCAACGTTTCAACGATTTTTTCGTAGCTTTCCCAATTTCTCGCCGCTTTTCCAATTCCGCCATACACAACCAATTCATCTGGATTCTCAGCTACTTCACTGTCCAGGTTGTTCATCAGCATGCGCAGTGCTGCCTCCTGCACCCAGCCTTTTGCCTGAAGCTGCGTGCCTCGTGCTGCTTTAATCCCGCTTTTTACATTTGTCATCTTCTTTTCCTCCTCTTACGCTTCCATCAGCGTATTTTTTTCTAGTCCAATAAATGTATCATTCCATCCTAAGCTTCTGATTAAGCTCGCTGTTCTCTCCATGTCATAATGAAAAATTCGGTCTGAGAAAATAGAAGCACATGCTGTCCTGCCAAGCTCGTAAACCTTTTTCGTACGCGGGGATAATAATTCCACACCGCGATAATCGGCAGCCTGCATCGCACAAATCCATTCTGTTGCAAGCACACGCGTTGTGTTGGCGATAATCATCGCACAGTGTCTCGATCCGATTGTCCCCATGCTCACATGATCTTCCTGGTTCGCAGACGACGGAATTGAGTCCACACTTGCCGGGTGTGCGAGTGTCTTGTTCTCCGATACGAGTGATGCTGCTGCATACTGCATGATCATCGCCCCTGATTCAAGACCAGGATTGCTGCTTAAAAATGGTGGAAGGTCGTTCAGCTGAGGATTGACCAGCCGTTCGATGCGCCGTTCAGAAATGTTCGCCCATTCGGCTACAGCGATTTTTAGAAAATCCATCGCAAACGCAATCGGCTGACCATGAAAGTTCCCGCCTGAAATGACTTTTTTTCCACCATCAAAAATTAGCGGATTATCAGTTGCCGCGTTCATCTCGATCTCAAGTTTTTCTTTTACATACCCTAGCGCCTGCCATGATGCACCATGTACCTGCGGGATGCACCGTAAAGAATAGGCGTCCTGCACACGCAGTTCTCCTTGCCTAGTCGTCAGCTGGCTGTTCTGTAAATAGTCACGAATCCGTTTGGCCACCGCTGTCTGCTCAGGATAGCCGCGCGCGATATGAATTTCTTCTTCAAACGCATCGGTGATTCCTTTTAATCCTTCCATCGTAAGGGCAGCGATTCCGTCTGCCGCAAATCCAAGCTGCTCAGCGTGCAAATAGTTCAGCACGCCCTGTGCGGTCATCGCCTGTGTTCCGTTAATGAGCGCAAGCCCTTCTTTCGCAGTAAGAACGAGCGGTTCAAGACCCGCTTTCATGAGTGCATCATTTCCACTCATCTTTTCGCCTTGATAAAATGCTTCTCCTTCTCCTAATAAAACGAGCGCAAGATGCGAAAGAGGCGCCAAATCGCCGCTTGCCCCAAGAGAGCCTTGCTGCGGAACGACAGGATGAATGCGATGGTTCACTAGATCGATGAGCCGCTCCACCACAACCGGACGCACACCAGAGAGCCCTTTTAGCAGTGCGTTCGCCCGGAAAATGAGCATAAGACGGCTTACTTCCTCAGGAAACGGCTCTCCAATACCGCACGCATGGCTGCGAATCAGATTCAGCTGCAATGTTTCCACATCATCCGGTGCGATCAGCACATCACTGAACTTTCCAAACCCTGTCGTAATGCCGTATACGATTTCTTGTGACGACACGATTTTCTCTACCGCCCGGCGGCTATCCGCTACCCGCGCCATCGCCTCACCACACGCCACAACCGCAGCATTCTCCCATAAAATTCGCTTAACCTGCTCCATACACAAACTCTGTCCAGTTAACGTAACCATAAATGTTCCCCCTCTTTTCTTTAATCTGAAGGTAGTGCCATCCATTTCATAACTTCTTGACCCTTCGTTTTAGATGGGTAAAGATTATTTGCTGAGAATTTGTTTTACATTCCTCTTGAATTCTTCTTTGCTAAAGTTGATTGGAGTGAAAGGCGCCGACTCCAGCGGGACGAGTGGGAAGGTGAGACCTTTTAATGGCGCGTAGCGACAAAAGGGCTCACCTCCCGCCCCGCGGAAAGCGTGCGCCTGTAACGCAAATCAACCGCTTCTTGAATTCTTAACATGCTACGAAGTTTGCATAAATTCTTACCAAAAAAACACAAAAAGAGGCCGCATCCAAAAGCAAACACTTTTGAACACAGCCCCCTCACAGCTCATGACTATGGGCTACTATATATGATTAATACCCAGACCAACCGCCTCATGCTCCAGTCCTTTTACAGGAGCTCCGATTGTTCCGTACAATGCGACCGCGATCCAGTCACCTTCTTCAGCTTGATCATACGGATTGCCGCGTACGACCACAAAACGCAGACCTACCGTTCGCAGCACGGTTCCTAACTGCACATGACCTCGCGTTACACCGTAAATTGCTTCCATGATCGCGTGATACAGCGCATGTGTTTCGCGATAAATGCTGCCTTTTATGACGTCTTCTTTCTTGGCACCCGTTTCAATCGCCGCTACGACTTTATTAGACTCCATCGAGCCGACTTTTCCAACACAATAGCGCCAGCCAAGTTTTTCAATCTGTTTTACATAGCTGTCATCGAGACAGCTGAGCATAGCCACCTTGCCTAGCAGCTTTTCATTCGCAAGACTCATGTGTTTCCCTGCTCTCTTTCTGCTAACGACTTATCAACTGCTTTTAGTGTATGCGTTTCCATTCAGTCCGTCAATTCCCTTTCAACAACTTATTGCGGTGACTAATTAAAGGGATAAACCAGTGTATAGAATATAACATGCCTGTCCATCCTGTTAGTAATAAAATGAAGAAAAGAGTGATAGAATGCTAGATGTTCAGAAGGAAATTATATTGGCGTCGATGCTTCGTACTCCTTTGGCAGATGAGAAATCACCGTATGATTTTTTTGCAGCCTATGACAGCACACATACTCCGTATCTTTTGCTGCCGACTGCAAAAGGCTTGCTGCATGACGGTGCATTGTTCACGATCGCGTTTGAAGGTAAACCGGATAATGCCTATTCCTTTACATTAAGCAGCGTCGTTCAGCCTCGCCGACTCGATGATTTTGTACTGTTTCATGATCAGCTCGAGTTTTTCTTCGGCCCTGATCAGAACATGCTTACATCATTCCTAAAAAGCGATGCGTATTTGTCCTACGTTTCTTGGACTCAAACCATGCTGCACGAGATGATTAAGATGGCTCTCGAAAAATGGCATCAATCAGAAGATGAGAGTGAAAAGAAAAAATGTAAAGAGCAGCTTACATTGCTGTTGAACGAATAAAAGAAAAACAAGAGACTTGTCCATAAGGCAATTCTCTTGTTTATTTAGCTTCCGCTGATGCCAGGCTGTTTTTATTTTGCTTTTTATTTTTCAGAAGAGCTGCTAAAAAGAGCAGCGGCAAATAGATAACGGCCATATAAAAGCCCACTTGGTTTGTGTAGTTGTTCAGCAAATTGATCAGTAATCGAGTGTTCAGCAGTTCGCACAAGATGAGCACTACACCCAGTATGAGAAGTAACACTTGATGCTGCCTAATTTTAAAGACAAGCTTGCCTATACGTGTGGAAGCCCATATTGACAATGTAATGTTCGTTAAAATTACCAGGCACCAAATGGAGACGAATACATAATCAAACCGTTCCACGAAAGACACTTGCACAATCTTGACCATGGAGAGCGTTGCCCACACGTTTCTTGCCAGCTGTTCTTGGCTAAAAAATGCGAACGTAATAATGGTTACGATTAAATACATGGATACCGTGAACATATTTCCAAAGTGAGCGTATTTCTGTGAGCTTTTCGCATTTTTTATAAAAGGATAAAAAACGAGCAGTGATTCAAAGCCAAGGTAGCTGAGCATCATGCTTCTTGTAGAAGTGAAATAATCCCTCATCGACTCATCGAACACAGGAAGCAGGTTCGTAAACTGTGTATATTCAAGTGGAAACACAAGAAGGAACACAAGTCCAAACGGCAGCACCACCCCAAGAAAACACACGCCTGCCACGATTCGGAAACCGCCTGACACCACATAATAGGTTAGCAGTAAGAAAACAGCGGCAATTTTCCACGTTTCCAGAGTCGGAAACATCCAGACCTGCACCACCTCGATATACGTGCGCAGCACCGTCACTGACCAGACGGCGAAATAGGTTAATAACACGATGTTTAAACATGTCCCGATATATTTTCCGAACAGATTCTGATGAATTTGAGTAATATCTCCGCCCCCTGTATTGAGGACATAATAGATCATCCCAATCAGCAAGTGAATGAGGATGCCGGCAATCAGCACGGAAATCCAGGAATCATACCCTGCGTATTTTGCGATGACCCGCTGATAGCCAAGCACGCCGACTCCCACTTGAATAGAATGCACGAGAAAAAAGACAAGGTATGGCGACACTAGAAAATTTTCTTTAATTTTCGTCACTTCTCTCCCACCTCATCTCAATATCAACCCTTTTTATCTTTTCCTAAAATGAGAACATTATCCAAGAAGCAAAAAGAGCCTTGCATTATTCAGCAAGACTCTCCTTTACTTCTTATACAATTATTCAGCCTGTAAAAACATCTCCGTCTGGATATCGGATGTTCTCTTTAGCTGGCCGAGCAAGACTGAATGCCATCGTCAGCGGACCGAGCTTTCCGAAGAACATGATAAACATGATAATCAACTTCCCTAAAAAGGAAAGCTCAAACGTCAGTCCCATCGTCAGTCCAACGGTACCAAAAGCAGAAACGACTTCAAATAAAACAGGAAGAAATGGCGAGTCTTCTGTCAGCGTCAGCAGTACAGCTCCTAAAAATACAAACAAAATGCTGATCGTTGAAATGGCGAGCGCTCTAAAAATGATTGCGTTTCGTATAGTCCGCTTCATCATGATCGTCTCGTTCTTTCCTTTTAGAAAGGTGATGACGGCAAACACGATAACGAGGAAGGTCGTTAGCTTAATCCCCCCGCCTGTCGACGTGCTTCCTGCTCCAATGAACATGAGCAAAATGGTAAGAAGAACCGATCCATCCTCCAATGCACCGATATTGACCGTGTTAAAGCCCGCTGTTCTTGGACTGATGCCTTGAAAATAAGCGGCCCACAGCTTGTCCGACTCTGAAAGGGCACCTAACGTTTCTGGATTATTTTGTTCAAACAAATAGAAAAGAGTGATAGCGATAACATTCACGATAATGGTTCCAAGTATCATAACGCGCGAATGCAAGGACAGGTTGCGCCATTCTTTGGCTATCCACAAATCCACGATAACCGTAAACCCAAGTCCTCCCATAATAATAAGCATGGTGATTACGAGATTGACGACCGGATCGCCAACATAGCGGGTAAGGTTATCCGGCCATAGTCCGAAGCCGGCATTATTATAAGCGGCTATTGTATGAAAAATGCTGTAATACACCCCTTTAGAGAATCCGAGATCCGGTACCCAGCGAAGGGAAAGCAGAAACACAGCAATTGCCTCGATGACGATAGAAAAGATAAACAAATTCCGCACAAGCCTGATTACTCCTCCTATAGAAGGCTGGTTCAAGGCTTCCTGCATGATTAGTCGCTGCTTAATGCCAATCTGCTTTCCAAGCATAATTACGACAAGAACAGCAAAGGACATGATGCCAAGTCCCCCTACTTGAATGAGGAAAAGAATAACGATTTCTCCAAAAAGCGTATAGGTAGATCCTGGATCGAGTGTCACTAGACCTGTAACCGTTGCGGCAGAAATGGCGGTAAAAAAAGCATCTACCCATGAAATGCCTTTTTCAGTTGCAATCGGGAGCTTTAGCAAAAATCCTCCGAAGATAATCAGTACCCCAAAAAGTATTGCCAAAATCTGCGGCGGAGTCAGTTTTATTGGATTATACAGAAAGGACTTTCTTTCCGTCGTTTTTAGCACAGATGTTTACACTCCTTCTTCTTCAAAACGGTTCAGATCCTCATTCCGGCCGATGACCACGAGTATATCATGACGCTGCAGGGTCACATCAGCAATCGGTGAAACATGAATGTCGTCTCCGCGCTTTATCGCGACAATGTTGCAGCCAAATCGGGCGCGAACGTCCATTTCCGTCAGTGTGCGGCCGATTATTTTATCGCTTACTTCGATTTCAACGATGCTGTGCTCGTGCGATAATTCAATGAAGTCAATAATTTTTTCAGAGGTAATCAATTGAGCCACGCGCAAAGCCATATCACGTTCTGGATGAATAATCCGATCTGCTCCCAGTTTCTCCAATACCTTATGGTGATAATCGTTTTGAGCTTTCACCCAAACTTTTTTTACACCTGCTTCTTTTAACAGCAGCGTCGTTAAAATGCTCGATTGAATATCCTCACCAATCGACACGATCACGTGGTTAAAGTTTCTGATACCGAGTGACTGCAGTACCTTTTCGTCAGTCGAATTGGCTTGAACCGCTTGTGTAGCAATATTCGCGAACTCATTTACTTTTTCCATGTCCCGGTCGATCGCCAGCACATCATGACCCATCTGTGAGAATTCTCGTACGATGCTGCCGCCAAAACGACCTAATCCAATCACTGCATACTGCTTATTCATGCTTTACTCTCTCCTAACAAGCTGTTTTTGACAAACAAAAAAAGACCACCAAAAAATGGTCCGCAATGAAAGCTTTGCGACCTCTCCTTGATTACTTTACGCTTACGGGGTTAGCTGACGGATTAGGGACTGGAGTATCCCCTCCCGTACGCGCGAACGCACAGGACTCACCCCATAAAAAAAGTGGTTCCCCCGCCCTGCATCAATTTGATGCAGACTCAGCGATTAAAGTCTGATTTTGAATTACATTTAATGTAATCCTCTCTATTCTAAAAGTCAATGGTTAGTCAGAGGTTTTTACGAAGTGTTAAAACTTATTGGCAAGCTGTGCAAGAATGACCGCTGTCCCCACGATCCATACGTAAATAGCAAAGCCTTTTAGTGACCCTTTCTGCAAAAGAGATATCATCCATTTTACAGCCATGTACCCAAAAATGGCCGATGCGGCAGTTCCAGCAGCAAGAGCACCGAACGATACATGCTGGCTGCTCGCAGCCCAAAGGTCTTTAGACTGGAGCACAATGCCTCCAGCAATGGACGGAATCGACAGCAAGAAGGAAAAGTAGGCGGCGGCCGCAGGATTAATTTTTCGGAACAGTGCAGCTGCAATCGTTAACCCTGACCGTGAGACCGCTGGCAATATTGCGGCCCCTTGAAACGTTCCAATCATGACCGCATCGGCGATCGTAATATCCTCAAGTGACTTTCGACCATGCTTTTTATACGTTTCCGCCCACCATAAAAGGCAGCCTGTTGCGACAAACTCCCATCCTGCCGTCACACCGCTCTTAGATATTTCTTCAAAGAAATCTTGGAACAACAAGCCGATGGCCGCTGTAGGAATTGTACCTGCAATAATCAATAAGCTGATCCGGCTGAGTGGATGCCGTATTAACGAACGCACTTCTCTCCAATAAACGGTCAAGACGGCGATTAAGGTGCCGAAATGAAGCATACTGTCAAGAAACAGCCCGGCGTCTTCCAGCCCAAACAACTTTCTGCCAATCAGTAAGTGTCCGGTTGAGCTGATTGGCAGAAATTCCGTTAGACCTTGTACCATGCCTAAAATTAATGCTTCAAGTATATCCATGCAGCCATTACCTCCAGAAAGCCTGTCTTGTTAAAAGACTATTCTGAAGGGACCTCTCTTATTACAAGAGCCTGAAGGCTACAATACTCCTGAGAACAGACGGGCAAACGATTCTTTTGAACGCTCCGCTAAGCCCCGTTTATAAAATTCTACCGCTCCTACTTTAGACGATTCCTCCATATCCTCCTCATACTGGGAGATCAGTTCCTTTACAGAAGAACAGTTAAACAAAAAGGCGTTCACTTCGAAATTTAGGTGAAAGCTTCTCATGTCCATGTTTGCCGTGCCAATCGAAGCCATGTCGCCGTCCACAATAATGACCTTTTGATGCAGAAAGCCTTTTTTATACGAGTATATTTCTGTACCGCATCGCAGCAGTTCAGGAAAATAGGACCGTGTCGCATATTGAGTCAGAAATCCATCATTGATTTCAGGCACCATGATTCGAACCTTTACTCCTTTTTGGTTCGCGATCTTAAGTGCTGCTCTGATTGCTTCGTTCGGCACAAAATAAGGAGTGGCGATCCAGATGGACTTCTTAGCACAAGAAATCATCGTATAATAAAAATCACTCATAATCCCCTGCTGGGTATCTGGGCCGCTGGCGACAACATGCACCTCGCCATCTCCTTTTATTCTTGTCGGCTTGGTGTAATTCTCATGCTCAAACAGATCTTCGCCGCAGACATACTCCCAGTCTAAAAGAAAAATGGCATGCAGCGTCTGAACCGCCTCTCCTTCAATCAGCATGTGCGTATCACGCCAAAACCCGATGGTCGGATCCAGCCCCTCATACTCCACTCCTACGTTCAAACCGCCGGTAAATCCGATGACGCCATCAATGATGACAATCTTTCTATGATTGCGGAAATTAAGCTTTTGGTTAAAGAAACCGTAGCGGACCGGCAAAAAGGCATGCACCTTGACTCCCGCTTTTTTCATTTCATCAATATCACTTTGCTGAAGGGACAAGCTTCCGATTCCATCAAACAGGAAACGCACCTCCACCCCTTCTCTTGCTTTCTTCATCAAGATCTCCATTATTTCTTTACCGAGGCGGTCCGACCGAAAAATGTAGTATTGGATATGAATGTACTTTTGAGCTTCAAGCAGCCTTTTTTTCAGTTCAGGAAATTTCTCCGAACCGTTCTTTAATATCGTGGTTTTCGTTGAGCTGTTCATTTTTGTCAGCGCCACATTATGAGCATAATAGGCGAAACAGCGTTGATGGTCCGGCATGCCGGTAAAATCCGGCTTTTCATTTTCTTTGGTCACTCTAACCCATTCTTCACGGTCGTTCTTTCTTTTCGATTTGAAAAGATGGCCTTTCAAATACAGCTGTCCAGAATAAAGGTAAAAAATATAGCCGATTACAGGAAGGAAGACCAGAACATAAATCCATAGCAGCGTGTTTTGCGCGGTTCGGTTCTCAAGGATCAGCGAAAAAATGGTATGAAGGATGATCACCGTATAAAGCAAACCAAATAAAAGCTTCAAATAAAACGGATACTGAGCAAACAACACGGCGTATAGCGACCCGATCAACAATAAAGACAATAAGAACTCATAAACCCGTTTCATAACATGCTCCCTTTCTTTACTTTCCAGAATTTTTTCCCTTATTGCTGATAAACTAAACGAGCTCGAATTAAAGAATATGGTATGTAAATAAGAGACGGCTGTGCCGTCTCTTACCAGTTGTCGTGATCGTCTTCACTGTCGTGTTCAAATAAATCAATGGTACCTAGGACGATGTGGGCAAGTCCGAAGCCAAGGATTAAACTGGTTAGCGAGTTAGAGCTTTTTTTCCTCCCGCTTCCACTGTTCAAGAATGGCAGCGCACTCAGTGAAACGATAGTCCCTAACAGAACAGGAATCAGGCCTTCTCTTTTCAACATTTTCAACCCTCCTACTACTCAGCATGATAGTAGTATGAGCGAGGCGGGAAATTAACATGCAAGCATTTAGAATTCAGAGCAGGGGCTATTCGCTAAAATGGGAGCGGTGAATCCTATCACCACGTCAGCCTTATCATGAAATATTTTATAAGGCTTTCTTTGTGCAGAAAACACCCAGCTGGTCCTGTTTATTGTTTGCTGCCTTTGAAGTAGTAATCGGCGATGGCTTCTGCTACCGCTTCTGCGGATCGGTTTAATTCGTCGAAGCTGTTGCCGACTCCGCCAAATTCGATGAGCATGGCTTGGCTGGAGAGGTCCTGGTTATAGACGCCGTTTCCTTTTTGCTTGTTTTTCTTGATAACACCGCGGCTTAAGCCAGGATATTTTTTCTGAAGCAGTGCATGAAGCTCTTTTGCCATTTGTTCGTTTTTCTCATAGTTTGGATTGCTTGCGCCGACAACAAATAAAATTTTCGCATAGTTCTTGCCGTTTATTTCACGTGTGGTTTTCTCACGGCCTAATGAGTCTCGGTGCAGGTCGAACAGCATCGTCATCCCGCTGTTTCCGGCCATCGCTTCCTGGACAAGGGTCCTTGCCATCGGATAGCTTTTTTTGTAATCTGTATTATTTTTACGCAAAAGCTCCGTCATATTAGTGGTGTCGACAACCGTTCCGATGCCTCTTTTCTCCAGCTCTGCCCCAAGCTTCTTACCGACCATTGTGATGTTCACTTTTGAATGAACGGCATTGTCTGGGTTTTTAACCCCCTTTAAATGAGGGATGAAGGACTCCCAGCTGTGTGAATGGTAAATGTAGGCCACTTTCTTTCCTTGCGCACTTGGAGGGGTGCCCGGGTTCTCCGTTAGATCGGGATCCTCCAGCCTTTCCACATTCTGCACTTCGGCCTCTTTTCCGTCCATTAAAAATTCGATCGGCGGCGGTGATTCGTGAGCGATATTCGTGTAATCCGTACCTTCCCCCGCGACAACAATGGTGGAATCAAACTGTGCAAAGCCAGGCAGTTCGTTGCCAAGAAGACTTCTTATGTCACCTGGTTTAATGCTTGTGGCAAGCTCGAGCATCACTGCGGACATGGATGGCGGCTTACTTTGTTCCGGAAGCACCTGAGCAAAATAACGGTTTTCGAATCCTAATACATAAACGAGTGCTTCTCCCGAAAACTCTGCAAGCCAATGATGAAGCGATGAAGATGACAGCCTGTACTTGCTTTCGAAAGACGTAATAAAGCTTGTGGACAACACGATAAAAATGAGTGCTGAAACGATGTAAAGAGGCAGTTTTTTTAATAGAAATGACGGAATAAACATAGTAAGTACCCTCACTTTCTTTTGCGTTCTCTATTACAACCTATTCATTTGCTAGAGAAAGTAGAATGGTTTTTTATAATCTCGCGCTTCTATGGTTTCATTTTTTAAAAAGCCCATTTTGATAGAGCCTCCTTATCGAATCTTCCATGTATCAAATCCTTTGACTTCTTTCCATTTTTTTCATATTATACATTCAGGAATAGTTGAACGTTAAAGGAGAGTAAAACATGAAAGATATTTATCATTTAGAAGAACTGGAACAGCTGCGTGTGATCAGTGATCCCCTTAGGCTTAAGGTGATCTGGGAAATCGTCGATGAGGCGAAGACAGGTAAAATGATCGCGGATCTCCTAGAAGCTCCTGCCCCAAAAATCCACTACCATCTAAAAGAACTGGAACGCGTCGGGCTTGTGACAATTGAACGGACAGAAGAAAAAAACGGGATCGTGCAGAAATTCTACCGCCCGATCGCCCGTATCTTCTCAACGGAAAACATTCTGCCTCACCAAAAAGAAGAAGTAAAAGAAGAATTGTCTGATGCATTAAAGGAAAATATTCTGATATCTATGGATAAGACCAAAACGATTTTAAAGAAGCTAGATTCTCACATTTTCACAGAGCTTGATCAAGTCAAGTTCGGATACAACCACGTGCGTCTCTCAAAAGAACAGCAGGAACAGCTGCAAAATAAAGCAAAAGAGCTGTCCGATCTAATCAAAAGCTTCAAAGCCGATCATTCACCTGACGGCGAGCTGCATCACTTGTTCATGGTCGCGTTTCCAGTAAAAGAATCTGTCGAAGGGATTGAATAACATGACTCAGCCTGCTATTGCACTGACAGATCAGCCTGTCTCTCTTTTTAAACAGCGATCGTTCTTGTTCATATGGGCGATTACATTATGCTCATCCTTTTCCATCTCGATTTTCCTTTTTTCACAATCTTGGTTTGTAGTTAAAACACTGAACCAGGAAGCCGCTCTTGGTGCAGTGCTGATCGCGACCAACATACCTCGCCTTTTATTTATGGCGCTCGGAGGTGTCTTGGCGGACCGGGTGAGCCGGACGAAAATTTTGTTCACAGCGAACATACTTCGCTCTGTCCTCTTGGCAGGTCTGCTAGTCATGCTCTGGTCCGGTCATTTATCAATGACTTCATTCATTCTTTTCGGCCTGTTCTTTGGAATCATGGATGCCTTTGTATGGCCGGCAAATGGGGCTCTTCTTCCCAATGTTGTGGATTCTTCACAGCTGACAAGGGCAAATTCAGTCGTGCAAATGACACAGCAGAGCTCCTTAATTATTGGGCCGATGATTGGCGGGATACTCGTGAGCCTCGGTGGATATTATCTTTCTTTCGGTGTGCCTGCTATACTGCTGCTCGTCTCGGCATTGCTTGCCTATTTGCTTAACCTGCCTGCTTCACCAGACAGAAAAAAAGAAAAGCTTGGCATCTGGCAGTCTATAAAAGAAGGGCTGCACGTAGTAAGAAGTTCAGCCTTTCTAACGGCGTTGTTTTTAAGCACCGTTTTCTTGAACCTGTTCGTAATGGGGCCGCTTACGATGGGACTTCCGATCTTCGTTAAAAACGTTCTGGAGGGAAGCGCATT
The DNA here is from genome assembly GCF_042665465.1 of Fictibacillus iocasae. Taxonomy (NCBI): domain Bacteria; kingdom Bacillati; phylum Bacillota; class Bacilli; order Caryophanales; family Fictibacillaceae; genus Fictibacillus; species Fictibacillus iocasae. The sequence goes on along the minus strand of NZ_JBHTCP010000002.1, from coordinate 59,044 downwards.
GGACTTCAGCTACGTGGAAGGCTCCATGGCTGCTGGCATGCTCATCAGTTCGGTCGTGATCGCTATACTAAACGTGAAAAAGAATAAGGGCTTTATGGTTACTGGCTCTTTATTTGCGATGAACGTGTTCTTTTTCCTGCTCAGCCAAAGCAGCACCATCGGGACCAGCATGGCTCTCGCCTTCTTGATGGGATTAACATTTCCCGCAACAAACATTCCCCTCATTTCAGCGGTGCAGGAGAAAGTAGACAAGAAAATGATTGGCCGTCTGATGAGCCTCCTGACGATGGCGAGCCTCGGACTCGCTCCTGTTTCATTCGCAGCCACCTCGCTGCTTATTTCAAACGGTTTTCAAATTCAGCATATTATGGCCGCAGGCGCCTGCTTCCTCTTCATCGTCAACATCATGATCACATGGAAGCTCCCAGCCTTAAGACGAATGTAAAAGAATGAAAAGCGGGGTCCGGTACGCCAATACCCTACCTCTTCGTGTATCAGGCATTGTGAATTGGCGTACCGGACCCCAAAAAATAAAAAATACCGTATGAGAAAGGATGGGTTGTGATGGAGGTTTTATTGATTGGCGGTACGAGGTTTCTTGGAAGGCATATTACCGAGTCGCTTCTTAAGAACGGACATCGTGTGACACTTTTTAACCGAGGCCAGTTTGCTTCTGACTTGTTTCCTGAATGTGAAAAAATAACTGGTGACCGGACAACAGACTTCGCTCTTCTAACAGGACGTTCGTTTGATGCTGTGATCGATACGTGCGGCTATCTTCCTGATGATGTCCGCAAGATGGCACGCACCCTTCATCCGGTCACCCCTATGTATGTGTTCATCTCTTCAATCTCTGTTTATGCTGACCTTTCTCAGGAAAAGATCAACGAGAATTGTACGGTATCCTCATGGGAGCATATCGATACGAATGTAATGGACTGGAACCACTATGGACCGCTGAAGGCCGCGTGCGAACAAGCTGTCATCGACGAATACGGTTCTGATGCATCGCTCATCATACGGCCAGGCCTTATTGTCGGTCCGCATGACTATTCTGACCGGTTTACGTATTGGATAGAAAGAATTTTACGGGGCGGCAAGGTGCTTGCTCCAGTGTCTCCGCAAGAACGCACACAGTTTATCGATGTTCGCGACTTAGCAGAATGGATTGTCGCCATGACAGAAACGAATACAATCGGAACGTTTCAGGCCGCAGGAACAGAACGAACATTAGGTGAACTGTTCACAGCATGCCAAGCTATCGCACAGAGCGATGCCGAGTTCGTCTGGGCTGATGAACACTTTTTAAAAGAAAATGAAGTCGGTGAATGGGTTGAGCTCCCGCTTTGGATCGCGAGCCCACAGTATAAAGGGATGGCCTGTGCAGATGACAGCAAAGCACAAAAACACGGACTACAATACAGGCCAATCATTCAAACCATACGTGACACGCTGAGTTGGTCACAATCCAGGAGCCTCGCACCGGATGATTGGAGAGCGGGCCTCAGCCCTGAAAAAGAAATCAGCGTGCTTCATACATGGCATTCCTCTTTTCATTCCAACGAAAAATAGGCATATTTTCGCAAAAATACATGAATGCCCATGGCACTTGTCCATACACAAAGAAAAAGAACGCATATAGTAGAAGTGTGAGATAGATATCTCGCCTGCCGGCCCACCGGCAGTCAAGCAATTCCCTACCCCCCATTTCTTCATCATGCGTTCGGTTTTTTTACCATAATCCCTGAGTGGATTATGGTTTTTTTAATTGTTTTGGGTGTTCACCATCAATATAGTGCTGCAGGTGGTGCGGCAGTTCACCTTGATGGAACACATGCTGAATGTCACGGGACGAAATTTCAAGAGAACTTAATTTTGGATAGATCGCATTTTCGCCGGAGGCCGTGCGGTATTGCTGTCCGAACTCTTGGATGGCTTTCATCGTTTCGCGCTCTGTGCTGTTTTTGTAATCATTAATTTGATGGATTTGCTGAATCATCATCAAATATTCAGCCTTCAACCGCTCCAGCTGCTGAATCTTAGTTTCCATCTGCTGACTGGCCCTGTTCATCTCGCGGTCCCGAGCCATATACAGTGTTTTCATATATTCCTGCAGCCTGTCCTGGCGGCTTTCCTTTAGGTCATCTAGTATTTCAAGGGCATCCCTTTCCTTTGACATGGCACGCAGATAAGTGTCCTTAGCCTCGGTTAACCGCTCCATTGTCACTTTTGAATTTCGTCTGCCATACTGGTTAAGCATCTCCTCATAAAGTGCTGAAGACTGCTCTTTTTGTCTATGTAATTGGCCCCAAGCCTGTTCTGCTGCTTTAATCTTTTCTTTATACATATCTTGCATGGCATTAAACTGCTGCAATTCTGGGTACACGTGTAGTCTCCTTTCATTGTTCCTCATTATAGCATTCGAGAAGGAAAACCATTTAACGACCCGAATAACAAAAGAAGTAACAGAAGAGAAAGGAGTCCACTTTTTGAAAAAAATCTATTGCATTCGGCACTGTTCTGCACAAGGACAGGAAGCAGAAGCTCCTTTAACAGAAGAGGGCATGAAACAAGCACGTATGTTAGCTACTTATATGGAGAAATACGATATTGAAGCCATTCTTTCCAGCCCATTCTTGCGAGCACAGCAAACCATCTCCCCTTTAGCTGAAGCTCAAAACCTAACCGTAGAACTGGATAATCGACTTGCTGAACGCGTTCTCGCAGGAAAAGACTTGCCTGACTGGCGTGATCACCTTGAACATTCCTTTAAGGATGAACATGCTGTTCTGCCTGGAGGTGAATCGTCCTTTCAAGCTTCTCAACGGGCTCTTGCGCTTATCGAAGAATTACAGAAACGAAAGGAGAATACGTTTGTTCTCGTCACTCACGGAAACCTTATGGCCCTTATTATAAGAGCGTTTGATTCTTCTGCTGGCTTTCATACATGGAAGAAGCTGACGAATCCCGATGTCTTTTCAATTGAATTGAACACAAGGTGTGTCCGCCGTTTGTGGGTGTGATACATTCCAATTTTAACCATACCCCCACCTCTCCTACAAAAGTCCCGAAACCTGTTTACGTAGCACAAAATATTGAGGAGGTTTTTCATCATGAAAAAACTAGCAGTAGCATCAGTATTAGGAGCGACACTTTTCGGTTCTTTTGCAGGAGTATCTCAAGCAGCAACTCCACAAAACTCAAATTCAGCGCCGTGCATCACGGACTTTTTAAATAAAGAGCAGCAAGCTGAAGCACAAGCACCAGCAGCTCCAGCACCACAACAAAACGCTGCACCAGCAGCTGCACCTGCACCTGAAAAAGGAGCAGAAGCACCAAAGTCTGAATCAAACGCTGAATTGACTGCGGATGAGCAGCAAATGCTTGACCTTGTAAACCAAGAGCGCGAGAAAGCAGGTCTTCCTGCACTTAAAGCTGACATGGAGCTTACTAAAGTAGCCCGCGTGAAAGCTCAAGACATGATTGACAACAACTATTTCGACCACAACTCACCAACTTACGGTTCTCCGTTTGATATGATGAAGAAATTTGGCATCGAGTATCAAACAGCAGGTGAAAACCTTGCAGGAAACTCTTCTGTTGAAGGGGCACACGAAGGTCTTATGAACTCTCAAGGACACCGTGAGAACATCCTGAAGTCTGATTACACGAACGTTGGTATCGCAGTCGTTGAAGGCGGCCAATATGGCAAGATGTTCGTACAAATGTTCAAAGGATAATAATATGGAAGCAAAAAAGCGCAGGCAGCCTGCGCTTTTTTGCTTTGTTTAAACTGACATGAAGAATTCTTTAATCCAGCCCCTCTTTGACTGCTTCAAGAAATACCCTTATTTATTTCGCCAGAGGAAAACTAAGGCAAAATTCCGTTCCTTTTCCTTTTTCGCTCATGACTGAAAATGTGCCTTGGTGATTTTTAATGATCTTGTGGCTGACCATTAAACCGAGACCGGTTCCTTCTTCCTTTGTTGTGAAGAAAGGGCTGCCGATCTTGGATAATGTTTTCTCATCCATCCCCGCTCCAGTATCCGATATTTTAACGATAAGGATACCTTTTTCACTATGCGCTTGAACACATACGGTGCCTGCAGGAGGTGTAGCTTCTATTGCGTTTTTAATGTAGTTGATAAATACTTGCTTCAGCTGATGAATGTCGCACAAAAGATCTGGAAGCATTTCCTGCAGGTTTGCTTTAAGCTCTACCCCTTTTAGCAGGGCCTGCGTCTGCAGAAGCGCCACCGTATCCCAAAGCATCGCGGAAACGTTCTGGACCTTCATTTTGTGCGTATCGTTCTTTGCGAGAAGAAGAAATTCCTTGATGATGTATTCAATTCTATCCACTTCATTCAAGATTATCTTGAAATATTCAGGCCGCTCTGTGTTTTCCATCTGGATGAGCTGAATAAATCCTTTCAGCGAAGTTAACGGATTGCGGATTTCATGGGCAATTCCTGCAGCCAGCTCGCCAACCACATTCAGCGTCTCGGCCTTGATCAGCTTCTGCTCAGTCACACGTAGCTCGGTTACATCCTGAAGAACAATTAAATGCAGCCCTGGAAGCAAGTCCGGTTTACAGAAATAGGAGATATCCTTGACATCGCCTTGACCGCAAATGATTTTCACTTCACCATGATGTTTCTGCAGACTTAGAAAAGCGTTCCAATTAAAGGTTTCGCTCACTTCATCAGGAAGCTGCAAAAAGCGTTCTGCCGGCTCATAAATCAGCTCTTCCTTCTGCAGTCCGAGCAGGCTGCAGCCGGCCGGGTTCACATCCATAATCTCCATCTTTTCATTGCAAAGAACGAGCGCATCCATCGCGTGAACGAATAGCTCCTGAAACTGTCCCGAATGGCGGCTGTCATGATCTTCGGAAAAATTTTTCCGGCTGTATTCTACAGTACTCCCGGTTATCTCCGTAACGGTGCCGTTCAAGCCTGGCAAAGGCAAAAGGGTGACCGTATACAAAGTTCCATTTGAACTGAAATCAACTGTGCATTTTTTCCCGCTAAATGCCTTTTCTAGCGTCGTAATGCATTCTTCCAGCTTTTCTTCATGAAATAAGAATTTCAGGCTTTTTAAAAAGGATTCTCCCAGCTGGATTTCCTTAGCATTTTTTCTTTTCGCGCAAGAATATGTATAAATGTATTCTCCATACTTCACCCGAGCAAGCCGGAAAAGATGGATGGGCGTTTGCTCTAAAAAGTGAAAATATGGATTCAAACGTTCTTTATCGTTTTGCATAAGCATTCTTCTCAGCATTTCGTTTTCACGCTTGAGCTCTAATAGTTCCCCACTTAATGTTGTTACTGGCATAAGCGAATAGACTCCTTTTTAATACTATAGGAAAGCATTACTTGGCAAAACGTTATCGTTCACAATAGAAGTGCCAACTATGGCTGACTCTCTATTGCTTGGCGCAGCCAATTTTTTTAATAGAAGCTTTTAATAGAAGCTAAGATATATTAAATATTCTAACTATCCACCTTTATTTCCTATCTAAATATTTCCTATTTTTTCATTTTCGCAATCAGGAAAAAAGACCTATTTCCGTAAAGATTGCTTGGCTGTTTATGCCTAAGTACTCAAAAAGGCCGCTGCTTTAATGCAAACGGCCTATTTTATGCGCTCTGTGATATCTTGCAGGATGTGATTCGTCACAGGTCCGATATGCACCTTCTGAACCGTACCTTCACTGTCAATGAAGTAGGTTGTCGGGATGGAGACCGCTTTAAACAAGTTAACCGTCTCGCCTTTACGGTCAAGTAAAATGGGGAAGCTCACTTCGTATTGATCCGCAAATTCGCCGATCGCCTTTTTGTCCTTTTCAGCGTGCGTTAAGTTTACTGCGAGTATTTCCATGTCTTTGTCTTGATTCTCACTGTAAAACTTCTGCATGTCTGGCATTTCTTCCCGGCAAGGAGGACACCACGTGGCCCAAAAGTTCAAGATCACTTTTTTTCCGCGGTAATCCTTCAGGCTGACCGTCTGGCCTTCCAGATTTTTCAGCGTGAAATTTGGAGCGGTGTTACCCGGAGTGAGCCCCACTTCCCCTGATTTTTCTGAAAGCTTAAATTCGCGCTCTTGAGTGTTTCTTGCTGGATTGTTATAAGCCGCTTCCTTATCAGAGACCCAGACTGCGAGAGCGAGCAGCAGCACAAAGCCTAAAATAATGAACAGCGGTTTTCGATTTCTAATCATGCTACTATTCCACCTTACAGCTCAGAAAGGAGCACGACGTTTCCTTTAGGCTTTTCGCTTTTTCCAGTTGGTTCATGTGATACCGCAACCGCTTCCCAGTTATGGTCTCCTTCATAATCGACCGTGAACACAACAGCGCCGTTCCCTTCTTTATCTGGTGTGAACGTTCCGGCACGGAATTTTTTGTCGCCTTCTATCAGCCATACTTGATACGTTTCTCTTCCTTTTACAGGATTCAGGTTATGCGTATGAACGACAAGCTTCATCTGTCCGTTTTCTTTGATCATCGATGCCACACCGCTTGATTTTGACTGATGTGGGGCAAGTGAAATGGTTTTATACGTTTGTGCGGCCTTTTCGAAAGCCGCTTCCTGCTTGTTCTTTTCAAAATAGAGATAGGCGTTGCCAGCGACCGACAGCAGGAGAGCTGCCGCCAACAGACCCGTCATCCAGTTCTTAGAAGGGGTGCTTGAATTATTCCTCACAATTGCTGGCTCTTTTTCTTCCACAATAGGTTCGTTTGCGAAGACAGCTGCCATCACTCTATCCTTCATGCCTGCGGGCGGTTCCTTTTCTTCAGATAAATAAGGAAGACCGGATGTGAGCATCTGCCATTCTGTCCACTCTGCCAAGCATGCTTGACACTCCTGCATGTGCTGTTCGAATTCATGTTTCTCTTTGCCGTCCAAATGACCGTTGTAATAATCAAGAAGCTGGTCACATCGGTTCTTGTCCATATTTATCCCTCCCCTCACTGTATTTTTTTCTCAAATGCTGAAGCGCCAGCCGTATTCTTCCCTTAACGGTTCCAAGCGGCACTCCGCATAAATCTGATATCTTCTGCTGCGACGTTCCTTTGAAATAAAAGAGATCGACTATATGCCTCTGTTCTTCAGAAAGTGAGGATACCGCTGAAAGCAGCTGTTCCCGTTCTTCCTTCCATTCCACTGTCCTCTCGACATTATCCTCTGATGCTGGTTGAAATGTTTCTTGATCTAGCTCCATTTCTGGAATCTTCCGCTTTCGCAGAAGATCGATGCAGGCATTTCTAGCAACGGTAAGCATCCACGAAGAGAACTTGCCTTTTTCTTGACTATAAAGCCCTTTTTTTCTCCATATTTTAATAAACACCTCTTGCACCGCATCTTCTGCCAGTTCTTTTTGCTGCAGCATCTTGTAGGAAAAAGAATAGAGCAGTTTTTCATACCGGTCATAAAGGATCTCCAGAGCTTCACGGTCATCCTGCTGGATGCGTTCATATAGCTCCAAATCAGATATTGTACCCATGACGGTCTCCTTTTTTACTTTGAATACATTTATTATAGCGTTACGGGCACACGTTGTCCTAACAATGCCTTTACTTATTTAGATAACGCTGGAAATTCCATAATGGATCATGAAAAAGTCATTAATAATTAAGGGGTTCAGCCGATATAAGCACTATACATGACAACAAATACATTTTTTCTGCAAAGTGAGGATACAGCATATGGACCGCTCATCATTAATTGGAGTTATTCTCGGCATTGTCGCCATAGGTGTCGGCATGGTCATGAAAGGTGTCAGCCCCGCAGCGTTATTGAACCCAGCGGCTATACTTATTATTTTCGCCGGTACAGCAGCTGCTATACTGATTGCTTTTCCAATGTCAGAGCTGAAAAAGCTGCCTGTCTTATTCAAGATATTGTTTACTGAACAAAAATTGCTCAGCATGAATGAGCTCATCGCGACATTCATCGATTGGGCCAGCATTGCCAGAAAAGAAGGCCTTCTGTCCCTTGAGCCTAAGGCGGACGAAGTGGACGAGCCTTTCTTAAAGCAAGGAATCAAAATGATTGTAGACGGACAGTCTCCTGAGTTCATTCGCGACGTTTTAATGAAGGACATTGAAACGATGGAAGAGCGCCACTTGAGCAACTCCTCCATCTTTACTCAAGCAGGCACTTATGCGCCTACACTCGGAGTGCTGGGAGCCGTTGTCGGACTAGTAGCAGCCCTTGGGAACATGCAGGACATCGGTGCACTTGGAAACGCGATCTCCGCTGCCTTCATCGCTACACTTTTTGGTATTTTTACGGGATATGTGCTTTGGCATCCGTTTGCCAACAAGCTGAAGCGCAAATCGAAGCTCGAAGTCATGATGAAGGAAGTGATGATTGAAGGGCTTCTTTCCATACAGGATGGAACATCTCCAAAGATTTTAGAGGAAAAGTTATTAACATACTTGCCGGCAAGCGAACGCGAGTCGGTAAAAGAAGGTGGTTCAGTTGGCTAAGAAAAAGAAGCATCATGAAGAGCATGTCGATGAATCCTGGCTCATTCCCTATGCCGACATGCTTACTCTTCTTCTCGCTCTATTCATTGTTTTGTTTGCGATGAGTGAAATTGATGCTCAAAAGTTCAAAGCGATGGCGAGTGCCTTTAAAAATGAATTCAAAGGCGGCACAGGCATCATGGAAGAGCCGATGACCGTTCCTAATCCAGACACTAACCCGCCTTCTGTCGTCGAACCGGACGCGATTAGCAAAAAAGAAAAAGAACGGATGGAAAAAGCGAAGCAAGAGCTGGAAGCACTCGAACAGCTTGAAAAACGAATCAATTCGTTCATTCAAGCAAACAACTTAAATGCCAGCCTCCAGACGAAGCTGACGGAGAACGGCCTATTAATTACGATCATGGATAATGCCTTATTTGATTCAGGAAGTGCAACCATCAAGGAAGGCTCCAAAGGAATCGGGACAAAGCTTTCCGAGCTGCTCGTCACGAACCCGCCTCGCAATATCGTGATTGCGGGCCATACGGACAACGTTCCGATCTCCACCGCACAGTTTCAATCCAACTGGGAGCTGAGCGCCATCCGTGCTATTAATTTTATGAGAATCTTAATCTTGAATCCTGATTTAAAGCCAGAATACTTAAGTGCGAGCGGATACGGTGAATTCCGGCCAAAAGCGGACAACAAAACACCTCAAGGACGCGCCAAAAATCGCCGTGTAGAAGTACTGATATTGCCGAACTACAGCCTAAGTGATACAGAATAAACAACAAAAAAAGCGCTCAAGGCGCTTTTTTGAGTGTAAAAATCTTTGTTAGAGTTGATCTCCATTACAGGTGTAGGCTTTCCGCGAGATGAGCGCTAAGCCCTCTCGTCGCTACGCGCCATTGAGAGGTCTTACCTTCTCACTCACACTCGCAGGATAAGGAATGCGGTGTAACTAGACATTGCACGAAGAAAAAGTGAACTTCTTTTTCGAGGAGTCGGCACCTGAGACGAAGATCAACTTCTCAATAAAGTCTTTTTAACAGCGGCTCAAGCGACTTGTTTATTCTGTGGTTGTCTGTCCTCACTGAAGCTTCCTAGCAGTCTTTCAGCATCCTTTAAAGTATGTTTTATACAAGCTGAATATTACTGCTATTTATTCGTCCTTTGTGCGTCGAGGGAGCTGATACGCTCGAGCATGGTCGGATGGCCATATAGAAAGAACTTTACAAGCTTCGGCGGGTTGACTTCGCTTAAGCCTGATACGGTCAGCTCTTGAAAAGCTCCTACTGCTGCTTCGGGGTTCTTTGTCATTTGTATCGCATATTGGTCAGCATCGCGCTCTGCACTGCGCGATATGGCGTTCTCGATTGGTGAGACGGCGAATCCGAGCAGCGAGAAAATGAGCAGCAGTGCGGGCAAACCCGCAATATCGCTGATTCCTTTCACACCCCACGCCTCTCCGTACTTTTTCACCCACCTGCGGTACAGCATGTTACCGAAATACAATCCGAGGAACGAGAGCACGATGGAAGAGATCAAGTTCCAATAAAGATGATTCATCACATAGTGGCCCATCTCATGTGCCATGACGAACAGCACTTGATTGTCTGACAGCTTGTTGAGAGTTGTGTCCCACAATACGATGCGCAAATTCGAACCGATCCCGTTCACATAGGCATTCAGTGAGTTGGTTTTCGATGACATATTCACTTCGTATACGTTATCGGCTGGAATATCTGCTTTATCTGCCAAAAGTAAAATCTTCTCTTTAAGCGCCTGATCTTTCAACGGGGAGAAATCGTTGTATAACGGATCAATGAGAACCGGCTGGATGAAGTACATGAACAGCGTGAACGGAACAGACAGCAGCCAGGCATATAGCCACCACTTCTTTTCGCTCTTTTTCATAAGCCAGTAGATGGCGCCGACCATCACAAACGTAAACGCATATCCGATCCAAAAATCGACGAGGCTGTCCTTCATCCAGCCGTCGAAAGGCTGCACCGACACTTTGTACGATTTGGATACGGTATAGCTGTAATAGCGCAGCGGAAACGTAAGAAGCCAGCTTGCAGCAGACAGAAATAGCACATATGCGGCTGTATGCACTACACGGAATTTCGTAAGTACTTTTGCGCTGTCACGGAATCTGCGAGACAGCCCAAAGCCCAGAACCAATAAATAAATCAGCCATTCTAACGGGACGGAAATAAAGTAGATAAAATCTTTGATTCGGGAAAAATCGTAGCTCAATGTAAGCTGCCGCTCATTCATGAACATCGCCGGATCGGCAGCGGAACCTCTTAATTGGGCAGGCAGTGCCGTGTCTGCTCCGTGAAACAAGTAAAACCACATCGCACCTAAATAGACGGCAAATCCAACAGCAAACCATGCTGCTTTTTTCATGTTTGTCCCCCCTCTCCTCTTATATGTAGGCGGGAGGCTGTCTCTTTAGAACAAAAAAGCCGCGAATACGGCTTGTTAAAGTGTGTTATTCAAATGCTTGAGCGAGTGTTTTCACGACAACCATGTTTTCATGGCTATGAGGAGATTCGTTCGGCTGTATGTACACCGCCCGCATTCCTAGCAGCAGAGCTGGGGCAATCTCATTAATAAAGTTATCGCCGATTGATACCGCTTCTTCTGGTTTCACGTCAAATTCCTGAAGGATTTCCTGCAACTTCTCTTTTGTCCGAAGAGGTTTCTCACTTGACGAATGAACAGCGTGGAACATTCCTGTAAGCCCAAGTTCGTTTAACAGCCGTCCGACATCATCATGATCGCTGTTTGTCATCAGGACGATTTTTTTATCTTGCCTGAGCCTTTCTAATGCATTTTTCAGACCAGGCGTTTTTGTTAAGGTGAACTCATTGGTCACCATGTACGCTTTCGTGGCGTTGTAGCAGTCCCATGAATCTTGTCCTGTCAGTCCATGATGAATGGCCGTCGCATACGGCAGCCACCAGCCGTCTCCAATCGCAACAAACCGTTCAAAGTCATACACAAGCTCACCTGAATACTCCTCTCTTACTTTTTCGGCAGGCCATTCTTCTCCTGTGAACGACTCTACCTTTGTCACCTGAAGGGAAAAAGGCTCTACTGTAACCGCCGTATCATTTTTGATGTCATATACTTTTCCGATGCCGACCGGATGCTCTCCGCTTTTCATGGATTCATATGTTGCCCAAAAAGCTTCCCTTTCGCTCTCAAGGACTCTCTGCTGCATAAGTCGGCAATAATAATCAAAGTGATCGGTGTCTTCATATAACGTTCCGTCTAAGTCAAAAATAAGGAGTTTAGCATTCTCCATCATCTCTCTCATCACGTGGATCACCCTTTCTTTTCACATTGTATGACACTACTCTGTTTTGAAGCAAAAATAAGTTGACATGTTTTTCACAATATAGTGTACTATACATAATAATACACACATTGCAGTTTAAGGTGGGACAATATGCTGTTAAATTTAGATCCCAGAAGCCACATTCCTATATGGGAACAGCTTGTTAATCAGGTGAAAGAGCTTATTTTAAAAGAAGTCATTCTGCCTGGCGAAAAGCTTCCATCCGTGAGGGAGCTTTCATCCGTGCTTTTAATCAACCCAAACACAGTCAGCAAGGCCTATCAAGAGCTCGAAAGGCAGGAAATAATCGAAACACTTAGAGGAAAAGGGACATTTGTCTCGCAAACGATCATTCCTAAGGCCGATGAGCAAAAAATTGAAGCGCTGCGACAGGCACTTAAACAACTTGTGATTGAATCCTCTTATCTTGGAATAGAAAAAGAGTACTTTATACAATGGGTTGAGCAATACACGAAGGAACTTGGAGGAAGGTCAAACGTTGCTGAAAGTTCATCAGATTCATAAAAAGATTGGAAAAGCACCTGGCTGCGGACAATGACCAGTATCCTTGATCCTGACAGCGGCAGTGTCACGATCTTAGAAAATGAAAACTTTTAACGGCAAAGAAACCACAAAACGGGGTCCGGTACCTTTTCAAAACTTCCCAGCAAAGTTGCGGCGAAGTTGAAAATGGTACCGGACCCTTCTTTATATTTTTTCTCCCATTTGTGCACCCTATAAAGTGACAGAACATGCGGGGTGGCATATGGAAGGAATCGTAATTACGGTTTACAGGACAGTACTTGGCTTTGCGTTTCTTCTTTTTCTTATGAGGCTGCTTGGCAAGAAGCAGCTTGGCGAACTGACCTTTTTCAACTACGCGACAGGCATCGCGATGGGGAATATCATCGGGGACATGGTCGTGCATAAAGAGATCACGGTTATGGAAAGCCTTGCTTCCCTCACCGCCTGGGCGGCAGCCGTGTTTCTCGTTGAACTTGTGAATAAGAAATCGATGTTCTCTAAATTCTTAACGAAAAGCGAACCGACCATTTTAATCAAGAAGGGCCAGATTGAACAAAAGCATATGAAAAAGATGCAGATGACGATGGATGATCTGCTCATGCTGCTTAGAAATGCTTCTGTATTCGATATACAGGAAGTCGAGTACGCCGTGATGGAGCCAAACGGACAGCTTAGTGTGCTGAAAAAGCCGCTGAAGGATTCGGTAACAAAAGAAGACTTAAATCTGCAGCCAGAGTCCGGCATGTATTTGCCGACAGCGCTCGTGTCTGAAGGAAAGCTTTTGAAAAATTCACTGAAAGAATACGCCCTGACAGAGGATTGGTTAAACAGCCGTTTAAAAGAAGCGGATGTGTCGAGCATGAAAGACGTCTACTTCGCTCAGCTGACAGAGGACGGCGAGCTGTTTGTCGTAAAAAAAGAGGCTTCGCAGTAGCCTGCGAGCCCCTTTTTTCCTTATTTACCTTTTAATACTTCATTCAGGCGGTCAGGGAAGTTTGTGAAGATCCCTGTTACACCCCAGTCGATGAGCTTTTGCATTTCCTCTTTTTCGTTGACTGTGTACGGATGAATTTCCAATCCGCTGTTCACGGCTTTCTGAACATATTCCTTGTCAATCATGGAGCTGTTTGGCCCGATGCCCATTGCGTACTGTTTGACCGCAGTAATTTCTGCATCACTGAGTGCTGCAGGGCTTGTATACCACATCAGCTGCACAAGGTTAACAGAAGGATCCAAATCGTGCATTTTAATCAGGCTTTCCGCGCTGAACGACTGCACAAGAAGCGTGTCTTTGTTGATGCCGTATTGATTGATCTTATCTAAGAGTGCTTGCTCCATTCCTGGGTACACTTCTGGAGACTTTGTTTCAATGTAATAGTTCGCATTCTTGCCAAACGTTTGAAAGACTTCATCAAGTGTCGGTACCTTCAAGCCAGCATATTCTGGCTTAGCCATCTCTGGGTACTTTTCGTTGAACCAGGAGCCTGCATCCAGCTGCTTGATTTCAGCAAGTGTGTGATCCTTTACTTCGCCTGTTCCGTTCGTTGTACGGTCAAGCGTCTCATCGTGCATCGCGATCAGCTGGCCGTCTTTTGTCATTTGAAGATCGATTTCAATATAATCACCGTGCATTTGCTCACCCATTTTGTAGGCAGTAATCGTGTGCTCAGGCGCATGACCAGAAGCACCGCGGTGTGCAACGTTTGTAATGTCTTTATTATGTGATGAAGCTCCTGCACTTAAGCTTGTCCCCATAATTGATAACCCCATAACTGCTGCACCTAAGGCAGCTTTCCATTTAGTGTTCACGTTTATCTCTCCTTCACTCTTAATGTCTTGGAAACTACTTAACCAAGATAACAGGAGAATGTGAAGAGAACATGACAGGCGTTTAAACATCGAGTAAAGATGAACTTTACAATTGTAATTCTCCATGTACGTACAAAAAACCTTTTTGAACCACGATTGGCCATTATCAAAAAATACGCGCCTATCCTATGAAAGGATAGACGCAGAATTTTTTTATAAAAAGTTGCGGATAGCGTGAGCCACACCGCTCTCTTCGTTTGATTTCGTTACATACTTCGCGATTTTCTTGACCTCTTCCTCTGCGTTCCCCATCGCGACAGGTGTTCCTGCGCGCTCCAACATGGACACATCATTGAAGTTGTCGCCGATCGCCATCGTGTCTTTCATGCAAATATCATGCATTTGCGCAAACTTCTCAAGTGCGACTCCTTTTTGTGCTTCAGCATTCGTGATTTCTAAGTTGTTTTTAGAGGATGAACTGACGGCCAGCTCGTCCATTTCAGTTAGATGGTTGGCGGCACGCGTTAATTTATCGTGATTTCCGTCAAATGCAAGAAGCTTGTACACTTCAACTCCTTCTTCCTGCAAAAGCTCGCTGTAGCTGCTGACCACGTTCACAAGTCCGAGCTTAATACGGCGCAATGCCGCCTTCTGTACATCATCATCTGTTGCCTCTGGGTTGGATGTGAGCACAATATCCTTCATAACCTCATACGCACGTTCACGGTTAGCCGTATAGGTTCCTTTATTCGTATAGAGCTCGTAATAGATATCTTCATTATTCAGCGTTCGTGCGATTTGCTCGTACTGAATATGAGGGATAGGCACACTCGTCAAAATCTCCCAGTCATCCGATCGAATTTCGGCTCCGTTCACACAGATCAACGGCAGATGAAGTTCAGCATCTGAAAGAGCGAAACGTGCCTCGTCGTAAGACCTGCCCGTCGCAATCACAACAAGATGACCTTTATTCTTGGCTTCTCTTATAGCCTGCGCGTTCTCCTTCGTCACTTTCAGCTGTTTGTTTACCAGTGTTCCATCCATATCAATTGCGATCAATTTCATGTAATCATCCTTCATCACTTAGTTCCTTTTTTCACATTGTACCCCTATTTGTTCCCACTATATCATTCACTAAACATCTTGCAAAAGAAAAAAGAGCCGATGTAGCAGCTCCTTTTTGTCTTTTTACTTTTTAAAATTTGAAAGCATTCCGGAAATCATATCTGCCGCAGCCTGCACAATTTCAACAAGCTGAAATGACAATAAAGATAGTGCAGTTAATGAAAACAAGCCAACGAGGATCAACCTGAACATATGAATCGCCATTGATTATCCTCCTCCTTTATTAGGAGTGATTATACGCCTGTTCTAACCATATGGCAAGCGGAAGCAAGATATGCTGCTAAAGGAAAAATGAACCAAGCACCAAAGCTAAAATAGAGACGACCACAACGAATATGACATTCAGCCCGAGCCATGCTGCGGCGAACGCAACTGCCGCTCCAGCGGCACCGAACAGGATGTTATCTTCTTTAATCGTTAAGACTCCTGGAAAAATCAAAGCACCTAATATGGCGTACGGCACATTTTTCAGCATGCCTTGCAGCTTTGGGTTCAGTCCGTCTGTCCGCAGCCAGACAAGTGGCAGCATACGCGGCAAGTAAGTGGCGATGCCCATTCCGAGAATGAGCCAGATCAGTGAATCAGGCATGCTTCTTCTCCTCCCCCATCAGCAGTTCGAGAAACACCGCTGAAATGAGCGTGCTAAGGATGATTCCCCAGCCGCCAGCGAGCGGTTCATATTGCGAGAATGCGATATTGAGCAATGCAGCTGTTGCTGCCAAAAGGATCACCTTTCGGCTCTTTTTAGCTGCAGGCACGAGCAACCCGATAAACATCGCATACAGCGCGATGCCCATGCTGTTCTGCACAACCTCAGGTAGGCCGGCACCTGTCAAATAACCAATGCCAGAAAAAATAATCCAGCTGCTGTAGGCAATGAGTCCAAGGCCGATCAAAAATCCGGAAGAAAGCTTGTCCTCTTTCCGAGTAGTCGCTACCGCAAATGTTTCATCCGTTACCATAAACGCATAGACCGCTTTTATCCACTTTTTATCATGCTCTGCTCGTTCATTTAGCGAAGCACTCATGAGCAGGTGCCGGATGTTCATGATAAACGTGGTGATTAAGATTTCAATGGCACCTGTTGAAGCGGCAAGCATCGACAGCGCGATATATTGCGAAGCGCCCGCGAACACAAAAATGCTCATCGCCACGGTCTCCCATAGCGTCAAACCTGCAGTTTTTGCAAGCAGGCCGTAGGTGAACGCGATTGGTGTATAGCCGATGGCGATGGCCAGCCCTGCCTTCACACCGTCACCCATTGATAAATGCTGCTCATGATACTCTTCCTCTAGCACAGCTCCCATTTACTTCACCCCTTTTGCCTGAACGTTTGATTGTACCTAATTTTAGGATATCAGAAGGTTTTGCTCAAGTTTGGGTTGTCCAAACATAAAGGGCGCTCCGTTCATCGGAGCGCCTTCATTATTTTTGACCAGTGATCGTGTTTAGAATCAAGTCAACACTGTCGCCTGCTTTATAGCGCATCATCTGGTCTTTAAGCGTCAGTTTTTCTTTTTTCAGCTTACCGATTGCAGCAAGCAGTGTTTCTTCTGTCATGTCCTCTTCATACAAAACATGGCAGAATCCTTGCTTTTCAAATGACTGGGCATTGAGAATCTGGTCGCCACGGCTCGCACTAAGTGGGAGCGGAATGAGCAGCATCGGCTTGCGCAGAGTGAGCCATTCAAAGATAGAGTTCGACCCTGCACGCGAAATAACAAAGTCTGTCGCCGCGATGACATCTGACAGTCCATCCTGAATGTATTCAAACTGACGATAGCCTGCTACTCCTTCTAGTGCGGGATCGATGTTTCCTTTGCCGCACAAATGGACGATTTGAAAAGATGTCGTCAATTCGTTTAAGGAGGCACGAATGTTCTCGTTGATCTTGCGGGCACCTAAGCTGCCTCCCATGATGGTGAGTACTGGCAGGTTATCACTAAATCCAAGCCAGTTTAAGCCGCGCTTTTTATCGCCTGTCATCAAATCGCCCCGAATCGGTGATCCTGTGACCATCGCCTGTCCAGGAGGGAAGTGTTTTTTGGCCTCCTCAAACGTCACAAACACTTTCGTCGCGAACTTGGAAGAAATTTTGTTCGCGAGTCCTGGCGTGATATCAGATTCGTGGATGTACACTGGAATGCCACGCATTTTAGCGGCGATCACCACTGGAACAGCGACGAAACCGCCTTTTGAGAAAACGACATCCGGTTTGATGCGGCCGAGCTTGAAGTAGGCCTGCCCGATGCCTGCGAGCACTTTAAAAGGGTCTTTAAAATTTTTCAGATCAAAATAACGACGCAGCTTACCGCTCGCGATCGGGTGGTACGGCATGCCGGTCGGTTCGATAAGTGTGCGCTCAATGCCGTCTTTTGTGCCGATGTAATGCAGGTCATAGTTTCGTTCTTTTAATTTAGGGATCAATGCCAGATGCGGCGTCACGTGCCCAGCTGAACCTCCGCCTGTCAGTACGATTCGTTTCAACATATATTCCTCGCTTTATCTCAGTCATGATTAAACATACTACCGACATTTTAGTATATGGCACGCAATTGCACAAATGGCGGTATTTTTGAAGTCATAGAATAGGGTAGTGAAACAAAAAATTCAAACGTATACATGCGCGCTGTTTTAAAAGTTTTTTAGCTATTGCACGCCATTTTGTACGGAATGCTAGCGGGTTTTCATTCTTTTAAGCTTCGTGTAACTTGGTCTAGGGTTTCATCAAGACACATGTGACCATCCGGCTGTTTTCGCGCCAAGATTTTGATTTGCGATCCGCATAAAATATGTTCCGCGCAGTTTCGATGAGCTTGCGTGCAGCTTTTCATTGCGGTTCTACCGTTGCGCGCCGCTTTTTCCAGCATGCGCGCCAGCTCTTTCCTGCCAACAAAAAAAGTGCTCACATCAGCACTTTTTTAAACAAACTATACCTTTGAGATGTCTCGTTTTTTGGCAGGCGGGATGTGAATGGCCTTGCCTGTCAGACTTTCCGCCGCTTCGAGCCAGCTTTCGTTCAAAGCGGGATGAGCATAGATTGGATAAGTGATGTCTTCTTCACGTGCGACCATCTCTAATGATGACGTCGCGTTTTGTATCATCTCTGTCGCTCCTGCCCCCATCATATGAACACCAAGCAGTACATCGTTCGACGCGTCTGTAATAACCTTTACGACGCCTTCCTTCTGACCGATAAGGCTCGCATAACCATTACCGCCCATCGCGAATTGCCCAATATTCACTTCAATGCCTTGTGCGATCGCATCTTCTTCGCTCAGTCCGACAGTCGCGACTGGAGGAACACTGTGCACGATAGATGGCACGAACGCGAGGCTGTATTCCGATTTCATGCCTGCCATCGTTTCTGCTGCCACTTTTCCTTGCTTGATCGCCTTGCTGGCAAGCTTCGGACCAATCGTGCAGTCTCCTGCTGCGTACACGTTGCTCACGTTCGTCTGGCTCTGAGAGTTCACGATAATGAAGCCGCGGCTGTCTCGTTCCATGTTTAGTGCTTCCAGACCAAGGCCCTCAAGATTCGGTTCATACCCTGCTGAGATAAGAAGGTGTGTCCCTTCCACGGCAAGTGTTTCGCCCTTGCCATTATCGAGTGACAGCGTGACCGCTTCATCATCTTCTTGTACACTGCTCCACACCGACTTCTTAAACAACTTGATTCTTGATTTTTTCAATACTCTTTGAAGTTCTTTTTCTAAGGAACTGTCAAAGCCAAAACCATTCTCTGGCGTGATAAGAGTTACCTCTGAACCTAGGTTTCGGAACGATGAAGCTGCTTCCAGTGCGAAATAGTCGTGACCATACACAATCAAATGCCCCGGCAGTTCTCTCTGCGTCCAAAGTGTATGCGGGGTATGAACACGCTCTGAAAGCTTTGCACCAGCTGGCATGACGGGTGACGAACCAGATGCAATCAACAAATGTTCAAACTCATACATCTCAAAATGGTGTCCCGAGTCTACCCCGATCCGGTTCTCGCTCATGATAGAAGCGGTACCTGATAATAGCTCAATTTTGTTGGCTTTTATCAGTGCCTCTATGCCTTTTTGCAGCCCGCTCACAACACTAGTCTGATAGGCTGCAAATGTTTCTAAATGAAAAGAGGTCTCCCCTGTCTGTATGCCCATGTCTTTCATATGGCTGAGCTGGCTGTAGCTGTTGGCAGCATGTGTCAGTGATTTAGATGGAATGCACCCTTTATGAAGGCAAACTCCGCCAAGCTTTTCTTTTTCGATAATCAATACTTCAAGTCCGAGCTGTGCGGCGCGGATGGCAGCATGATATCCGCCAGGACCGCCGCCGATGATGATCAGCTGTTTTTTTGTCGCAAAATCGCCAACAACCATTTATATCAGCTCCAATGTCATAAGATGCGGGTTCTCGATCAGCTGTTTCACACGGTTTGTGAACATGACCGCCGTCGCGCCGTCTGCAACACGGTGATCAAAAGACATGGACACGTTCATCATCGACCGGATGACGATATCGTTTCCGATGACAACTGGAGTCTTTTTCGTTTTGTGGAACGCCATGAGTGCCACTTCTGGGTGATTGATAATTGGTGTCGCGCCCATCGATCCGAGCGGACCGACGTTTGAGATCGTGAACGTGCCACCTGTCATATCATCTTTTGTCAGCTTGTTCGTCTTCGCCTTCGTGATTTTCTCCTTCATCTCAACTGCAATATCACGGATGCTGCGCTGCTCCACGTTTTTCACGACAGGCACGATCAAGCCGTCATCCGCATCTGTTGCAATGCCGATCGAAACATGCTGTTCAAGCAGGATAACGTCGTTTTTTTCATCAAGCTTTGCGTTGAAAATCGGAAAGTCCTTCAGCGCAATCTGAATCGCTTTTACAAAAAGTGCGGCGACCGAGACGTTCATGCCCTTGCTGTTATCAGGATCCATCGACTTGAGCTGTTTTTTCAAATCCATGACGGCTGTTACATCAATTTCTTCAAAATGTGTAACATGGGGAATTGTGTTCAAAGATTGGACCATCTTTTTTGCGATCTGCTTGCGGCGGCCTTTAAATGGAATACTAGTCGGGCTTGCGTTTGTTGATTTTACAGAAGACGCTGGCTGAACGTTCGCTTTTGTTTCTGTAGATGTTTTTTCTTGTTGTGCTGCTCCATCTTTCATGAACGAAAGAACATCTTCATCCGTCACGCGGCTGCCTGGCCCTGTTCCTTTAACCTGTTCAATATCAATATTGTTCTCTCGCGCGATTTTTCTTGTGTAAGGTGCAGCCAGCACTCGCTTGGTAAGCGTAGCGATGCTGGATGCAGCGTGCGCTTGCATCGGCTGTGCTTCTTCTTTCTTTACAGCTTCTGGCTGAGAAGGCACAGACGCTCTCCCTTCGCCATCGAGTGTGAGGATGACCGTTCCAACCGTGACGACGTCGCCTTCTTTGTATTTAATATCACTCACTTTTCCAGCTACAGGCGACGGCAGCTCAGCTGTCACCTTATCCGTCTGCACTTCTAAAAGCGGCTGATCAATCTTTACCGTATCGCCCACTTTCACGAAAAAGTGAACGATTTCCCCTTCGTGCATGCCTTCTCCGATGTCGTGCAGCTTCACTTCTACCACAGGAAACCCCTCCTAAAACTTGACTGTTTTTTCAATCGCATGCAGCACCCGCTCGGGGTTCGGCAAATAATGATCTTCAAGAGCGAACATCGGCACCGGCGTGTCAAAGCCGGTTACACGTTCAATCGGCGCCCTCATATAGAGGAAGGACGTGTCGTTAATAAGAGACGTGATCGTGTCAGCGATTCCGCCTGTACCTGGTGCTTCATGCACGATAACGGCACGACCTGTCTTCTGAACGCTTTCAGATATTAGCTTTTTATCAAGCGGATACAGGCTGCGAAGGTCGACCACCTCGGCAGAAATGCCTTTGGACGCTGCCTGCTCTGCTGCCTTCATCACAACATCAACCATCGCACCGTACGTGAAAATTGTTACGTCTTCCCCTTCTTTCAGCTTTGTTCCTTTTCCAAGCTCGACCGTATACTTCCCTTCTGGAACGTCCATCTTTGCGCTGCGGTAACAGCGCATCGGTTCTAGGAGAAGGACAGGATCTGGATCTTCAATCGCCGCGATCAGCAACCCCTTCGCGTCATAGGCGTTTGATGGTACCACAACCTTTATTCCCGGCATATGCGTGAATAGTGCTTCGACCGAGTCAGAGTGAATCTCTGGAGCGCGCACGCCTGCTCCGAACGGCGCACGAATGACCATCGGCACAGTAAATGAACCAAGCGTTCTCGCACGTATCCTTGAAGCGTGTGTCATGATTTGATTGAACGCTGGATAGATAAAGCCGAAGAACTGCATTTCACAGATCGGACGAAATCCATTCATCGCAAGGCCGATTCCTGTTCCGATGATGCCTGACTCAGCAAGCGGCGTATCGATGACGCGCTCTCCGCCAAACTCGTCGAACAAGCCGTCTGTCGCACGGAACACGCCCCCATTTCTCCCGACATCCTCCCCCATCACGATCACGTCTTTATGTTCGTTCATCATCACACGCATACCGTCTGTTACCGCCTGAACCATCGTCAGCTTTTTCGTCTGGATTGCTGTCGTCATGATTTTTCACCTCTTAAGAGAGAATAGTTTTGCTTTTGTTCTTCGAGCGGCCACGGGTTCTCGGCGAACACATGGTCAAACATGTCGTTCACTTGAGCGGCTGGTTCTTCTTCCATCGCTTTGACCGCTTCCTCGATTTCTTCACTGAGTGAAGCTTCAAGCTGGGTTAGCCACGCATCGTTCCACATGTTCTCGTTTTTCATGAACCGTTCTAGACGCAGCAGCGGATCGGTTTTTTCACGGCGTGCCGCTGATTCGTTCTGGTCACGGTACTTGGTTGGATCATCGGCTGTCGTATGCGCGCCGTAACGCCATGTGACCGCCTCGATCAAGGATGGGCCGTGGCCAGCACGCGCCCGTTCAACCGCTGTACGTGTATGGAAATAAACCGAGAATACATCGTTGCCATCAAGACGCATTCCTTCTATGTCATAAGCCTGCGCTTTTTGCGCGATCGTTTTGCTTTTCATCTGCTTTTCAATCGGGACTGAAATGGCGAATCCATTATTTTGGTTGAAAAAGATGACCGGAACGTTAAAGACGCTCGCAAAATTCAATCCTTCATGAAAGTCGCCTTCCGATGTCGCCCCGTCTCCGAAATAAACGATGGAAGCCCGGTCAGTGCCTTTCATCTTTTCTGCCCAGGCCGCCCCTGTTGCATGAAGAAGCTGAGAGGCGATCGGCACGGCTGGCGGAAAGATGTGGACCCCGTCTGGCGGAACACAGCCTTCCTGACGTCCTTTCCAATACAAAAACAGATTCTTCAAGCTGTGTCCGAATGTCATCGTCGCCCCGTGGTCACGGTAGGAAGGAAACATCCAGTCGCCCTGCCCCATCGCCATCGCGCTTCCGATCTGCGCAGCCTCCTGGCCCTCAAACGGAACGTACGTCCCGATGCGGCCCTGCCGCTGCATGTTGACGCCTTTTCTGTCAAACAGCCTCGCGCGCAGCATTTTGGTATACAGATCTTTTGTCAGTTCTTCTGTCATCTCCGCACGATAGCCCGTGTCGACCACTTCACCGTTTTCGTTCAAAATTTGCAGCTTCGGATACTTCTCTTCCATTGTCTTCTGCCTCCTTTAGTTTCGAACGTCCCATTTCGGCCGTTTATTGTGAGCAAAAAAGCTGTTGCGCCGAGCTCGTGCCATCATTTTTTCTTCGCAATACCGGTTTGCCGCTTCCACGGTTGATATTTCTCTTTCCTTACTTTGCTGATAAATTTCCATCAGGCTGTTATAGATCGCTTTCGTCTTTTTTAAGACACGTTCCTTATTTGGGCTGTACAGCTCATCGGCCACTTGAATCAAGCCGCCCGCGTTCACGATATAATCCGGGCCGTAAAGGATGCCTTTTTGCTGCAGATAGATGCCATGGCGGTCTTCAAGAAGCTGATTATTCGCGCTTCCCACCACTGCCTTTACCTTCAGCTGCTCAATCGTTTCATCGTGCAGGATACCGCCAAGCGCACATGGAATGAAAATGTCTGCGTCTACTCCGTATATGTCGGACCCTTGTACGACCTCCACCGTTCCAGGAAGCGTTTCCGCTCGCTGCTGAATCTGTTTCAGCGCTTGCTCGTTAATGTCTGTGACGTAAACGTGAGAACCGGCAGCGAGAAGCTGTTCGGCCACCTTATAGCCTACTTTTCCTAGACCTTGAACGGAATATTTTTTGGCTGATAAATCATCTGTTCCTTCTAAAGTCTGAATCGTTGCCTGCAATCCGAACAATACCCCCTGTGCTGTCGGGACCGATGAATCACCGCTTCCGCCATATGCTTCCGGTACACCGACGATGCAGTTCGTTTCTTTAAGGGCATGCACAAAATCGTCCGGCGTCGTTCCCATATCGGTGCCTGTATAAAAACGGCCGTTCAGCGAATCAACGAACTGTCCGAACGCACGAAACAGCTCAGGTGTACGCTCTTTTGTCGGGTCACCAATAATAACCGACTTTCCTCCGCCAAAGTCAACATCCGCACCGATGCATTTGTAGGTCATGCCTTTAGACAGGCGAAGAACATCTTCTAATGCTTCGTCAGTTGAAGCGTACGGCCTCATTCGGCATCCGCCGAGTGCTGGTCCGAGTGTTGTGTTGTGGATGGCGATGATTGCCTTTAAACCTGTTGAAGGATCATTGCAGAAAACTACCTGCTCATGCTGCGAAATTTTTTCGAACATACTCTTTCCCCCTGGTTTCTTTGCCGCTTTTACGCTTTAAAGTGTAAGCGCTTTCATTTTATTAAAAAAATTAAATCTTCATCTCTTGAAGTTTTTCTGTAATGACTGAACGCGGGAGGATGTATTGTGTGACTTCTCCTTCTCCGACGATTGCTTTATTGTTTTTAACGATGACGTCGCAGATGACGGCTTTGCCTTTTAGCTGTGTGAGTGTCGCGGTAATCTCAAGGGTCATGCCTTCTGGCGTTGGTGCGAGGTGCTTTGCCTTAATCCCGCCGCCGATTCCTTCTTCAAAGTGTTCAAGGTACGGAAGTATGATCTGGCGTGCTGCCCACTCCATGTGGTAGACCATGGATACGGTTGAATAGGCTGGATGAACGAGGGTTCCTTCGAACTGGGCGAACATGTCTGGTGTGACGGTTGCTGTAATGGTTGCGGTCTGGCCGACCTGCATTCCTGGCTTCATAAACCCACCCCTTATTGTAGAAGTTACACTATTTTTATATGACGTTTTCTTAACGTAATAATAACATTTTGTCTGAGTTGTGGGAAGTGTCAGCCTGATGTATTGTTAGTATTTTCAAGATGAATGAAAGTGTTGATTTCCGTTTCAGGTGCACGCTTTCCGCGGGGCAGGCGGTGAGCCCTTTTGTCGCTACGCGCCGTTAAAAGGTCTCACCTGCCAGCTTGTCCCGCAGGAGTCGGCACCTTACACTTCAATCAACTTATTCAAAGATGTTTACCACCCAACACACATCCTGCTTACTTTTAGGTTTTAAAACATAAGAAAAAAAGCCTACCCGCTGTAGGTAGACTTTTTTTGTTTGTTTAGTTGAATACGCCGATCATGTTTAGGAAAACGATGATGATGATGATCGGTACGATGTAGCGGATGAGGATGAGCCATGCGGCGAATCCTTTTGTAGTGACGCTTGATCCTGCTCTGAATTCGGCTAGCAGCATGTCTTTAGGATAGCGGTAGCCGACAAAGAGTGCGATGAATAAAGCTCCTAGTGGCAGCAGGATATTGCTTACGAGATAATCGAGTGAATCAAAGATCGTTTTTCCGCCGATTAATGTGACGTCTGATAATACCCCCATCGACAGGGCGGATGGTACGCCGGCAATAAAGATAAGAATACCGATAATCCATGACCATTTGGCTCGGTTTTCCAGCTTTCCTTTTGTGATGGATGCCACGATGATCTCAAGCATGGAGAACGCTGAGGTGAGTGTGGCGAAAAGGAACAAAGCCAAAAACACGATAAAAAAGAATTGGCCAAACACGATTTGATCAAACACAGCAGGAAGGACGACAAACAATAGGCCCGGTCCTTCAGCCGGCTCAAGGCCCAGCGAGAAAACGCCAGGGAAGATGGCTAGTCCGGCAAGCAGCGAGATCAATATATTGAGCAATACAATGGTTGTGGCTGATTTCGTTAAGCTTTCTTTTTTACTTAAATAAGAGCTGTATGTGACCATGACGGAGATTCCGACACTCAGTGAAAAGAACGACTGCCCGAGCGCGAACAGAATATCATCTGCCCCGATCTCAGAGAAGTCCGGCATGAGGAAGAACTTAACGCCTTCCATCGCGTTATCAAGTGTGAGCGAACGGACAATCAATACGACGAACAACACGAAAAGGGCTGGCATCATGATCTGGTTCGCTTTTTCAATACCGTTCTTGATTCCGCGGCTGACTACATAAATCGTGATGATCATGAAAATAAACTGCGAGATCAAGACCGGCCACGGTGTTGAGATGGACTCGCCGAAAAGCTTGCCAAAGTCATGATTAAAGAAGTTTGGCGAAAAGCTTTTTCCGAGATAAAGGACGATCCATCCGCCGATCACGCTGTAAAAGGATAATAATATAAAAGCCGTTACCACTCCCATACGACCGAGCCATGGCCATGCGCTGCCAGGTGCGATGGTGCGGTAAGCGGATATCGCTTCTTTTTGCGCACCGCGGCCAATAACAAACTCAGCCATCAATAGCGGAAAGCCTACTAAAAAGGTAAATAATAAGAACAAAAGAAAGAAGGCTCCGCCCCCACTCGTACCTACTACATAAGGAAACTTCCAAATGGCTCCGAGTCCAATGGCAGATCCGGCTGCGGCTAATATAAAGGCTAGTTTTGACGTCCATTGGTCTTGCTGCTTCATGCTGCGTATTCCTCCTAACGCGTATTCTGCTGTTTTATGTTAAACGCTTGTTTAACATTTCGGCTGCTTTCTTTGCTTCATCCATCATTTTTTTCATCAGCTCAGCGGCAGTCGGCACGTCTTCAATGAGACCCGCAATCTGTCCGCTGTTAATGAACCCGTTCTCCAAGTCGCCTTTTACCGCTCCAGCTATATGCTGCTCTTCGGTTGTCATCTCATGAAAACGATCTGGCTCGATGCCTTGTTTTTCATATGATAAAAGCCGCTCCGCATATGGGGTCCGGTACACTCTTCTAATCTTCCCAACAGACCGGCCAATAATAACCGTCTCATTGTCTTTTGCATGCAAAAGAGAAGATTTATAAGCTTCATGAAAAGGCGCTTCTTTCACAGCAATGAACCGCGTTCCCATCTGAACCCCTTCAGCACCGAGAGCGAATGCAGCGGCAAGCCCTCTGCCGTCTCCGATACCTCCGGCTGCTATGACAGGAATCTGAACAGCGGAGGCAATCTGCGGTATAAGGGTCATCGTCGTCGTTTCGTACGGTGAGTTAAGGCCGGCAGCTTCATAGCCTTCCGCGACGATTAGATCAGCTCCTGCGTCTTCCGCTTTTTTCGCATGATAGACAGATGCGACGACACATATGACAGTCATGCCATGCTCTTTCAGCTTAGGAATAAATGGTGCTGGATTGCCTGCTGATAACGACACGATTTTCACTTCATGCTGTATCAAGAGCTGAAAAATTTTCTTGACGTCTGAAGCAACAGTTATTGGTACATTAACAGCAAAGCGGCTGTCTGTCATCCCTTTTGTGGAAATCAGCAATTTTTCTATTTCTTCCACGCTCATCGTTCCGACACCAATCGTCCCTAAACCGCCGGCATTCGAGATGGCCGAAGCGAGCTCAGCATTGCTGACATTGCCCATTCCGCCTTGAATAATTGGATAGGTAATCTTCAGCATTTCACACACTCTGTTCATGTTACCGCCCCCACTCTCTACTTTGTTATAATGAAGCTAGCAAACTGTTATGGCACACCCGGTTAATTTGAAAGGTACCGGACCCCTAATATTTATGAGGAGGATACTTGGATGAAACATACGTTTAACGGAAAATCTCCGAACGTTCATGAAAGCGCTTATATTGCCCCTGGAGCTCATGTGATTGGTGATGTCACAATTGGCGAGGGCTCGACAATTTGGTTTAACAGCGTTCTTCGCGGTGACGAAGGCCCGATTACCATTGGCAAAAAAACGAACGTGCAGGATAACTGCACGCTCCATCTGTATGAAGGCTATCCGCTCGTATTGGAAGACGAAGTTTCTATCGGCCACAATGTAATCCTCCACGGCTGCACGGTGAAAAAAGGTGCGCTTGTCGGTATGGGCGCGACGGTTCTCGACGGAGCAGAGATCGGTGAGCAGGCGTTTATCGGTGCAAACACGCTCATTCCGTCCGGAAAGAAAATCCCTCCGCGCGTCATGGTGATGGGGTCACCAGGCAAGATCGTGCGTGAACTGACCGAAAAAGATCTTGAGCTCATTCAGCTGACCATTGATACGTATTATGAAAAAGGGCAGCAGTTTAAAGAGCAGGTCAAATAACGGCAGGTGCGGGAAAGACCCGTTTTTCTTGATTTTGACCCGCAAAATTGGAATTCGACCCGATTATTGCTTATTTCGATCCGATTCATACGATTCGCATGCAACGGACGTCCCTCAGGGACGTCCGTTAGCTGTTTGGTTCGCTGTTTGCCATGAGTGGATGCTCTAGGACGTTATAGCTGATCGCTTTGTTCAGCTCGTTTCCTTCACGGTAAATGCTTTCAAAAAAGCGGTTAGCCGGCAGCGCAAGGGCTTTGTAATAATCGCTGAAAAGAGAGGCAGCATGGTCGCCGAGCCAGTCTGACGGCAGCAGCTCCTGCGGCAGTCCTGGATCGATGAACAAAAACTTGCGGTATTCATGAACAAGCTTCGTCCGCTCCACAAAGCATTCGCCGTCACTCATCTCGCCCTTTTCAATTTTATTTTTATCGATCACATATTTCTGTGAGTATGTTTTGATAAATTCCTCATAGCGTTCGTTAATTTCTTCTAAGTTCCAGCATTCACGGACAAGACGTGTGCTTTCATCCGGGCCTTTATATTGTGCAGTAAAATAATGAACATAATTGCGGATGTCATACTTCTCAATCACGGCTGTAATCTGGTTCTCCTGATTGCCAGGAGAGATCCAGAAACTGTTCGTGAGAAGTCCGAAGCCGCTCCATACGAGCTCTTTCCGCAGCTCGTCACGGATGCTTCTCTGCTCTTCAGGGATGGTATACGTGAACATCGTCCAGTCACCGCTCCACTTTTCCGGCTGCAGCTTAAAAATACGCTTCGCTGCCTCGTCCATCCGCTTTTGGCCTCGCGGTGTCAAAAAATAGTAGCTTTTGTTCCCTTGCTTTCGCGACTCGATCCAGCCTTGCTTGCTCATGCGCGAGATGGCCGCCCTGACCGCCTGCTCGTTATGCCCGAACTCTTCGAGAAACCGGATCAAGCTGCCGATCCAGATCTCGCTGCCATAATGGCGGATATAGTCGCCGTAAAGGGTGAATATCATTGATCGTGTGTTCAAACTGTTCTGCATGTTTTAAAACCTCTTGTGCGCCATGTTTGGCATGATGTTATTTACGATACCAAACTGGCAGAATTCAAACAACTACTCGCCTTTAAAAACAGGCTCTCTCTTTTCGCTGAACGCGTTCAATGCTTCCATCCGATCGCTCGTCGGAATCGTCACTTCATACGCCTTCGCCTCGATCGCTAGCCCTGTCTGCAGATCGGTCTCCATGCCGTGCTTGATCGCATATTTTGCCTGCTGGACAGCGATCGGCCCGTTTTTCATGATGGAATTCGCGTAGTTCTCACATACAGCCATAAGCTCTGAACGGTCTGAAACGGCATTAAGAATGCCATACGTATACGCTTCTTCCGCCGTCAGTTTTTTCGCTGTCAAAATCAGCTCCATCGCTTTTGCCTGGCCGATTAGACGCGGCAGGCGCTGTGTTCCGCCTGCGCCAGGAATGATCGCCCAGCTAAGCTCAGTCAAGCCCATGAACGCTTCTTTCACCGACACGCGCAAATCACAGGCAAGGGCGAGCTCGAACCCCCCGCCAAACGCGTGGCCGTTCATGGCACAGATTGTCGGCTGTGGCAGAGCTTCTGCTGCAGAGAACACATCCCGGATTTTTCGTACATTGCGTTTTACTTCTGCTTCAGTCAGTGTGCGTCGTTCTTTTAAGTCCGCACCCGCACTGAAGGCTTTCTCTCCGGCTCCGGTAAAAATGACGACCCGGACATCACGGTTATGGTGAATTTCGTCGATGATGCCTCCTAGTTCTTTTAATGTCTCATAATTGAAGCAATTCAACACTTCAGGACGGTTGATCGTCACGTAAGAAATATGGTTTCTCACTTCATACAAAATCGATGCCATGTTTGTTCTCTCCCCTTATCGATCATCTCTTTCCACCACTGCGGCGATTCCCTGCCCGACTCCGATGCACATTGTCGCCAAGCCATACCTCGAGCCGCGCCGCTTCATTTCATGCAGCAGCGTTGTTAGAATTCTCGCCCCGCTCGCACCGAGCGGATGGCCGAATGCAATTGCTCCGCCATTTACGTTCACTATATCTTGATTGAAGCTAAGCTGCTTCATGCATTCGATCGATTGTGACGCAAACGCTTCATTTAGTTCGATCAAATCCAGGTCCTGCGCTGTAATGCCTGCACGCTTTAACGCTTTTTGCGAAGCCGGAACAGGTCCGACTCCCATCACCGAAGGCTCAAGGCCCGCAACCGCTCCTGCCACATATTTTGCCAGGGGTTTCAAACCAAGTTCATTTGCTTTTTCACGGCTCATGAGGAGTAATGCAGAAGCACCATCATTAACGCCTGATGCGTTACCTGCTGTGATCGTCCCCCCTTCAAACAACGGCTTCAGCTTGCCTAATTTCTCGAGTGTCGTATCGGGTCTAGGATGTTCGTCTGCACGAATCCATGTTTCGTTTCCTTTGCGGTCAACCAGCCTGACAGGCACAATTTCATCATCAAATTTATTCTCATCCATTGCACGGCGGGCTTTCTGCTGGCTTTTAAAAGCGAACTCGTCCTGCTCCTCACGCGTCACACCGAATCGGGAGGCAACATTCTCTGCGGTTTGAGGCATCGAGTCCGTGCCATGCTTTTCGTGCATTAACGGGTTCACGAAGCGCCAACCTATCGTTGTATCAAACATCTTCATGTCGCCACGCGGAAACTCCGTGTCAGGCTTTGCCATTACAAGTGGCGCTCGTGTCATACTCTCCGTTCCTCCGGCGATGAAAATCTCTCCTTCGCCTGCCATAATGGCGCGTGCAGCGTACATGACCGCATCAAGACCTGAACCGCATAAACGGTTGATGGTCGTTCCGCCCACTTCAACAGGAAGATTTGCCAGTAATGCCGCCATTCGGGCAACGTTGCGATTATCCTCCCCTGCCCCGTTCGCATTTCCTAAAATAACTTCTTCCACCTTATCACCAGGCACTTCGGGATTTCTCTCCATAAGAGCACGAATGACAACAGCTGCCAAGTCATCAGGGCGGACTGTTTTCAATCCGCCTTTATATCGTCCGATCGGCGTTCTGACGGCATCAATGATGACAACCTCTTTCATCACTGTTTCACCCCATCTTTTTCTGGTGAATAGTCATACACACCTTTTCCCGTTTTGCGGCCGAGCCTTCCTGCTTTCACATATTTGACGAGAAGCGGGGCTGGTCGATATTTCTCCCCTAACGTTTGGTGAAGGTAGTTTAAGTTATTCAGACGCGTATCAAGCCCGACAAGGTCACCGAGTTCAAACGGGCCCATCGGAAAGTTAAGACCGAGCTTGATGGCCTTATCAATGTCTTCTGCTGTTCCAACACCTTCCTGCAGCATGTAAAACGCTTCGTTTCCAATCATGGCCGAAATGCGGCTTGTGACGAAGCCTGGAAATTCATTCACCGTCACGGTTTCTTTGCCCATCTTCTCTGCGGCTTGTTTGGCGAGTTCAGCCGTTTCTTCGCTCGTTTCATGGCCGCGTACGATTTCGACTAGCGGCATGCGGTGCACTGGATTGAAGAAATGCATCGCAATGACGTTTTCTGGACGTTTTGTAAAAGATCCGATTTCGGTCGGACTCATCGTTGACGTGTTTGTGGCTAAGATACAATGCGGTGGTGCGGACCGGTCAATTTCTTCAAAAACGGCACGCTTGATGTCGATCTTTTCTGGAACGGCTTCAATGACAATATCCGCACCGCTTACCGCGGCTGACAGCTGGGCGGTATACGATAGCCTGCGTTGCGCAGAGGCTGCGGCTTCTGCAGTGAGTTTCCCTCGGCTTACGGCTTTTGAAAAAATAGCGTCGATCTCTTTTTTAGCTCCTGTTAGCTGTTCTTCTTTTACATCGACGAGCTGTACGTCGAATCCTCCAAGAGCACAGACGTAGGCGATGCCTCTTCCCATTACACCAGATCCGATGATGACGGCATGTTGCAGCATGTTTTCTCCTGCCTTTCTTAAACAAGTGTTTAAAATGTAATTAAAAACCAAGATTGAAGAGGGGGTTGATTTCCGTTACAGGTTCTCGCTTTCCGCAGGGTGGGCGAAAAGCAGAAAGGGCTCGTCCAGCCCCGACAAGCAAATGAGAAAGGGACCGGTAAGTCGGTCTTTGACTTATTGGGCACTTTCTCATTTGACCTCGAGGGGCTAGCCCTTTCTGCTGGACAGGTGAGCCCCTTCGCTAGCCAAGCGCCTTTGAAGGGTCTCACCTGTCCCACTTATCCTGCAGGATAAGGAAGGCTTTGCAACAAGACATCAAACGCAAGAAAAAGTGAACTTCTTTTTCGAGGAGTCGAGCACCTTCCACTCCAATCAACTATTCAAAGATGTTTTTAACATACTTACCATTTTCTTCGAAGTAGCTATACATGTAAGTTCAAGTGGTACTCAGCATCACTGTTTTAATATTCGTCTTGTATAAAAAGCGAGCACTATGGCTCGCTTTGGTGTTTTTTTATAGGTTGAATGGGTTTAGCGGGCGTGATCCGGTGTAGGATACGACGCTTTTGGTTTCGGTGTATAGGTCGAGTGTTTCGATGCAGAGCTCGCGTCCGAAGCCTGATTGCTTGTAGCCCCCGAATGGTGTTCCTGGGAAGGCGGAGAACGGCGAGTTGATCATGATCGTTCCTGCCTCGATCATACCGGCCACTCGTGTTGCTTTGGCATGATCTTTGGTCCAGATGGCTGCAGCGAGTCCGAAGTTTGTGTTGTTGGCGAGCTTCACCGCATCTTTTTCATCTTTAAACGTGGAAACAACAACGACCGGTCCGAAAATTTCTTCTTTTACGGCTTTCATGCTTTCTGTCACATTCGTGATGATTGTCGGTAAGTACCAGTGTCCGCTTTCATGACCGTCCACTTTCGCGCGTCCGCCGCCAAGCAAAATCGTCGCTCCTTCTTCTTCCGCTGATTTCACATAGCCGTCGATTACTTCGAGCTGGCGTTCAGAGATGATGGCGCCAACGTGCGTGTTTTGATCAAGCGGGTTGCCGAGCACGAGTTTTTTCGCTTTTTCCACAAACTTCTCCATGAACGCATCGTACAAACTTTCTTGGATGTATAGGCGTGAGCGTGCTTCACAAGACTGGCCGGTATTGTAGAAGATGCCGAATAAAGCTCCGTCTACTGCCGCGTTTAGATCGGCATCGTCAAACACGAGATTAGGAGACTTGCCGCCTAGTTCAAGTGTGACGCGCTTCAGTGATTTGGACGCTTTTGCCATGATGTCTTTTCCTGTTTCCGTTTCTCCAGTAAACGCCACTTTATCGACGCCTTCATGTTCGGCTAAATACGCACCGACTGTAGATCCGTCCCCAGTGATAATGTTCACGACACCTTCCGGAACACCTGCTTCGTGGCAGATTTCTGTCATCACGATCGCTGTAAGCGGTGTGAGGCTTGCCGGTTTTAAGATAACTGAGCATCCTGTTGCGATCGCAGGCGCGATTTTCCATGCGGCCATCATCATCGGGTAGTTCCACGGGATAATCTGCGCACAGACACCGACTGGCTCCTTGAGCGTATAGTTCATGAACGGACCTGGCATCGGATTAACCGCACCGCGGTGGCTCACGATCGCTCCTGCATAGAACTCGAAATCTTCAATCGCCTGCATGACCTGGCCTTGTGCTGCGCTCAGCGATTTTCCACTGTTCAGCACTTCCAGCTCAACGAGCTCGTTGAAACGCGAACGCATGATGTTCGCGATCTTATTCATCGTGCGTGCACGCTTGTTAACAGGAGAGCGCTTCCATTTACCTGCTGCAAATGCTTGGCGAGCAGCTGCAACCGCTGCATCAACGTCTGCTGTAGTCGCTTTTGCTACTTTCGCCAGCGGCTCACCCGTAGCGGGATTATAGGTCACAAAGTATTCACGCTCTGAACCCCCGACCGGCTGGCCTCCGATTATCATTTCATATACGTCACGCTTAACCGCTTTTGCTTCTGTTTTAGCTGAACTCATTTTTTCCACTCCTTCTGCTTCTGCTGATCTCTATTTTCCAGTAAATGAAGGCTTTCTTTTTTCTAAAAAGGACATCAGCCCTTCTTTATGGTCGGCAGACTCTCCTGCTATTTTCTGCGCCTGTGCTTCGTATTCCAGCACCTCGTTCAAGTCGCTCTCCCAGCTCTTGTTCATGTATCTCTTGATCAGGCCGATGGCTTTCGTTGGCATGTTCGCAAGCTTTTCAGCAAACGTCTCTACTTCCATGACAAAATCTTCTTCGCTTACTGTTTTGGTTACAAGACCGAGTTCTGCTGCTTGCGCGGCACTGACTTTATCACCCAAAACCGCAAGCTCCATTGCTTTAGCATGGCCGACAAGGCGCGGAAGGAAATACAGGTTGCCAGAGTCCGGAACGAGGCCGACATGAATGAACGCCTCTATAAAACTCGCTTTCTCACTCGCGATGCGGAAATCACAAGCCAGCGCAAGACTCATGCCGGCACCGGCTGCAACCCCATTAACCGCTGCGATAACAGGCTTTTCAAGTCCGACCAGTGCTTGCACCATCGGATTATAGCCTTTGCGGAGAATATCGCCGTAATCCGCTCCTTGAGGAGAACTAGAAAGATCCTGCCCTGAGCAGAACGCGCGGCCAGCACCGGTGATAACGACTGCTCTGACGTTATCGTCCTTGCCTGCCTCTTTAAGCGCTGACACCATTTCTTTATGCATAACCGAAGTGAATGCGTTCAGCTTATCCGGGCGGTTCAAAGTAATCCAAGCTGTCTTTCCTCTTGTTTCATAGCTAATCGTCTCAAACATAACTAGTCCTCCTATTGGCCTTTAAACTGCGCCGGACGTTTTTCTACGAAAGCTTTCATGCCCTCTTTTTGGTCCTGTGACGAGAATAATAGGTAAAAGTTTTTTCGTTCAAACTGCATGCCATCATATGTGGAATAATCGATGGATTTATAGACTGTTTCTTTGATGAGCCTCACTGAGAGCGGCGCTTTGGCAGCGACGGTTTTGGCAAACTTAATCGCTTCGTCTAAAACGATTTCCGGTGCGAGCACACGGTTGATGACACCATATTCCAGTGCTTCTTTAGCCGTCATCGGATCACCGAGCCATAGCCATTCGAGCGCTTTTTTCTGACCCATCAGTTTCGTAAGCTTGACCGTGCCGCCAGCACCTGGCATGACGCCGAGCTTGATCTCTGGGAATCCAAACTGTGTATTCTCAGCTGCAAACAGGATATCGCAGCAAAGGGCGAGCTCGAACCCGCCTCCAAAGCAGAAGCCGTGGATGGAGCCGATGATTGGCTTGCGAATCGTCGCGAGCCTGTCCCACTCTTTAAACTGGTTCAGCAGTTCAAGCGAGATCGCATCGTCGTCTTTCATCTCGTCAATATCAGCGCCAGCCGCAAACGCGCGGCCGGTGCCTGTGAGAACGAATGCTTTCACCTCATCATCACGGTCATAGGTTTCAAAAACGTCCAGCAGCTCAGTGACCATCGGACGGTTAATCGCGTTTAACACTCTTGGTCGGTTCAACGAGATGAGGGCGATGCCGTCTGTGACAGAAACGGTAATCGTCTCATACTTACTCATTGATTTCCTCACCGATCATGAGTGTAACAAGCTCACCTGCAAACGACATCAAGTCTTTGCCGGAAGCTTTACCTTCATCTGATTTCATCGCAGCCTTCAGCGACTCGTGGTCGTCATAATACATCTCGCAAAGCACATGATAATCGCTTTTACCCATCGGCGAACCAACAATCTTCGTCACTTCCATCTTACGGAGCCCCGGAATCTTTTTCGTAATGTCTGTATGGTGTCCAAAATAATGCTCATCAAACGCCGCAACATCCTCAGGCGTTTTGTACAATGCGATTAATTTTACCAAGATAATCAGCTCCTAATAGTATTTTAGTTTTACAGGAAGGTGCATAGATGCTGTTGATTTCCGTTTCAGGTGCACGCTTATCCAGAGGAGTTGGCGGTGAGCCCCAACGCTCTCCAAGCGCCATTGAAGGGTCTCACCTGTCCCACTTATCCTGCAGGATAAGGAAGGCGATGCAGCAAGACATCAAACGCAAGAAAAAGTGAACTTCTTTTTCGAGGAGTCGGCACCTTACACTCCAATCAACTTGTCAAAGATGCAAAAAAATTCAGTATTGCTTTTCTTGTTGCTAAAGAACATTTACTGATACTCACGATGACTTTCAGTGCTTACAAACGGCAGTGCCTGTGAGTCTACCAATTCGCTACTGGCTTCATGGCTTCGAAAGGATTCTTGCAAGAACGGCAGTATAGGATGCTTCGGCATGCGGTTGGGCCGAATATGTTTTCCATGGTGACATAGGCTGAGCCGCAGTATGGGCAGTCGATTGCCCATGGTTCTCCCATCACATGGTTGGCAGGAGGCGGAGCGATCCCGAACTCTTTTAGACGTTCTCTGCCCTCGGGTGTGATGCGGTCTGTCGTCCATGGCGGTGTGAACACGAATTCGACATTTGCCTCTTTGACTCCTTCTACTTTCTCAGCGGCGGCTTTTATATCACGCTCAATCATACTGAGCGCCGGGCATCCGGAGAATGTCGGGAGCACAGTGATTTTTACAATACTGCCATCCACCAACACGCTGCCGACCATTCCAAGGTCAAGAATGCTGACTGACGCTATTTCAGGATCCTTTACATGCGAAAGCGCGGACCATACGAGCTGCTCTACTTCCTTTTGCTGTTGTGACACCGTGCTTCCTCCCCTTTCTTACCAGCCTGTTTTGGGATTGGACGCGTATACTTCAGACAGCGTGGTGAGTGCCTTTGTCAAATCCTCTGTATGTTCACCCTTGCGGCCATTTCCGCGGTCCATTTTCGGCTCGCCGGGAAACGTGAGTCCCGTTTCCTTAAAGACCGCTTCCATTCGCTTCATCCAACGCTGTTTTAATACATTTTCGTCGTCGATAAAATTGGCTTTTACCATGTCAGCATAGGCAGGACCTAACGTAAGCACCCCGCCGAAATCTTGCCAAACCTTTTCAATGCCAGTGGTCATGCGGGCCTTCGCTTCATCCGTGCTCGTTACAAGCTGCTTGAACCATAGCTCCCAATGCATTAAATGGTAGTATTGCTCGGTCATGATCTTGCGTGCTGCTTCGGCCAGTGGTTCAAAATCGGAATGCCGCAGCGAATCGAGCCGGATTTGTTTGTGTACGCTGTAAAAATAATTTCGAACGACTGCGAAAGCCCAGTCATAATCGGGCTTTTCAAGGTACGTTCCAGGTCCGTTCACTTCTTCAAGAATGACAGCGTTTCTAAACTTTGATGGCTCACGGAGATGGGCGATCTCGTCTGCTTTCCCCTCTCCAAGCTGTTCGAGCAGGCGGTAATACATGGTCGCATGCCCCATCATATCCTGGCTGATCGAAGAGAATGCAACATCCTCTTCAATATGGGGGGCGAGGCCGAGCCATTCTGAACCGCGGTAGGCAAGGATAAAGTCATCGTCTGCTAGCTGATAGAGCAGCTCGATAAGTGCTCCCTTTTCATGTTCTGCTGTCACTGGGCATCTCCCCCTCCGCCGAGAATGTGCTGCTCGGTGAATTGCTCTTGATTGTATTCACGCCATTTTTTCTTCAGGTAGCCGTAGCCTTTCGTTTCTCTGTAGTCTTTGTCGAGGCGCCCCAGCATCTCGCGCTCGGACTGTGACAGACCGCGGATATTCTCACGCTTCACGACCCATATATCAGCAACGGGCTCGCGTCTGAAGAAATTTTCCTTCGCCATAATCAGCGCCATGTCTGCGTTTGGTGCGAGCAGACTGAACTGGTGCTGAAAGGCGGACTTGTCATTTTTCTTTGAAAACACTTCATATACGTTGTAAAATTCGCTTTTGTTTTCGCTCATGACGGTTTCTCCTTCTGCCTAGATCGCACGTTTCGCAGCGAGTGCGTCACGTACCCAAGCGTTGTTGTCATACGAACGGCGGCGAAGATCTAGGCGGTTTTGCGACTCCGGTCCGTTCCCTGTCACGATCTGCTTGAACTCGCCCCAGTCGACATCCTGATAGATCCACATCTGGCTTTCTTCATCAAAGCGGATCGTATCATCTGGAATCGTAAGCCCGAGTGACCAGATCCGCGGGATATATTTGGTGAAAAACTCCTGGCGCAGTTCTTCGTTCGTCTTGGCACGGATTTTATACATGATGTTTTTGTCTGCGTTCGAGTTGCCCGTTTCCTTAGCTGATTTTGGTCCGAAGAACATGATAAGCGAGGTCCACCAGCGGTTTAATGATTCCTGCAGCATATCACGCTGTTCTGGTGTCCCTTCTGCCATCGCCAGAATGATGCTCTCACCATGCTGGGCGTGGAACACTTCTTCCGCACAAATTCGTTTCAGCGCCCTCGCGTAAGGTCCGTACGAGGAATCCAGCATCATGCTCTGAGAGATGATGGCCGCCCCGTCCACTAGCCAGGCGATCATGCCCGCGTCGCCCCAAGTCGGTGCAGACATATGGAAGACGTTATGAAACTTTAATTTTCCTGAAAACAAATCCTGCATAATGTCTTCACGGTTCTTGCCGAGAGGAGCCATCAGATCCTCTGCCACACGAAGCAGCAGCTGGCCATGCCCCATCTCATCCTGCACCTTTGCCATGATGGCAAGCTTGCGGTGAAGGGACGGTGCTTTAGGCACCCACTCCTTCTCTGGAAGCGCTCCCATGATTTCCGAAATGCCATGCATG
The DNA here is from genome assembly GCF_042665465.1 of Fictibacillus iocasae. Taxonomy (NCBI): domain Bacteria; kingdom Bacillati; phylum Bacillota; class Bacilli; order Caryophanales; family Fictibacillaceae; genus Fictibacillus; species Fictibacillus iocasae. The sequence continues at coordinate 20,457 of NZ_JBHTCP010000002.1, read as the reverse complement.
GAAATAAGGCGGATGAGCGAGATGCGGTAATCATCCGGCATCCAGTCGTCTGCCTCGATCTTTTCGCCGCGGTTGATCCGTTCCATAAAATGCTCATGCTTTTCATCTTCTGTCAGCCGGTCGTAGTCCAGCATCGATGCCATTGCATTCCCCTCCATTTATATTACGTTTATTTACCGTTATTATAATTTAACGTCATGCTATTAATCAATCGATTATACACCCATCTCTGCACGTTTATGCCTCACCACCCTGATCGCTTTACCCTCCGACCTTGGTATGGAGAGTGGCGGGTGCATATGAACCGGCATGCTGATCAAGCAGCTGTCCTTGATCGTACGGCCGATTTTCTCTTTTAAAAATGAAATGTCCGGATGAGACATATCTTGGCCGCATTGAAGAAAAAGAGGTTCCGATACTTCTACTGAAAGCTCTGCTTTCTCACGCAGCCCATCCGTGATAAGATGCACTTGATAATGCGGAACAATGCCCTCTGTCTGCAGCAGGACGTTCTCAATCTCGGAAGGAAACACGTTCACCCCGCGGATGATCAGCATGTCATCAATCCGCCCTTTTACACGCGACATTCTGATTGACGTTCTTCCGCAGCGACACGGCTCTCTTCTTAAAGACGCAATATCTCCAGTACGGTAGCGAATGATCGGAAACGCCTCTTTCGTCAAACTTGTGAACACAAGCTCCCCATACTCGCCATCAGGCACGGGCTGCAGCGTATCAGGATTGATGATTTCTGCGATGAAATGGTCATCCATAATATGCAAACCATCCTGTGCTTCGTGACATTCCATCGCGACACCCGGACCCATCACCTCACTGAGCCCGTAGATGTCCATTGCCTTTATGTTAAGCTTTTCTTCAAGCGTTGCACGCATTTCTTCCGACCATGGTTCAGCACCGAAAATGCCATATTTCAGTGAGGTCGCACGCGGGTTCTTGCCCATTTGCTCCATCTTTTCAGCAATCGTCAGTACATAGGACGGCGTCCCGCAAATCACTTGCGGCTCGAAATCCTCAATGAGAAGTATCTGGCGCTCTGTATTGCCGCCGCTGACCGGCACCGTCATCATGCCAAGCTTTTCCGAGCCATAATGTAGTCCGAGACCGCCTGTAAAAAGGCCATAACCGTATGCGTTATGAAGGATATGGCCGGGCTCTCCGCCTGCAATCGCGATCGACCGGGCCACCATCTCACTCCAGTTCTTGATGTCTGACGAGGTGTAGCCAACGACCGTCGGCTTGCCGCTCGTACCGGATGAAGCGTGAACCCGCACGATTTCTTCTTTTTTGGACGCAAACAGTCCGAACGGATAATGATTCCGCAAATCCTGTTTCGTCGTAAAAGGCAGTTTTTTTAAATATTCAAGCGATGTAATGCTGTTCGGCGAAATGCTCGCCTGATTGAACTTTTCCTTATAAAACGGGACATTTTCGTACACTCGCCATGCTGTTTGCTGCAGTCGTATCAACTGCAGCCGGTCCTTTTCCTCAGCTTCCATACATTCCATCTCTGGAGAAAAAATCATGACAGTCCTCCTGACATCATTTTATGTAAGCGCTTGCATATTGGAGTAAAAAATATAACGGATTTTTATCGACCGTCCTCATTTCTGTGATATTGTTTTTAGAATATAAAAAATAGATAGAAAAGTCAATGTGTTCAAATCTCCTCTTAACTATTAGGTAAGCATTAAGAAAACTTGTCTGACACCATGCCTTTAAGTCAGCCTTAGTTGCCCTTACACTTTTCTCCTAAACTTTTCGACTGCGTCGAATGACTTCACTGTTAAAAAGTTATACTTTCCTAAAGTATAAAAAAAGAACCCCCGAAAGGATTCTTGTTACTGTTAATATAGAAGATCAAGGAACTCATCACGCGATACGTTGCCAAAATACTGCGTCAGGTCCACTTGCTCGAGTGCTTTTTCGATATCATTTCGTTCGTATCGTGTGTTGACGAGCTTTTCTTCGATTTCAGCCACATCGCCGACTCCGAAAAAGTCGCCGTAAATCTTGCATTCACGAATAATCCCTTTTTCAATGTGAAGACGGATATCGACTGATCCTGCTGCAAAACGGTTAGACAGCTCCACATTAAATTTCGGTGACTTTCCGTAGTTCCAGTCCCAATTCGCATAGCGGTCTCTTGAAATCTCGCGGATTTTCTCCCAATCGCTTTCTGTCAGTTCATATCGAGGAATCTCTTCAAACTCTTCAAACAAATAGTGAAGAAGAATCTGCTTGAATTCTTCCATCTCTAAGTCTTCTGAAAGATGCTCCCGTATGTTCGTCACACGGCTGCGAATGGATTTAATGCCTTTGGACTCGATCTTGTCTTGGCGGACTTTCAATGCGCTCACGACATTCTCAATTTCCGAATCAAACAGCAGTGTTCCATGGCTGAACATGCGCCCCTTTGTAGAGAACTGTGCATTGCCGGAGATTTTCTTGCCTTCAGCTAAAATATCGTTACGGCCGCTGAGTTCTGCTTTAACGCCTAGCTTTTCTAGTGCCTTTACGACAGGATCCGTAAACTTTTTGAAATCATGAAACGAGTTTCCGTCGTCTTTCGTAATAAAGCTGAAGTTCAGATTGCCGTGATCATGGTACACCGCGCCTCCGCCGGAAAGCCTGCGTACAACGTGAATCGCGTTTTCACGCACATACTCTGAATTAATTTCTTCAATTGTGTTTTGATTTTTGCCAATAATAATAGAAGGTTCGTTAATGTAAAAAAGCAGGTACGTTTCATTGATATCAAGATGCTTGAGCGCGAATTCCTCTATGGCGAGGTTAACCCGCGGATCGGTAATGTTCTCATTATCTATAAAAAGCATGTGTTACTTCTCCTTTTTCTCCCCTAGTCAAAGCCCCCAAGTCCAGCCGGACCGTGCAAGCTCCACTTTACCGTTATACACCTCTTTCGCCTCTGTGACAAGATTCTTGTTTTCTCCAAAATGAGCAAGATGTGTCAATAGAAGATGAGGCACACCGGATTCTGATGCCAACGTTCCGCAATCGATGGAATTCATGTGTCCCGGACCGCTTCCATCCATCCCTTTGTAGAAGTTGCACTCGGCGAATAAAAGTTCTGCACCACTGCTGAAATGAGCTAATTCTGGTATGTATGCGGTGTCTGCGGTGTACACTATCGAAGTTTCCCCATCACTGATACGCATGGCATAGCAGACCGCTGCATGCTTCGTTTTCTGGAACGTGATGGTGAAAGGTCCGACAATTAAAGCGGCTTCTGGATCATATGCGATGCCTTTCGTGCTCTGCTGGTACGTGAGCTTGTCGAAGCCTCTCTTGTCCTCTGCATGTCCGTAAATCGGCAGGACTGACATGTTTTCTGTTAAGAAGCTTTGAATATAGCGGCAGTACTGCAGCACGCCGATATCGGCAACATGATCCGCGTGATAGTGTGAGAGGATTACCGCATTCAGCTCTTGCGGATTAATGTATTTCTGCAGCTGTGACAGTACGCCGCTGCCGCAGTCGATAAGCAGGTTAAAGCCGTCTTTTTGCAGCAAGTAGCCACTTGTTGCTTCTCCGGCTGCTGGATAGCCTCCCCAATGGCCGATGACGGTTAGTTTCATAGGAAATGCGCCTCCTTAGTCGTTCTGGTTACAGTGTACCCGAAATGGACAAATAGAAAAAATATTTATGCATTGAAAAAAACTTGCCTAGCAGTCAGCCAGACAAGCCTTTCATCAACTATTCTTTCACTGCCCCGCTTGTAAGTCCAGATACAATCCTTCTCTGAAACAGCAATACCATGATGACGAGCGGTACGGTCACGATAACGGTGGCTGCGGTAATCTCTCCCCATGGAATCGTGAACTGGCCTTCGAACATCGCGATTCCGACAGGGACGGTTTTGTACGCATCATCCGTGTTTATCGTGAGCGCGAACAGAAACTCGTTCCATGCGGCGATAAAGACGAGAATCGCGGTTGTGAAGATACCGGGCACGGCTAGTGGAAAGATGACACGCCAGAATGTCTGCATGAGCGTCGCTCCGTCCATTTTTGCCGCCTCTTCCAGGTCACTTGGAATCTTGCGGAAGAACGTAACTAGAATCCAGATCGACAATGGCAATGTAAACGTTGTATACGGGATGATGAGCCCCAAGTAGCTGTTTGTCAGCCCAAGATTCTTCAGGAAAATGTAAATCGGCGAGATGGTCGCGATCTGCGGGAACATCGAAACCGAAAGTACCAGACCGAGAATGATGGTTTTCCCTTTAAACTTTAATCGTGCGATCGCGTATGCCGCGAACGAGGCAACAAAGACTGTATAGATTGTCGTAATGCTCGCTACGACAAAGCTATTCCATAAATACTTGCCAAAAGGATAGTTCGTGAAAACAGACTCATAGTTGGAAAGTGTCGGATTCGACGTGAACGGGTTGAATGCATGTGCCCCGAACAGTTCCCCGATCGGCTTGATGGAGCTCGCGAGCATCCAAAGAAACGGGAACATGACGAGAAAGACGAACACCGCAAGAAATAGATAAAAGAATGGACCGGCTTTTTTGTTCATTTTGCTTCACTCCTTTGCACGTTTCTCATTATTTGTCGTTAAGCAGATCACGGCCTAAAAATTTTATAAAGATCATGGAGATCATGGCCACACAGATAAAGACAATAACGGAAAGTGCGGACCCATCTCCAAAGTTGGACTGTTCGAACATTACTTTATACGCTAGTGAAGAGATCGTTTCTGTCGAGCTTGCCGGGCCGCCCCCCGTAAGGACGAATACGAGGTCAAACACTCGGAACGCATCGAGTGTACGGAACAGCAGCGCAACGAGAATGCTGGATTTCAGAAGCGGCAGCGTGATCGTCGTAAACTGCTTCCATTTGGTCGCGCCGTCAATCGATGCGGCTTCATATAGTGATGAAGGGATCGTCTGGAGCCCTGCGAGCAGCAGGAGCGCCATATATGGTGTGGTCTTCCAAACGTCTGCGAAAACGACCGAAAACATCGCCCAATTACCGCTCGTTAACAGGTCCGTCATGTTGTCGATCAGTCCGACTTGTTCGAACAGCTTAGCAACGATCCCATTCTGTCCGTCATAAAGGTATTTCCACATAAGGGCAGACACGGCGGTTGGAATCGCCCATGGAATCAAAATCGTTGCACGAACGAGTCCTCTGCCGAAAAACGCTTTGTTAATCAATAGGGCGATGCAAAGACCGAGGACGAGCTCTACGAATACAGATATCACACTGAAAATCGTCGTGTTCTTCAATGCGAGCCACATCCGTTTATCAGAAAGCTTGTCTGTGTAATGATCAAGGCCGATGAAGTTTGGCTTGAGGACGGCTTCATCCAGTGATGACGCAAGTCCAAGGACATCTTCTTCGTTTTTAAGTCCTTTGATCTCCTTAGCCTGCACGTTTATATCTTTGATTGTCTTTTCAAGCTTCAAGGCGGCTTCTTTATCAATTTCCGCTTTAGCGAGCTCCTCGTCGACCGGTTTCATGACCATGAGCAGCTTGTCGACTTGCTCATATTTTTCGCGTACGCCATCGTCCTGTTTCAATTCTTTATCTGCTTCTTGCAGCTCCTTTTTCAGCGTTTCAAGCTTTGTTTGTGAGTCTGCAGGCGCGTCCTCTATTTCCTCATCGAGCAAGTTGATGAGAAACGGATAGTTATCCAAGTATTTATGCAGATCGACTTGATAGGAGATATGTGCCGCATTCTTTTGCGGATTGTTTAATTTCAAGTCAAACATGCTGTAATAAAATGACTGCAGAACCGGCCATATCGCAATCGCTAGAATTAAAAGGAGAGCAGGCGTGACGAGCAAATAACCCGCTTGGCTTTCACTATGTTTTTTCTTTTTCTTCTTCGCCGTCTCAGATTGTACTCTCTTGTCTGAAAGTTGCGGATCCATCTTCTTCATCTCCTTACTTAATGGAATGCAATCGATGGATGGGCGCATGTGTTCATCCATCCATTGCATTCATAATAGGTGTGGAATCGATACCATAGCATAAGCGTCATAAGCCCTCATTCGGTTAAAAATGAAGGCTTATGCAGCAATCAAGTTTGTTCTATTACTTTACAAGCTTAGAAGAAATTTCTTTTTGCATGTTTTCTGCTGCTTCTTCTGCAGTAATGTCACCAGCGATCGCCTTTGAAATCTGCTGCTGGATGATATCAGAGATTTCCGGATAGTTCGGTGCGACCGGACGGGAAACCGCTGCTTCAAGTGCGTTTACAAAGCCTTCTTCTTTAAAGTACGGGTTTGCTTCTAGAATTTCTTCGTCCTCATAAAGAGCCAAAAGTGTCGGCGCATGTCCGCCTTTGATCGCATCAATTTTCTGCCCTTCAGCACCTGTCATGAATTTCAAGAAAGTCCAAGCTTCTTCCGGGTGCTTCGTGTTCTTGTTGATTCCTGCCATCCAGCCGCCTAGTGCCGCAGCCGATCCCGCATCACCAGCAGGAAGTGGTGCTACGCCTACCTTGCCGACAATTTTGGACTGTGATTTGTCGTTAGCAAGGGCGAACTGATATGGCCAGTTGCGGATAAGAGCAGACTGTCCGTTAATGAACGCTGTGTGAGATTCTGGCTCAGCAAAAGTTGTCACGTTTGCAGGTACCACGTCAGAGTTCGCGATCTCCACCATCTTTTTGATCCCTTTAACCGATTCAGGAGAGTTCACCTTGACTTCGCCGTTCTCGTCGATAATCTTACCACCGTAAGAGGCGATAAATTCAACTGCGTTACACACAAGCCCTTCATATTGCTTCGCCTGCATCAAGTAGCCGAACTCTGTGCCGCCTTGCCCCTTTGAAGCTTTCGCTGTCGCTAACAGTTCATCCCATGTTTTCGGCACTTTCGCGCTGTCTACTAGATCGGTGCGGTAGAAAAGCATCCCTGCATCAATGAACTTCGGAAGTGCCCACTGCTTGCCTTTAAATTTCGAAGCAGAAAGGGCTCCTTGGTTGTATTCATCAAGCTTTACGCCGTCTTTCTCAATGAAACGATCAAGCGGCATAAGATAGCCCGCCTGAGCAAACTCCGCCGGCCAGATAACATCAAGGTCGATGACGTCCATTTCCGTTGAGTTTGCGTTGAACGACGTCAAGTACTGGGCATGCTGCTTGCCTGTATCAGCAGGCATCTCCTTGAACTCGACATCAATGTTCGGATACTTCTTTTCGAACGCTTCAACCATCGCTTTTGTTCCTTGTGTATCGTCCTTACCGCGTGCGTAGACGATCTTCACCTTTTCATCTTTTCCGCCTTCCTTTGTCCCTCCTGTTTCACTTTTATCATCTGAACAAGCCGCAAGAACAAGAGAAAGCGCAAGTGATGCACTGATTACTTTAGACATCTTTTTTAACTGTTTCATGGTTATCCCCCTGCTACTCTGATTTTTGTAAACGGTTTCAATTATCGATACGTTTCCTTTACGTTGAGGAGCGCTGAATGATCTTTAGCGGTAATTCCGTTCTCTTCCTGCGCTGCGGCCGCTTGCTTAGAATCTCTTCAATCATCTTTTCCATAGCCAGCCTGCCAATGGTATCAATCGGCTGCTCAACAGTGGTCAGATCCATCAGTTCAGCGAGCGGCTGATTATCAAACCCGATAATGGCCAGATCGTCGGGCACCCGCCAGCCTGCCTTTTTCGCTGCCTTCGCGATGCCTGCCGCTACCTCATCACTCCCAGTGAAGACGGAATCAGGCTTATTGTCCTGGCTTTCAATGATTGAGAAAATCCTCATGCCGTCACTTACGCTGTAAGCGCTGTCATAATACCATTCAGGATACACCGGCAAACCTGCTTCTTTCATCGCCTTTAAATATCCGATTCGTCTGTCGCCAGCCACACGAGAGCTTTTATGGTTACCCGAACAATAGCCGATTCTTTTGTACCCTTGGCTGATTAAGTGCTTCGTCCCTATGTATCCGCCTTCTACTTGATCCAAATGAATGACCGGCACCTCAGCCTCATCACTGTATTCATTGCAGAGTACAATCGGCCCGTAGGCTAGGTAAGGCTTGATGTCATCCCAATTGTTTTCAATAGAAGTGAGTACAAGGCCATCGACTTGCTTTGTGCGGAGCAGCTCAAGGTAAAAGAGCTCCTGCTTTTTCTTGTACCTTGTTTGGCATAAAATAAGCTGGTATCCTTTTTGAGCGGCGGCATTTTCCATCGATTCGACAAGTTGGCTGAAAAAAGGGTTGGTGATGCGCGGAACATACACTGCGATTGTCTCCGTCGCTTGTTTCCTCAGCCTTTGTGCAGAAGAATTCGGAACATAGTTCAGCTCTTCCATCGCTTTGGTGACGAGCCTTTTCTTTTCCTCTGCTACGTATGGGTGATCGTTGATGACCCGTGATACGGTCGTTCTTGACAAGCCGGCTAGCTTTGCCACATCCTGAATGGTCGCCATTCTACGTCTCCTCTGCCGTGTTTCACCTGTGAAACTTTTTGTGGAATCGAATTCATGAAATCGTTTTCATAAATCGAGTATAATCCAGCGCCCGCTGTTTGGTCAAATCTTTTTTCTGAAAATTTAAACTGAATAACTGAAGGAATTACAGCAAAATAAAGCGAAAACTGTTGTATAGTTAAAAAGAAAACTTGGCTGACGCCATGGCTTTAATTCAGCCTTAGTTGCCCTTATACTTTTTTTCTAAACTATTTGATTTCGTCTAACTTCTATTATGTTAAAAAGGTACTTGTTTATTGAGCAAGAAAGGAGCACCACGGAATGATTACTGTGAAAAACTTAAAAAAAGCGTTTGGCGAATTAGAGGTTCTAAAGGATATCAATGCCGAAATTAAACACAAAGAGGTAGTCTGTGTGATCGGTCCATCCGGTTCTGGAAAAAGTACGTTTCTACGCTGTCTGAACAAATTAGAAGATATTACCGGAGGTCATGTACTTATTGAAGGCGTGGACTTAACCGATCCTAAAGTGAACATAAACAAAGTACGTGAAGACGTAGGGATGGTGTTTCAGCAGTTCAACCTGTTTCCGCACAAAACAGTGCTTGAAAACGTGACGCTCGCACCCACTCAAGTCCGCGGCATGGAGAAGAGTGCGGCACGCGAAAAAGCGCTATCGCTTCTTGCTAAAGTAGGTCTGAAGGATAAGGCTGACAGCTACCCTTCCCAGCTGTCAGGCGGCCAAAAACAGCGGGTAGCCATCGCCCGCGCCTTGGCGATGGATCCTAAAATTATGCTATTCGATGAACCAACGAGTGCACTTGACCCAGAGATGGTAGGTGAGGTGCTCGAGGTTATGAAACAGCTCGCAAAAGAAGGCATGACTATGGTGGTTGTTACACACGAAATGGGCTTTGCGCGTGAGGTTGGAGACCGCGTATTCTTTATGGACGGCGGGTACATCGTTGAAGAAAACGTTCCATCGGAGCTTTTTGGCAACCCGCAGCACGAACGCACAAAATCGTTTCTTAGCAAGGTCCTTTAAACAAGTCAGGGGTCCGGTACCTCAAGAGGAGATGCCCGCTATAGCGGCTTTTCTCTTGGTTGGTACCGGACCCCTTCATTTATTTTATAAGTCCCTTCTTTTTTAGGAAATCCTGCGCAACCTTACGCGGATCCTCTTTATCTAGATCGACTCTGGCGTTCATTTCCGCCATTTCCTTTTCTGAAATTTTCCCGCCAAGCTCATTCAATACCTTCTCCAGCTTCGGGTACTTTTTCAGCGTATCGCCCCTTACAATCGGAGCCGCATAATAAGGCGGGAAGAATTTCTTATCATCCTTAAGCGTCTGCAGGTTAAAGCGGACAATTCGTCCGTCTGTTGTGTAGGCTGGAATCGCATCAACCTTTCCATCCTTAACAGCCGAATACATTAAGTTAGGATCTAGGCTCTTCTTGTCCTTAAAGTTCAGGCTGTATTTTTCCACAAATGGCGTATATCCATCTTCACGCTCATAAAACTCTGTCGGTCCGCCGAACGTCAGCTGATTTGATTTTGGTGCAAGCTCAGAGATCGTCTTCGCGTTCATTTTCTTGCCGACGGCTGGGTTCAGTGCAAGAGCGTAGGTGTTTTCAAAACCTAGAGGCTTCGTCCACACTAGATTGTACTCCTTCTTATAACCAGCTTTTACTTTTTCGTAAATTTCGTCCGGCTTCATGCTAGGGTCATATGTTTCTTTTAATATCGTTAAATAACCCGTACCGGTGTACTCGACATAAAGGTCAATATCACCTTTTTTGATCGCTTCTGTCAGGATCGGCACCTCCCCAATCCCTTCTTTCACGGTAACGGGGTAATCAGTTTTTGCTTCTACATACTCAGAAATGATGTAAGGCAGGATATATTGCTCTGTCCACTTTTTACCCGAAATAACGATCGCATCATCGCCTGCGCCTCCTCTAAGTGTAAAGAAAAGCACCGCTGCCACTATAGGCAATCCCACGAATAACGGCAGCTTCCAAGCGGATTTTTTTTTCGCCCTTGGCTCAGTTGCTACTTCAATTTGTCTCAAAATGAGGTCAAAAACGATCGCAAGCAATGCTGCAGGAATCGCACCGGCAAGAACGAGCTCGTTGCGTGTTGTCGAGAGCCCGCGGTAAATCAAGTCTCCAAGACCTCCTGCTCCAATAAAGGCAGCAAGTGTCGCGACTCCGATTGTTAAAACAGTTGCCGTTCTAAGTCCTGCCATAATAATTGGCAACGCAAGCGGAAGCTCAATAATTCTTAGAATTTGCGAGTTGGTCATACCCATCCCTCGCCCTGCTTCTACTGCAGATGAATCAACGCCCGTTATTCCTGTATATGTGTTTCTTAAAATAGGAAGGAGCGCGTACACCGTCAGTGCGATGATCGCAGTCGTATTTCCTATGCCGAATACAGGAAGAAGAAAACCAAAGAGAGCGAGACTCGGTATTGTTTGAAAAACAGCGGTCACACCTATCACAGGTTCAGCCACACTTTTTCTGCGAGAAATAAAAATGCCAAGCGGCACAGCGATCAATGCAGCGATGAGAATGGATACAAGCGATAGAAACAAATGCTGCTGTAGCCCTGTCAGAATTTCTGGCCAGCGGTTGATGAAGGTATCCTTCATAGTCATCCAGAAGTTATTCAATGCCAGCACCCCCTACTAAGGGTTTTTGCGCGCCAATATTCATGCCGGCAAGACCCCGCATCATGGTCGCCCTTGTGATTAAACCGACGAGTTTTTCGTTTTCAAGTACAGGTATGGCGTTCACTTTCTTGGTTGCGAAAATCTCCGCCACGTCGGTATAGGCGGTATCGGATGAAACCGTAATAATATCTGTCTCCATTAAGTCTGCTATCGTTTTATCTTCTTCAAAATAATGTCTTTCCAAGCGTTCAAGTGTCGTTACGCCTAGAAGCCTGCTCTGCTGGTCAGTCACAAGAAGGCTGTCTACGCCATAACGTTTCATCATCTTAAGCGCTTCTGCCAGTCCTCTGGTAGGTTTGGCTGTGACGGGATTGCGCCTCATAAGATCCGTTGCGTCTAGCACGGCATCGTTAGCGTTCAGTCGATTTTCGCCAATAAACCCTTTGACGAACTCGTTGGCAGGATGCCTTAAAATTCTTTCAGGCGTGTCAAGCTGAACGATTTCTCCACCTTGCATGATGGCAATGCGGTCGGCAATTTTTATCGCCTCATCCATATCGTGTGTAACGAAAACAATGGTCTTTTTAATCGATTCTTGAAGCTTTACGAGTTCGTCCTGAAGCTGCTCGCGGCTGATTGGGTCGAGCGCGGAGAAAGGCTCATCCATTAAGATAATCGGAGGCTCGGCTGCAAGTGCCCGCACAACTCCTACACGCTGCTGCTGTCCGCCGCTCAATTCTGCAGGATACCGGTCTTTAAACGTTTTCGGATCCAGACCGACTAGTTCAAGCAGTTCGTCTACTCTAGTTTCATAACGCTCCTTTTCCCATCCTTTGAGTTTGGGAACAATAGCAATATTCTCAGCGATCGTCAGATGAGGCAATAACCCGATCTGCTGAATTACATAGCCTATGCTGCGGCGCAGCTCAACAGGGTTCTGCTCGGCAATATCCTCACCATTTATAAGTATCGTTCCTGAAGTCGGTTCAATCAGACGGTTGATCATTCTCATCGTGGTTGTCTTGCCGCAGCCAGAAGGGCCGATCAGGGCAACAAGTTCCCCTTCTTTTATGTCAAAGTTTATATCTTTGAGCGCTTCAAATCCGTCGGGATATTTCTTTCCGACATTTTTAAATGTTATCATATCCTCTTCCTCCCTTATTCGTATTTTCCTATGCTGTTTGCCTGCACATTGGAGGATTGATACTTACTCATTCCCTTGCTAGCTTGCTTGCAAACTTGGAATATCCTGTCTTATTTTCATCTTCATTTTAAATAAATATGTATACGAGCCTATGCTGCATAGAAAAGAACGTCCTAATCACTTCACAAATTTTTAATAAAATCGCTAAAAAGCCTCCCCAGCAAACTTCTGGGGAGGCGATTCTCAAATAAATGATGATGTTACACAGCTGCTTCTGTGTTTTTCGATTTCTTAAACTGCCATGCGAAATACAGATACGTTCCGATTAAGAACATCACTGTAAATCCGATCAAGATCAAGCTGTTATCCCAAAGATAGCTGTAATCACCGCTTGAGATGGCTGCTTTAAAACCGGCAACCGTAAAGGTCATTGGCAGCACAAAACTAATTGGCTGCAGAGCATTTGGAATCAGCTCAAGCGGGAACGTCCCGGCACTCGTTGTGAGCTGCAAGATCAGGATGATGATGGCGACAAAACGTCCTGGATCTCCCATTACGGTTACAAAGAACTGAATCAATGCCAGATACGTAAAGCTTGTCAAAATGCTGAAGAGGACAAACTTTACCGTACTCGCCGGTTCAATGCCAAGTCCGAACAACAGAATAGCATCTGCAATCAGTGCCTGTACAATACCAACCGCCCCAAGGAAAACCACTTTGCTTCCGAACCAGCTGAACGCTGACTTCGGTGAACCCGCGGGATCACGCAGCGGGAACACGATAGAAAGAAGCAACGCTCCAACAAAGAGACCGAGCGAAAGGAAATATGGCGCAAATCCAGTACCATAGTTCGGAACGTCGGATTCGTTTTCTGTTTTAACATCTACAGGGGAAGCGAACATATCATACGTGCTTTCTTTTCCTTTTACTTCTCCCGTTTTTTCAGCTGCTTCGCCAAGCTTGCCTGCAAGCTCCTGGCTGCCTTCATCCAGCTTCACCTGGCCGTCTTGAATTTTTTGTACATAGCCCGTCACTTCAGTCCAGCCTGAGTTTAGCGACGCGGTTCCGCCTTGAAGGTCGTTCATTCCTTCCGCTAACTTTGAAGAGCCTGCCTGCGCTTCTCCAAGTTTTTCATGGAATGTTTGTGTTCCAGCTGCTAGCTGCTGCTCCGCTTTGGACAGTTTTTCAGCTCCTTGAACGAGCTGCTGCTGCCCTGCTGACAGTGCTCCAGCACCTTCAGCGAGCTTCGCCTGACCAGCACTGATTGTTTGACTGTTAGTTGAAATCTGCTCGGCACCGCCGCTTATTTGTGACGCACCGTCTGTAAGCTGGCTGAACCCTCCGTTCACCTGCTGGCTCGCGCCATAAAGTTTTTGAAGCTGCTGCTTCATTTGTTCGTCTGTCATTTTATCGCTGTTGGCGATCAGCTGGCTAAGGCCATTTTCGATCCCTTTTGAACCTTGAGCAACCGTATCTGCCCCTTTTTTCCATTCTGCTGTTTTGGCAGACAACGTCCCTGCACCTTCTGCCAGCTTCGCTGATCCGTCGGCAAGCTTTTGTGAGTTGGTGTTAATCGATTCGGCACCTGCCGCGGATTTTTTGAGTCCTGCTGTTAACTGAGCTGCTCCATCTGCAGCCTGCTGCTGGCCGTTTACAATTTTGTTATGGCCGTCAAGCAGCTGGCTCAGACCGCTGTTTAAATCGTTAGTTCCTTTTGCTAAAGAAACAGATCCGTCCTCAAGCTTTTGAAGAGAAGGTGATTTTTCCTTCATGCCACTAAGCAGCTTGCCCGTTCCATCTTCAGCCTGCTTGATGCCGTCATGAAGCTTATCTGCACCTTCAGCTGCTTTCTCAAGCCCGCTTCCAAGAGTGTCTACGTTCTCAAACATCGATTTTGAATAGGTCTTCGTTAATTCATTCGCCAGACTTTCTTTGATTCGATCGACGGCTGTTCCCCCGATTTGAGCCGCTAAGAAGTTAAAACTCGCGTTCGGTGTATACGTGATATCCAGCTTTTCTGGATCATCGCTCAGTACCGTCGTTGCTTTTTCTGAAAAATGCTCAGGAATGTGAATCGTCATATAATATTTATTCTGTTCCATTCCTTTTTCCGCTTCTTGCGCATTGACAAATTTCCAGTCAAACTGCGGATTATCTTTCAGCTTATCAACGAGGTCATCCCCTATTTCAAGATTCTTATCATTGTACTCCGCGCCTTTATCTTCATTCACGATGGCAACAGGGAGATCTTCCATCTTGTCGTACGGATCCCAGAATGCCCATAGAAACATGCCGCTGTACAATACCGGAATGAATAGTACAGCCAATACAGGAACCAGTATCTTTTTATTGCCGCCTACAGCCGCAAACTGCGCTTTTATGCTTTTCCACATATAACATTTACACTTCCTTTACATTTTGACCATATTAGTCATTTAGTCATTTTTAGGTAAAATTAATGACCAGAATTCAAATTCGGTCAAAAATAAAGTTAACATGATTTTGTTAGGATTGCAAACTTATTTTCCGATTCCGTTCATCACAAATGTTTCCAAGATCGTTGCCATCTCTTTTTCATTCAATGGTTCGTTGTTCTCTTCCCAGTCAAAAATAAGGGCAATATACATTTTCATCATAAGGAAAGAGGCAACATCGGTTCTAACCGGTGTAACTTCGCCTTTTTCGATCGCTTTTTCAAGTTCTTTTGAAACAAATGTCAATACGGCTGTTTCTAGCGTTCTCAGCGCTGCTTTAACGGGAGATGTGTTCAACTCGCGAAGCTCCTGAGAAAGCTTGACGGCCAGCTGGTGTGTTCTTCGCAATTCCAGGACACCTATTAGTGCTGCATGCAGATTTTCGTAAAATGAATGTTCTTCACGAAACGCTCCTTCGGCTACATGCCTCATCTCAACGACCAATCCGTTCACAATTTCATAGAACAATTCTTCCTTGTTCGAAAAGAATGTATAGATTGTCCCTTTCCCTACATTAGCAATCTTCGCGATTTGGTCAACTGTCGTCGCCTTATAGCCAAACATAGCGAACGATTTTTCAGCAGCTGTTAAAATACTTTGTCTCCTGTCCATTCGTTAAGCACCTCCTTTCCAATCCGTTTGTTCTGCTACTGGCAATGTAATAAGCACTCGAGTCCCTACCCCCAGCTGGCTCTCATACTTGAGTTTGCCGTACATTTCTTGAATAAGCCGGTACGTGATCATCGTGCCAAGGCCTGTCCCTTTTGATTTAGTCGTATAAAAAGGCAGACCAATCTGGTCGAGTTCCTCATGTGACATCCCTTTGCCGTTGTCTTCAATGACAAACGTAAAATCATGCTTTGTAGAATTGTAAAGGTAAATATGAATAACGCCTTCCCCTTCGATCGCTTCGATGCCGTTTTTGATCAGGTTGATCAAGCACTGCTTCAGCTGCTGAGCATCCGCAATGAGCGGGAAGTCGCCGATAGGCTCTAATTTTATATCCACATCATGCATAGATCCATACGGTGAGATAAGAGACTTAACATCGCTCAAGATGTCGTTGATGTCCAGCACCTCGAGCCTGGCATCGGCTGGCTTCACCATCGTTAAATAATCGGTGATGATCTTGTTCGTCCTGTCGAGTTCATCAAGCAGCAAGGGAGAGAATTCCTTAAGCTTCGTATCTTCCGTTTCTTTGCCGAGAAACTGAATCAATCCCCGTACAGTAGTGAGCGGATTGCGCACCTCATGTGCAATAGCTGCAGCCATTTGTCCTGCGACAGAAAGCTTGTCCAAGTAAGCCGTTTCTTTCAGCTGCATATTAATTGAGAACAATCGCTCTATAAGAAAAATGCATGAAAAAAAAGCGATAAAAAAACACGAGAAATACACCACATAAAATTGCATCGGAAGAAAATCCAGATACGTATAGATGAACATGGAATAAAAGAGTGAATATACAACGGCGATGAAGATCGCGGGCTGCCATCTCTTCCTCTTGCGCTCAGTAAAAAAGTTTCTATAGCACAGTGCGGTAATGATGGCAACCAGTGCCAAAACAACCCCAAGCCATGCCACTCCCCCACCAATGAACAGGCGGGCAATAATGACCATGACCGTACAAATAATACCTGGCACCCAGCCAGCATACAACGAAACGATTAGAATAGGCACGTTGCGCAAATCAAAAAAGGATTCTCTCAGCGTTTCAATGGGATAGATCATACAAGCTAATGCCCCTATACCGCTCAGCAGGCCATACATCACTTTATTTTTCAGCGATAAATCTTGGTTCGTCTGAAAAGGAGAAATCATGTTCAGCAAATGAGTGAACGCAAAGATAATGGCGATGTTGACGAAAAGTGGCTCAATAAACGTTCTCATTTGCAATCCTCCTTTTCATTTTATCTAACATAGTATACCAAAATGGTTCGCTAAAACGTGCAAAAAAACGACAAATCTCACAAGATTTGCCGTCAGCTTTTGTCCACTATGGAGTTTACCATCATTTTTGCTGAAGCAATGCAATCTGGAAGACCGACACCGTCATAAGGAGCACCAGCAACATGAACTCCTGGAAGCTGCTTTTCAAGCCTCTCTCTTAGTTCTGCTACCTTTTCCTTATGCCCCACATCGTACTGAGGCATGGACTGCACGAGCCGTGAAACAAGATAGAACTCTGGCTTCACACTGATGCCCATGGATTTCTTCAAATCAGCCAGCACCTTGTTCAAAATTACTTCGTCTTCTTCAAAAACAATATCCTGCTCATCCGCACGGCCTACATAACAGCGGATGAGCACTTTATCCTCAGGTGCCGTGTGCGGCCATTTACGGTCCGTCCAAGTGCAGGCAGTTATGGTATAGTCTTCATTGCGCGCGACAACAAAACCTGTCCCTTCGTGCTGAAGGTTGATGCTTTTCTTTGGAAAAACCATCGCAACCGTTGCGACGGAAGTCGGTGTTGTTTCGTGGAACGCGTCAGGAAGAACACGATCAGGAAGGAGTGTCTTCGTAATCGCATAAGGAGTAGTCAGGATTACCGCATCACCGCTTACAATAGATCCATCATTGAGCTCGGCGTGGAGCTTCCCGTTTTCCCCTTTTTCTAGACTCACTACTTTTTTCTCCAGCCAGACCTGCTCTTGTGGAAGTGACTTTGCCAAAGCCTCTATAAACGAAGACAACCCATGTTTTAACGTCCTGAACTGCGCTGCTTTTTTGTGCGTTTTTGATGAAGATGGCTGTAACTTCTTCATCCCTAAAATCAGGCTGCGCGATTTTTTCTCTGTTTCATGAAACTGAGGAAACGTGGCCTTTAGGCTGATCTTATCAATGTCACCAGCATAAATTCCTGAGAGCAGCGGTTCAATCAATCGTTCGACTGCTTCCGTACCTAGCCGTCTTTTGAAAAAGTGACCGACAGAGATATCGTCGTTGACGTTCTTACGCTTTGGCATAACAAGATCAGCTCCGGCACGGATTTTACCCGGCCAAGAAAAAAGCTCTGTCGTCACAAATGGCATGAGCTTAGTCGGTATGCCCATCACGGCCCCTTCCGGAATCGGATGAAGCTTATTCTCATGAAGGATATAGGCTTGTCCTGTGTTGTTCGGAACAATATCATCCTTCAGTCCGACTTTTTCAATGAGCTCGGTCATGATGGATTTGCGCGCAAGGTACGAATCTGGACCTCGCTCGATGACAAATCCGTCTTTCTCGTATGTCTCGATCTTGCCGCCAAGCCGGCTGCTTCCTTCAATAAGTGTAAAGGTGATCTGTTTGCCTGTTCTTTGTGCTTCTTCTTGAAGAAAAAAGGCAGCAGTCAACCCGGTTATGCCGCCGCCTGCAATGATGACATGCTTTCTGCTGTCTTCCATCACTGTCACTTACCTTCTTTATTTAGTGCTTTCTTGACGACCTGCGCAAGTGTATCAATAAATTCCGGTTCAGTGTTCGGCATCGGAGGACGATGATATGCCACTCCAAGCTCATCCGTCACCACTTTGCACTCATAATCGTTATCGTAAAGAACTTCTAAATGATCCGCCACAAATCCTACAGGGCAGTAAATAAAATGTTTATATTCATGTTCTTCATATAGATCTCGTGTCAGATCCTGCACGTCAGGCCCAATCCATGGTTCTGGGGTGTTGCCGGCACTTTGCCAGCCGATCGTATAGTTCGTGATTCCTGCTTCCTTGGCGATCTGGTCGGCTGTCTCCTGCAGCTGCTGAGGATACGGGTCACCGCTTTGTAAGATTTTCTCAGGCAGGCTGTGCGCAGAAAAAATAACGACCGTTTCATTCTTTTCTGGTTCCGGCAGGTCACTAAAAATATCTCGAATACCGTTCGCCCAATAGGTGATATAGCCCGGTTCATCATACCAGCTTTCAACGGAAAGGATAGAGGGTCCTTCAATCTTTGCTGTTTCATCAGCTGCGCGTCCATTATAGGACTTGACGCTGAACGTCGAGTAATGAGGAGCAAGCACGATACTCACTGCTTCTGTAATGCCGTCTTCTTTCATCTGCTGCACGGCGTCCTCGATGAACGGGTCAATATGCTTCAAGCCGAGATAGCTCTTAAACTCGCGGTCTGTGAACATCTCGTTCAACCTGTCCTGCAGCTTTTGCGCCTGCTGTTCTGTAATCTTGGCGAGCGGCGAGATGCCGCCGATCATTTCATATCGTTCAGTCAGCTCAGCAAGCTGTTCTGGTGCTGGCTTGCGGCCGCGGCGGATATGCGTATAATACGACTCTACTTCATCTAGGCTGCGCGGCGTTCCATACGCCATAACAAGCAGCCCTGTCTTTTTCTTTGTCATCATCGTCACCCCAGTTTTTTAGATGAGTACTCGTGAATAAACGTCGTAAGCTTTTTCAATACAGCAATATCCACTTGAGGGAAAATTCCCTTTCCTACGTTAAAGATAAACCCTGGCTCTTCCATTCCTTCATCCAATATTTCTTTCGCACGCTTCTCAATCACGTCCCAAGGTGCGAGCAGGATGGATGGATCAATGTTTCCTTGAAGCGCCTTTGTCACACCCATCTGGCGTGCTTCACGAGGAGAAATTCTCCAATCAAGTCCGATGACATCGATCGGAAGGTCGTTCCACTCCATGATCAAGTGGCGTGCTCCTGTTCCATATAAAATAAGCGGCACCCCTTCTTCTCTCAGCTCAGAGAAAATGCGGTGCATGACCGGCTTGATATAGGTTCGATAGTCAGCAGCGTTCAATGCGCCGACCCATGAATCAAATATTTGAAAAGCCTGTGCACCGGCAGCGATCTGTGCTTTCGCATAAGTGACCGTCATGTCACCTAGCTTGTCCATTAACAAGAACCATGTTTCAGGGTCAGAGTACATCATCGCTTTCGTGTTGTGATAATCGCGAGAAGGGCCGCCTTCTATCATATAGCTTGCCAGTGTGAAAGGAGCGCCTCCAAACGTGATCAATGGCACATCTAGCTGAGTGCGGAGAAGCTTAATCGTATCCAGCACATACGGTACGTCCTGTTCAGGAGTGATCTGGCCGAGTCGCTCTACATCTTCTCTCGTGCGGATCGGCTTATCGATGACCGGGCCAATTCCGGCTTTTATTTCGACATCAAGGCCCATTGCCGGAATCGGCGACATGATGTCTTTGTATAGAATGGCCGCATCAACCCCGTGCTGATCGACTGGAAGCTTCGTTACTTGAGCACAAAGCTCTGGCTGATGAGTAATCTCGAACAGCGAATATTTTTCCTTAATCTTACGGTATTCAGGCTGCGAACGCCCTGCCTGTCTCATGTACCAAACGGGTACAAACGCATTCTTCTCTTTACGGCACGCCTTCAAAAACTCTTGATTCATTGTCAAAACAAAACACACCTTTCTACACTATTAAAGAAAACTTGGCTGACACCAAGCCTTTAGGTCAGCCTTAGTTGCACTTATACTTTGTTCGTTAACTTCTTGACTGCGCCGAGACCCTAACCTGTTAAAAAGTTATCTATTCTTAAAGTGCAAAAAACGCTCAAAAGTCAATATCCATACACATTGTAAGGGAATTCATAAGAAAAGTATACCTTGCCGCTTTATTGTTCAAGAAATTGAGGAAATTGGTGACTTATTGTAAATAAAAACTATCATGAGCGGTCCTCTCCCAACCCCCGCATGAAAATGGGAATGCGGTGACTATACTGAAGATGACACAAACAGTTCCAGTACGTGGCTTTTTA